>JAOJEG010000021.1 GCA_028226535.1 Candidatus Pelagibacter sp. | reverse complement strand
TTTGAAGGTGATCCTGCTCCAGAAAATGGATTTATCAATTTAGATGATAATACTCCTGGATTAGGTTTAACTATAACCGATAAATATAAATCTGATTTTAATATAATTGAATAGTCAGACTTAAATTAATCCACCATCGACAGTAAAATTTTGTTTCGTACAACCAGATGAAGCATCGGAAGCTAAATATAAAACCATTCTTGAAACATCCTCTGGTAGTATTTGTTTTTTAAGACACTGATTATCTAAAATTTCTTTTTTAAATTTTGAATTTAACCACAATTTTGACTGTCTTTTAGTTGCAACTGATCCAGGTGCTATAGAGTTTATTCTAATATTATGTTGTCCTAAATCTCTAGCTAAAGATTTAGTTAAACCATAAATTGCAGCTTTTGCTGTGCTATAAGCTGGAAACATAACCGCACCTCTTATCCAACTAACTGAACCTAAATTTATTATTGATCCACGTTTTTAATCATACTTTTCTTAACTGCTTGAATAGCGAATAAATAGTGCTTTAAATTTATTGTCATTCTTTCATCCCAGTATTTTTCTGTAATTTCCTCAAGAGTATGTCTTTGATCGTTTGATGCGTTGTTAACTAAAATATCAATTGGACCTTTTTTTTTAATAATACCTTGAATTAAATTTTTATATTTTTTTATATTTTTAATATTGCAGAATATAAAAGTAGGTACTCTTTGTTTTTTCTTTTTAATTTTTGTAATTAGTTTTTGAGCTTCTTTTTTATCTATATCAAAAAAATAAACCTCAACACCTTGTTCACAAAGATGTTCAACAATTGATGCTCCAATACCAGATGCTCCACCTGAAACTAAAGCACGTTTATTTTTTAAGTCAAAATATTGAACTTTCATATTTTGATTATAAATATTATTTCAATATTTTCTTTATATCTTTTAATTGGAATAAACTTGGTTTTTTGCATGTAGTCTTAATTACTTGTGGTTTATTAGTCTTACATGCTTTCATTGTTGATTGAATGATATCTAAAACATGAAGAGATAGTTCTCCATTACATTTGTTTATTTTTTTATTTTCAATTGAATAAGCCATTTCTGCTAGTCCTGCTCCACGATAATTAGCATTAGTAGGAGACTCGTTCGCTCTAGAACTTTGTGATCTAATATTAATTTTTCCAAATGGCATTTTGTTTGTTTTATATTCTATCCAGGGATCACCTAGCTTTTTACATACATAAACTGAACCTCCAAACATATTTGGATCGGGAACAATCATAGAGCCTTTGTCACCATAAAGTTCGATATGATTTCTTTGATGAGCAATAACATCAAACGAAAGAGTTAGTCTAATTATTGTTCCGTTATCAAATGTAATTGTTGATAAATATGTAGTGGGACATTCAACTTTAAATGTTTTGTTTTTTCTTGGTCCAATACCAATCGTTCTTCTTTTAACTCCATTAACTATGCTGCCAGTGACTTTTTTTGCTGGTCCTAATAAATTAACTAAAGCTGTTAAGTAATATGGACCCATATCGATTACTGGCCCACCTTCTTTTTTAGCAAACCATGGTTCTGGATTTGGATGGTAAGATTGAACCCCAGGAAAAGCAAAAATTGCATTTCCTAGATTGATTTTACCTATAATTTTTTTATCAACTAATTCTTTTGATTTTTGAATACCGCCACCTAAAAAAGTATCAGGAGCGTTTCCAATATAAAGTTTTTTCTTTTTTGCTATTTTAAGGAGATCTTTTCCATCGTTAAAATTAATTGCTAATGGTTTTTCAGAGTAAACATGTTTTCCATTAACTAACGCCTGTTTTGCGACCTGGTAATGAGCTTTAGGGATGGTTAAGTTTAGAATAATCTCAACTTCTCTATCTTTCAAAAGTTCATTAACAGTTACTGCTTGTATCTTATATGTTTTTGCACATTTAAGGGCATTACTGAGGTTTATATCTGCACATTTAACAATTTTAATATTATTGAAATATTTTTCTGCTCTAAAATATGTTTCAGAAATATGACCACAGCCAATTAGGCCTACTTTAAAAATTTTATTCATAAAGAATTAAACACCTTGTCTTTGTTTGTTCTTTCCTTCTTTATATAGTTTTAAAGCTTCTTCATTTTCTTTAGTGGTTGGAATTTCTAGTGTAGGGCTATCCCAAAAAGCAGAACCCTCTAACCATTGATAAGCATGAGTTTTAATTGAAATTACATAAGTAACATCTGATTTTTTTGCTCTCTTAAATGCTTCTTCAAGATCTGAAATTGAATTAACATGCTCTGATTTTGCTCCCATACTTTCTGCGTGTTTTGCAAAATCTACATCTACAAGACCTGGGGTATTTGAACTCTTTAATAAATTGTTATATTCGTTTCCACCTTTGAATAATTGTAGTCTATTGATCACTGCAAATCCGCCATTATCACAAACGATTATGATAAGCTTATTGTTAGTAATTACTGAAGAATAAATATCTGTATTATTTAAAAGATAAGACCCGTCTCCAACAAAAGAAATTACTTCTTTATTAGGGTTTGCCATTTTTATTCCTAAAGCTCCTGAAATTTCATAACTCATACAACTAAATCCCCATTCAGTTTCATGAGTATTTAATTCTCTTGGTCTCCAAACCTGAATAACTTCACCCACTAAACCTCCTGCTGCTGTAACTGCGATATCTGATGGATCAGAATTCTTATAGACGGCACCAACTACTTGAACATAACTTGGTACCTCTTGATTTGAAGGAGCACTCTCTTTATCTACATGCTCATTCCACGCTTTTAACTCTGCTTGAGATTTTTTATTCCATTCCTCGCCAGCTTTCCAATCACCTAATGCTTGTGAAAGTTCATCTAGTGAAACTTTTGCATCACCTACTACCGCTTGAGCCAAATGTTTATTGGCATCAAATCTTGATACATTAATTGAAACAAGTTGAAAATTTTCGTTTTCAAAGTTAGCCCAAGATCCAGTAGTAAAGTCTGCAAGTTTAGTACCAACAGCAATTGCAAGATCAGTTTGTTTGGCAAGTGAATTTGTATTTTTGCCGCCTAGCCCACCTATTTGACCAGCATAATGTGAGTGGTCTCTTTTCATTGTAGAATATCCCATTACAGTTTGAGTTACTGGAATGTTATGTTTAATTGCAAACTTACTTAACTCATCCATTGCATCAGAATAAAAAACTCCACCACCAGAAATTATTATTGGATTTTTTGATGATTTAATTTTTTCAGCAGCTTCTTTAATTTGAAATTCATCTGGTCTTGGTCTTCTAATTGCATGAACTTTTTCTTTAAAAAATTTTTCAGGATAATCAAAAGTTTGTCCTTGAATATCTTGGCTTAAAGCGATGCAAGCAGGTCCGCAATCAGCAGGATCTAGCATTGTTTGAACTGCTGCTGGAAATGACTGAATAATTTGCTCTGGTCTAGTGATACGATCAAAATATCTAGTCACAGGTTTAAAGGCATCATTAGCAGTTATTCCTGGATTGTTAAAATGTTCTACTTGTTGGAGTACTGGGTCTGGCATTCTGTTTGCATATGTATCTCCGGGTAAAAATAAAATAGGTAATCTGTTACTCATTGCAACGGCTGCTGCTGTAACCATGTTTGTTGCACCAGGACCAACTGAAGAAGTTGCTACAAAAATCTGTTGTCTTCTTTTAGCTCTTGCATACCCAATCCCTGTCAAAGCCATATTTTGTTCATGATGGCCTCTATAAGTTGGAAGTTCTTTTTGGTTTTCTTCAAGCGCTTGGCCTAAACACGCCACATTACCATGTCCAAAGATTCCAAACACTCCTGGAAACAAAGGTTCTTTTTTGCCATTAATTAATATTTTTTGGGCAATTAAATATTTTACGATTGCATGTGCACAAGTGAGAGTAATTTTTTTCATAAATTTGTTTATTTTTTAATATGTATAGTGTTTATATATAAATATATTTATAAATTAAAAAACCTAATTAAGTAAACTTAAAAATAAAAAACCTATGTACGAAAAATTTGGACAATTCATTGATGGTAAATGGCAACAAGCAGAGAAAAAAGAAACATATGATGTAATAAATCCTGCAACAGAAGAAGTGATTGGAAAAGCATCAAAAGCATCATCTGCAGAAGTACAAAAAGCATTAAAGTCTGCTGAAAAAGGTTTAGAGATTTGGAAAAATACAGCACCTTGGCAGAGATCTTATGTTCTTAGAAAAATTGCTGACTTAATGAGAGAAAAGAAAGAAGTACTAGCAAAATGGTTAACTCTTGAAGTTGGAAAACCTCTTGCTGAAGCTGTTGGAGAAGTTGGTGGTGGAGCTGATATTTTTGAATGGAACGCTGAAGAAACAAAAAGAATTTATGGTGAAACACAACAAAGTAGATTTCCAGATACTAGAGTTCATGTTTACTATCAACCGGTAGGTGTTGTTGCTGCTTTAGTTCCATGGAATTTTCCAATAGTATTAGCATCAAGAAAAATTTCTACTGCTTTAGCTGCGGGTTGTTCTGTTATTTGTAAACCAGATACAATTACTCCTGGTGCCGTGATGGAATTGGTTAATATTTGTAAAGAAGCTGGGGTGCCAGATGGAGTTGTAAGTCTTTTATCGGGTGATCCTGCTGAAATATCAAATGAATTAATGGAGTCTGATATTATTAAAAAAGTATCAATCACCGGTTCTACAAGAGTTGGTAAAATAATTTTAAAAAAAGCAGCTGATAAAGTTCAAAGAGTTACAATGGAACTAAGTGGTCACTCTCCCTTTATTGTTTGTGAAGATGTAGATATGAACAAAGTTGCTGATATAGCAATAACTGGGAAATTTAGAAACAATGGACAGGTTTGTATTTCTCCTAATAGATTTTATATACAAGAAAATAGAAAAGATGAGTTTGTTAGTGCTTTTATGGAAAGAGCAAAAAAATTGAAAATAGGAAATGGTATGGATGAAGGGGTTGAGTTAGGACCTCTAAGTACCGCAAAAAGATTAGAGGAAATAGAAAAGTTAGTTGAAACGACAAAAAAAGAAGGTGCAAAAGTCTTAATGGGTGGAAAAAGACCTTCTGGTTTCAACAAAGGTTATTATTACGAACCAACAGTATTTGATGACGTAAAAGATAATTTTACAATAATGAAAGAAGAGCCTTTTGGTCCACTAGTTCCAATTTTAACATTCAAAACTTTTGATGAGGTTATAGAAAGAGCAAATGACAATGACTTAGGATTATGCAGTTACTTGTATACTAATTCAATGGACAAAGCTCACATAGGTTCTGAAAAATTAGAATCAGGATGTATTGCAGTTAACACAGGAGTAGTTGCACTTGCTGAAGCTCCATTTGGTGGAATTAAACAAACTGGTTATGGACGTGAAGGTGGATCTGGAGCAATCAAAGACTACCTAAATGTGAAATACACTCATATGGGTCTTAAAATATAATTATGAGAAAAAATAAAGTTAAAGAAATGATGAAAGCAGGGAAACCTGTAATTAATGGTTGGTTGCAAATTCCAAGCACTGTATCAGCTGAGGCAATGGCGCATCAAGGTTGGGACTCTCTTACAATTGATATGCAACATGGTTTAGTCGATTACACTAATGCATTACCAATGTTGCAAACTATATCAACAACTGACGTTACCCCACTTGCAAGAGTAAACTGGAATGAGCCAGGTCAAATAATGAAAATACTTGATGCAGGTTGTTATGGCATCATCTGTCCGATGGTTAGTAATAAAGAAGAGGCAGAAAGATTTGTTCAAGCATGTATGTACCCTCCTCATGGTTATAGAAGTTTTGGTCCAGTGAGAGGTTTAATTTATGGTGGTTCTGATTATGCAAAACATGCAAATGATGAAATGCTTAAAATAGCAATGATAGAGACCAAAGAGTCTTTAGAAAAACTTGATGAAATAATGTCAACACCGGGTGTTGACGGCATTTATATTGGTCCTGCAGATTTAAGTTTAGCACTTGGTGAAGAGCCAGGTTTTGATAGACCCGAAAGTACTAAAGCTTATTCAGAAATTTTAAGAATTTTAGAGCACGCTAAAAAAAATAATATTTTTGCAGGAATACATAATGGTACTCCTGAATATGCACAAAAAATGATTGATAAGGGTTTTAATTTTGTAACAATTGGCGCTGATCAAAGAGCATTAAGTGCTGGATCTAAAGCTATTGTTGATAAAATGAAAGGTTTTTCTAAAAAGGAAGAATCTAAAGCTTATTAATCTAATTTATTTAAAAATTCCTCAAATTGTAATTTATCTAAATTAGATGATTGTTTTTTTCCTGGAAATTTTCCACTCATGGAATCTTTTTTGAAAGCTTTTAACGCTTTTACTCTCTCAATTTTAATTTCATTTCTAAGTTTTAATAAATTACCATAAGCTTTTGAGTGTCTTGGTAAATTTTCTGTATCGCCACAAATATCTTCCATGAACAAATACATTACATCTGCATTTTTTCCAGCTCCTAGAGATACTGTTACAATATTTGTTCTGTTTGAAATTTCACCCATTACATTTTCTGGTATAACTTCACATTCAGCTGAAAAAGCACCTGCATCTTCTAATCTTTTAAATTTTTGAAATAATTCATAAGCCTCATTTGAGGTTTTGCCGACAGCTCTTAGTCCACCAATCCAAGTTGATTTTCTTGGAACCAAACCTAAATGTCCCATCACAGGAACATCTTCTTTAGCTAACATTTCAACAATATCCATACTTCTTGGTGTCATGACAGCATCTGCTCCATTTTCTAAAGCTTTAAAGGCACCGCGCATAATATCTTCAGCTGTTACATATTCATTTAAGACTAATGCAGCTGTTAAAAAAAGATTTTTTGAACCTTTTCTAACTTCAACTACGTTTTTTGCATTTGAAATAATCATGTCAAAGCCAGCTTTTTCAGCTGCATCAGCTTCTTCTAAATTATTTGCAGTTACTTGAGTAAATTTTTTTTTGCCTTTTGCTTTTTTTAAATCTCCAACTGTTAAATTACGTTGAGCTGGCTTAGCTGCCCAAGTATAAATATTTTTCATTAAATACCTTTATAAACTATATCTCTTCTATCTATAAAGCCTTCAAAAGTTTTTATTGTTATTACTGAGGGCAAAATAAAAATTGATCTTTTATCTTTTTCATTTCTAATAATTCTAAAAAATCCTTTTTTTATTGCCGTATCTATATAAACATTTGACGTCAGATAGGATTTTTCAATTACCTTTAATAATTCATTTTTAGTAATTGATTTATTTTTATAATAAGCAAGCATTACCATGTGCAGCATAATCCAATGCTGAGGTGTTAATGAAAACCAATTAAGTAAATCATTTTCAAGTCTTCCTTCAAAATCACCTAATGACGCTTCTGCATATTTAATTCTTTTTTGAGTAATTTTTGGAATTTTTTTTTGTTCTTCAAAAGATTTTGGATACTTGAATTGCTTCTTCATATCAAAATATTATATTAAACAATGTTAAATTAATATTATTTTTTATTAGTTAATTCTTTGTAAATATTATTAACTCTGTGCACTTCTGCGGCAGTATTAAAATAACCTTCATATTCTATCTCGTTAGGAGTTACATCAAAGTGATAATGACCAGCTATATTTTCTTTAGTATATGAGTGAAAATGAGTGTGTTCACCAGACTCTCTTAGGTTAAGATTTCCTCCTGTGGGGTCGCCAGTCCAAAGCACACAATAACCTTGTAATTCAGGTCCAACAGGTTCATAAAATTGTAAAAAATCTTTTACACATTTCATTTGTTCAGGATCATAATATTCATGCTTGATATCTTTATAATCAGGCTGAACATGTGATCTTATCTTTCCATTTAAAATTCTAAAAACTCCTGCCAAAGCAATATGCTCATTGTTTTTAATTTGTAAATTATCAGATAAAGATTTTCTCATTGTTTGAGTAAGAGATCCCTGTTCTCCAGATCGTCCTTTTATTTTTATTTTGATAACTTTTCCTTTAACTCCATCAGTATAAAAAACATTGCCTAAACCACCATGTTTTCTAGCTGTATATTTTTCTGCAATACATTCCTTATTTTTTCCAACTCGAGCTATTATTGATTTTGACTCATCGGTAATTAGATTTTCATTAATTACTAGTTCTCCACAGTGTCCGTCTAAACATGACATAGCTCCTGAACCAGCTCCTAAAGCGTAAGACTTTTCAGAACCAATCATTTTAGAAATTTCTTCATAATCAAATTCGGCACCAATTAAATTAGGATCATGCATGTAGGGTTCGCCACCAACATCTATAATTTTTTGATTGCCACTAATTCCTTCAGATGGACACCCCCAATCTCTTAAATTTGGACAATCGACGATTGATACTTCAACTTCTTTATAATTATTTGATAATCCGTTTTGTAGAGCTTCGGAAATTTTATCCAATGAATATTCTTTAAATTTTGATTTTTCTATTTTTAATTGCATCATTAATTAAGCTATATTTTATTTTGCATAATGTCTATAGATAATATATATAATATCTATACATAAATTAATTTAAAAAGGTTCAATGATAAATAAAGATTTAAAAGTTGCAGTTTTAGGTGCTGGTGCAATGGGTTGTTTGTTTGGGGGTTTGTTAGCTGAAAAAGGATTAAACGTTAGCCTAATTGATGTTTGGAAAGAACATGTAGAAGCTATAAATAAGAATGGTCTCAAGATGGATGGTCATGGTGGAGACAGATTTATTAAAGTTAAAGCAACGACTGACCCATCAACAGTTGGTATTGTTGATGCCGTGATAGTAATGTGTAAAGCAACTGTTTTAGAACCAGCTTTAAATAGTATTAAAAATATCATTGGTGAAAAAACTGTTTTTATGTCATTTCAAAATGGCTTTGGTCATGAAGCAATTATGCAAAAAATTGTAGGAGTTGAAAAAGTTCTAGGAGGAACAACAACTCAAGCCTCAAATATATTGGGTCCTGGTCATATAATGAACCATGCTGCTCTACCTTCTTGGATTGGAGAATATGAAGGCGGAATGAGTGAAAGAGTAAAAGATATCGCTGACACTTTTACAGCTTATAATCTCGAAACAATTGCTGCTGATGATGTAAAAAAAAGAAAATGGATGAAACTGTTTGCATTAACAGCTATTGGACCTCTATCAGCTATTTTTGATCTACATCATACTGATCTATACATAAATAATAGTGCAAATGACGTATCTAGATCGTTAGGCAAAGAAATAATATTAGAAACAAGACAAGTAGCGTTAGCTGATGGTGTAGAGGTTTCAGAGGATGAGTGCCTTTTTATGTTTAATAAAATCGTAGACTCAAACCAAACAAATAAATCATCTATGGCTTTTGATGTTCAATACAAAAGAAAAACCGAAATTGATTTCATAAGTGGTGTTGTTTCTAGTCTTGGAAAAAAACACGGGATAAAAACTCCTTTAAATGATCTAATGTATAAGATGATAAAAGTTAAGGAGGGAATGTATAGCTAAATGCTACAAATTGAAAAATTAAAAAAAGTAAAAGGAAATTTTCCAGTTCTAGTAGGTAGCAACATTATTCCAAAAAATATTTGTAAAAAATTAATAGAAGAAATTAGTAAATCTAAATCATTTGATGATATGATTATGGGTGGCAGAAGTCGTATCAATAAAGGCTCAAAAAATTTTAATAATTATATCAAACAGTCAAAAATTTCTAAAAAACTTTTTAAACTTTTTAATAGCAAATTTTTCTACAAGAAAATAGAAAATATATTTAAAAAAAAATTTAAAAATGGATCATGGGAAAACTCGAACCTTCCAAAAAATTTTAATCCAAACAAATTTACTATAAAAAAAAAATTAAACTCAAGTGAGCTTTCAAAATTACTTGGCAATAATTATTCTAATCCAAAAGTGAATTTAGATATTGATTTTTCTGTTTCAAAGGGTGGTTATAGATTGAGACCGCATCGAGATGATATTACAAGATTGTATAATTTTTTAATTTATTTAACCGACATACCAAAAAAAAATGGAGGATCACTTACCATTTATAGAAAAAAAACTAAAAAAAATATTAGAAAAAGTTTTAGAAGATTTCCGAAAATTAGTGAACTAGAAATTGTCAAAGAGTTTACTCCTAGACAGGGAACAGTAGTTTTTTTTCAATCAACACCCAATTCTTATCATGGTGTTAAAAGATTTATTGAAAAAAATTGCCCTAAACGATTTTTTATTTATGGAAGTTATGCTTTAAATAAACCAGTAATATGGAAATTTAATGATATTCCATACTATCCTCATATAATTAAAACTAAAAAAAAAATGTTAACTTCTTTTCATGATGCAAATTATCTTACAGTACCAGTTACAAATTAACAAAAAATTTTAAAATGAAATCATTAAATAAAAAAAAATTTGAA
>JAOJEG010000020.1 GCA_028226535.1 Candidatus Pelagibacter sp. | reverse complement strand
AATTAATCTCAAATATTAAGTTACTTTATTAAAATGAATTTTTATATTTTTCTTCAACTTTGACTACTAACTCTTTTTTTATAGCATCGTAGATACTAGGTAATAACCTAGTTACTTTATCAATGACATTAATTGCTTGAGTGTAAGTTGCATATTTAAGATCTGAACTAACAATTGAAGATATACATTTGGAATTACAATCTCCCGATAAAACAGTTTGAGCAATATGCGCTGCTACTGCTTCATAGTATGCATCAGATCTAGAATTAGGAGTAGAACATGATGATAAGATAATAAAAAGTAGAAATAGTTTTTTCATCAATTCAACCTTAACCCCACTCTTCAATGAAGTCATCTTTTCAATTCCTTTCTAATTAAAAGATTTTATCAATGAACTTCTTAAATAAGCAATTATTGGCGTGCTAGGAATGTGAATATAAAAATTCTTATCTAAATAAAAATTCAAAAAGAAAAGTTTTTTACTGCTCTTTTTTTTTGCTCGTCTTATAAATTATTAATGTTAAAGTTAATTAATGAAAAAAATAATTTTGGTATTAGTTGTTATTTTAATTACTACAAATACTCTTCATGCCTCAAAGTTTAATTGGACTGATAGAATGAAAACTAAAGATGGATACTCAGAATTTTATATAGATAAAAATTCAATGAAGAAAATTGATAATTACGTTTATTATTGGTCACTTGCAAATTATCTAAAATTTGAAGAGGGTGAAAGTACAGATGTAAAATCAGTTATTGTTTTTAATAGAATTGATTGTAATGATATGGGATATCAGGTAATTCTTATGTCCATTTATGGAGATCATATGGGAAAAGGAGAAATCTTAAATCATTTTATAGATCCGGACACGGAAGAAGAGAAAAGATTTGATTCAAAAACTTCGGTTGCTTATGGAAGACACGAAAAACTTTGTAATTAATAGAAAGAGATAGTTAAAAACAAGTTTGTCGATGGGTGGAATAGACATGTAACCATTTAAACCCTAAAAAATTTTAAAAACGCCCGAGAAATCGATCTTTCTTGCATTTTTTTTGTTTTCACTTTTCAATGTTTCTTGCTTTGGTGTTTTTGATAAGTTTTAAATAACTTAATATTGAATTCAAAGTTAAAAATGATACTTTGAGTTATGGATTTTCAAACTTCAATTAAAACATGTTTTAACAAATTTGCCGTTTTTTCAGGTAGAGCATCAAGATCTGAATTTTGGTTTTTTGTTTTATTCGGATTTCTTGGCGGAATCATAGCGTCAATAATTGATGTAATGATTTTAGGCTATCCATTTGAAGAAAATGGACCAATTAATTTGATATTTACAGTTGCTTTAATAGTTCCATCATTTTCAGTAGCAGCAAGAAGGCTACATGACATAAATAAATCTGGTTGGTGGCAATTACTTTGGATTACTATAATAGGCGGAATATTATTAATCATTTGGCATGCAACTGAGGGTGAGAACAAAAAGAACAGATTTGGTCCATCAATTAAGTTTAAAAAATAATCACCAAATAAATCAATAATATGGGCAGTCTGGACATGCAATACACTTCCATTTGGAGTAAACTCTAAAAACACACACTAAACAAAATTAGAAACTCTAAGACAAAATTTATTGGGTTTTTTTTATGATAAGTATTCAAAATGTTAGGGAAAAAAATAAAATTTAAAATTTCAGATGAGCCATTTTAAGAAAAGATAAGTAATTCAATAATTATTTAAACATACTATATGTATGTATTCCCAAGACACTCAAACAAAATTTAAAAAGTGTAGTTTTTACTGCCCTTTTTTTTTAATAAAATGCTATAAAATTATGATGTCAAAAAGATATAGTGGAAAATCATTTAAAGACTCTAGTGTAAGTAAAAAACCAAAATTGAGTTTAAAAGAAAAAAGAAGGCAAAAAAAAGAGAAAACTAAAAAATCTTAAGATATAGCTCTTTTTTTACTATGTTTTTTAAAGCTAAAATTTTTAGGTCTGCTATTTCTACTCTTAAATTTTTTCTTACCTTTAAAACCAAAGCTTTTTTTCTCTGAGCCTGAAGATGTATTTTCTGAAGGTTTTCTTCCAAAATATTTTGGATTATTTGTAAAACCATTTGGTGTTGAATTATTTTTTTTTGTAAAACTTGATTTTCCTTTAAAGCCAAAACTTTTTTTCTCTCCATCTTTTGATGGCTTGTCTGATCTAATTTTACCATAAGATTTTGGCTTGTCTCTAAAACTTGAAGATCGATCTTGTCTTCTTTTTCCAAAAGATCTTTTTTCATCTCTGGCTTTTCTTTTTTTGTTATTTAGCCCCTTACCTCTTCTTTTGTTTTTTGAGTCTCTTCTTAAGACACTAGGTGCTGCTTTAAAATTTGGATCAATTAACTTATTTATAGAATTCCACATCGATCTATCATCAGGTGTTAAAAAAGTTAAGGCAGACCCTTCAGATCCTGCTCTAGCTGTCCTTCCAATTCTATGAACATAATCTTCTGGAACTTGTGGTAAATCATAATTAATTACATGTTGAATTAAAGGAATATCCAAGCCTCTGGCTGCAACATCTGTTGCAATTAAAATTCTTTTTAATCCTTTTCTAAAAGAATTAATAACGCGATCTCTTTTGCTTTGACGAAGGTCTCCATGAATAGCATCTGCTGAATGTCCCTCTTCTTTAAGTTTTTTAACCATTTTATCAGCACTTCTTTTAGTCTTAACAAAAACTAAAATAGAACCTTTTCTAGCTAAAAATTGATCAATCAATTCATCGTATTTATTTTCTTTAAAAACTTGAAGAGTTTCTTGTTTGATTTTAGCTATTGGGACAGAGGTAGCTCCTGTAGAAATTCTTTCAGGTTTATTTAAATATCTATCTGAAATTCTTAAAATATTTTGAGGTAAAGTTGCAGAAAATAATAACGTTTGATGGTCTTTTGGAACAAATTTCAAAATCATTTCAATTTGTGGAGTAAAACCCATATCTAACATTCTATCAGTTTCATCTAATACTAAATATTTTGTTGCTGATAAATTTAAACTTTTCCTTTTTAAATGGTCATTTATTCTACCTGGAGTACCTACTATTATTCTTGATCTATTCCCTAATTGCCTAAGTTGTTTCTGCATAGACTCACCACCAATAAGCAAAGCTGTTTTAATATTAATTTTATCGCTGATAATACTTCTGATTGCTTCCATCACTTGAGTAGCCAATTCTCTTGTTGGGCACATCACAAGTGCAAAAGCATTTTTATCTAAAATTAATCTATTAATTAATGGAATACTAAATGCTAACGTTTTTCCTGTTCCTGTTTGTGCTGTTCCCAAAATATCCTTACCTTCTAATGCAACGGGGATTGCCATTACTTGTATAGGAGTTGGTTTCGTAAAATTCATTTTGTATAATGAATTTTTTAGCGAATCTTCTATGTTTAATAATTTAAAATTTTCCATTTAATGAATTTGAATATAGATAATGATTCTTTATTACTGCTAGTTTTAATGCGATATCTATATGTTTTTAAAACAATCACAAGAAATGAATTTTTTGTTAATGTCTATTTAGCTTGTAAATACTGACTTTTTTTAAGTTTTCAAATCAAAGAATTAATGTATAAGAGCCACAATTTATGAGCAATAATATCAGAAACATCACCATCATCGCGCACGTCGACCACGGTAAAACTACTTTGATAGATAATCTAATGAAACAAAGTGGATCATTTAGAGAAAATGAAGTTGTTGATGAAAGATTAATGGATTCTGGTGAGCTTGAAAAAGAAAGAGGAATTACAATTTTAGCAAAACCAGCATCAATTAATTGGAAAGACTCTAGAATAAATATAATTGATACGCCCGGACACAGAGATTTTGCTGCAGAAGTTGAAAGAGTACTAAGTATGGCAGATGGTGCCTTATTGCTTATCGACTCAGCAGAAGGTGTAATGCCACAAACAAAATTTGTTTTATCCAAAGCCCTTAAACAAGGATTAAAACCTATTGTTGTAATAAACAAATTAGATAAAGCTGATCAAAGAGCTAATGAAGTTTTAGATGAAACATTTGATTTATTTGTAAGCTTAGATGCAAATGAAGAACAATTAGATTTCCCAGTTTTATATGCAAGTGGTAGATCTGGATGGGCTGATAAAGAAGTTGATGGTCCAAGAGAGAATTTAAATCCCCTTTTAGATTTAATCGTTGATCATGTAAAACCTGCTGAATTAGATAAAACCAAACCTTTTGCAATGCTTTCAACACTTCTTTATGCTGATAGCTTTTTAGGAAGAAGCTTGGTTGGAAGAATTACTCAAGGGACTGCTAAAGCAAATCAATCAATTAAAGCTATAAATTTAAATGGTGAAAAAGTTGATGAAGGAAAATTAACTAAAATTTTTAGATATGAAGGAACAAAAAAGGTTCCTATTGAAATTGGTGAGGCTGGTGACATCGTAGTAGTTGCTGGGCTAGAAAAAGCTAATGTTGCTGATACTATTTGTGATCCCGAGGTTAATGAACCAATTCCTGCGACACCAATAGATCCACCAACAATGTCTATTACAATTACAGTAAACACCTCTCCTTTAGCAGGAACTGAGGGTAAGAAACTCACAAGTACTCAAATAAGAGACAGACTACTACAAGAAGCTCAAAATAATGTTGGTATTACTTTCTCAGAAAATAACGGGAGCGACTCTTTTGTGGTAAGCGGACGTGGAGAACTTATGTTAGAAATTTTACTGACTCAAATGAGAAGAGAAGGTTTTGAAATGACCGTAAGTCCTCCTAAAGTATTATATAAAACTGATGAAAATGGAAATAAACTTGAGCCTATTGAAGAAATAACTATGGATTTAGATGAAGAACACTCATCTAAAGTGATAGACTCTATGAATAGAAGAAAAGGTAAACTCATAGATTTAAAAGATACAGGTAAAGATAAAAAAAGATTAATATTTCATGCTCCAACTAGGGGGTTAATGGGATACACGAGCAGGTTTTTAACTCTGACAAAAGGAAATGGAGTAATAAATAGAATATTCCATGATTACGGACCTTTTGAAGGAGATATGGAAGGTAGAAGAAATGGTGCTTTAATTTCCATGGAAAAAGGTAAAGCTGTAGCTTTTGCTATCTTTAATTTACAAGCCAGAGGAGAAATGTTCGTAACTCATAACGACCCTGTATATCCAGGTATGATTGTTGGTTTGTCTCCAAAACCTGGTGATATGATTATCAATGTTATGAAAGGTAAAAAATTAACCAACATGAGAACTCAGGGAACTGATGAGAATGTTGTGTTAACTCCAGTGAGAAAAATGTCTATAGCAGAACAATTGAGCATGCTTAATACCGATGAAGCATTAGAAATTACACCTGATTCATGTAGATTAAGAAAAGCAATATTAGACCCGCATGAAAGAAAAAAAAGTGAAAAATCTGGGGCTGCTGCCTAGTTAAAAGTTTTATTAACTAAAAATAAACCCAAAGCTACACATGGTCCAATTCCAAACGCAAAAATTAGAGTTCCGGCACCAACAGTTCCACCAAGATACCAGCCAGCTAATACTGCAGAAATTTCTAAAAAAGCTCTTACCAAAGCAATTGGAAGATTTGTAAGTTTTGTTAGTCCAGTCATTAATCCATCTCTAGGACCTGGACCAAGATTTGCAACGAGATAAATTCCACTACCTAAACCAACTAATAAAACTGAAAAAAAAGCTAAAAAATATTTCATCCATATCGAAGTTGGGGCATCAAAAAAACTTAAAGTGATATCAATCATCCCTGCAATAATAATAATATTAAAAATTGTTCCTAAACCAGGTTTTTGGTTAATAAATATCCATAAAAAAAGCACAGACACACTTATAAAAAAAGTTGCAGCTCCAATAGACAAACTTGTGGTATTTGATATTCCTTCAGCAAGCACTGACCATGGTGAATTTCCTGTTGTAGATAGAATTAAGAGACCTTCACCTAATCCAAAAATTGCTAAACCAAAAATTAAAAAAAAAGATGTAGATAATTTTGGCTTGAAATTTAAAGAGTTATCTGAACTCCAAGATACTCTTGGTATATTTTTAATTTTAAGAAACATATTTTAATAAATTACTTCTTTTAATACTAAAGTCTATTAAAGTAATATTTTATGAAAAAATTTTTATTCTTAACTTTTCTTTTAATCTATTCGTTTAATAGCAGTGCTCATATGGCTCACTATAATAAATTTAATAAAATAGAGATGGAAATTTTAAAAGATGGTGAAGTTATTGGTTATAATTACTATTTCTTTAAGAAAGACGAAGAAAATACAACTGTCACAAATCAATTAAAATTTACTGTTAAATTACTTGGGGCAACTATTTTCGAAGTTGAAAGTTTTGGAGAGGAAAAATATATTAAAGATAAACTGATTTCCTTTAACTCAAAAACACGTCAAAATAAAAAAGATAAATATGTTAAGCTTAAATTAAATGAAAATGAAAATGAATATGATATTAAAGGCTCATCATATACAGGCAGTGCCTCATTAGAAAACATAATTGGAAATTGGTGGAGTCATAAAATTCTTCAAACAAACACTCAGATAAGCCCTATTTCTGGAAGTATTAAGGAACAAGTTGTTACTTTTATTGGAAAAGAAAAAATCGAATTATATGGGAAAACATATGATGTAGAACACTTTAAATTAACTTCAAAAGATATGACTATTCCTAAAGATAAAAGATTAAACTTTGATATTTGGTTTGATAAAAAAAATGCTTTAATTCTTAAAGTTGCCTATTCACGTATGGGAAACTGGGAATATAGAGTTAAGAAATTTGAATGAATTTATTTAATAATTTTTTTATAAAGATCATTGGCACTTATCCAGCCAGCTTCAAGTCTTGGTCCCACAAACCAGTCTGCACATACTCCCAAATTTAATGAGGAGTTCCAATAACTTTTTATATTTAAGGGTTTTGAGGTTGATGAATATTTCCAACCATGATTTAAAGAAAAAAGTACTTTAGTTTTTTTAATACCGGTAAGTTTAAAAAAATGATCAATAAGAGTTTTTGAATTTATATCTTTATTTTCTCTATTTTTGTTAATCTTTTTATTTGCCCAATTATGAGTACTTTGCAAAGTCCATAAATCTTGGTGACTTTTAAATCTTTTTTTACTGTTTTCTTTTGCTGCCCAACCTAAAACATTGTCACCAAATAAATAACTACTCACATTTTTATTTGTGTTTTTTATTAAAATCATAACTGTAATATTTGCATCCATCCTAACTTTTTTTGTAATGAAAGGATCCTTGATATATTTCTTTGATAATTTCGATAATTGAGCAAATGGACAAGTCAGAATTAGACTGTCATAAATTTTTTTACTTCTGTCAGAAAAAGTAAGGACCCATTTTTTTTCCTTATAATTAATTTTTTTTAATTCAGATTGAAAATTACAGTTAATATTTCTTAACAGATATTTGCTAATATCATTATTGCCTTTTCTACCTATTATTTTTAGATGATTTTTATTTTCTTTTTTAAGTTTATTCAAAAATAAATGGTTGCCACCCCATTTTTTTAATATTTTTTTTTTTATTAAAATATTAATAAATTTTTTAAAAGCTGGACTTTTTGGAGAAATATATTGAGTTCCATGGTCAAACCCTTTATCTTTATCTAATCTTTTAAAAGATGATCTACCTCCTGGTCCCCTTGCTTTATCAAATAAATCAACTGAATGGTTTTTACTTAAAAGGTTGGCAATAGTTGCTCCTGATATTCCTGAGCCAATTACACAATATTTGATCATTTACCAGCAACAGTCATACCATCAATCATCATGGTAGGTGAATTCACTGAATACTTAAATTCCAAATCATTTGCTAATGTTATATTTTTAAACATTTCATTAAAATTTCCAGCTATTGTTATTTCGTTAACTGGATACTTAAATTCTCCATTTTCAACTAAAAACCCAGTAGCACCCACTGAATAATCTCCAGTTACAAGATTTGTTCCATGCCCTATAGTTTCAGTAACGTATAAAATCTTAGAATAACTTTTTAATAAATCCTCATAATTTATATTTCCGTTTTCAAAATAAAGGTTGGTGGTTCCACCACTTCTTCCATTTGACTTTAGATTTAATTTTTTTCCATTGTAAGTATCAACCAAATAATTTTCTAATATTCCATTGCTTACTAATTTTAATATATCTGTCTTAACCCCCTCAGAGTCAAAACACTGTGAGCCCATACCTTTAATCAAATCAGGCTTATCAATAACATTAATTGACTTTGAAAAAATTGGTTGATTTAATTTGTCTTTAAGGAATGATGTCCCTCTCGCAATAGATGATGCTGATATTGCGCCAGCGAATGAACTTAAAAAACCTTTAGAAATTCTTTTATCAAAAATAATACTTAATTTATCACTACCAATTTTTTTAGGATTGAGTTTTTTTATAGTTTGCGCAGCTACATTTTTTCCAAGTTCAGAAGGATTAGAAATATCACCTAAGTGACATTTGCTTGTAAATTCATAGTCTCTTTCCATGCTATTTTCATTTTTTGCAACGGCAACACAAGAAGCTGTGAATGATGAAGACTTGTACCCGTTACAGAAACCATCACTATTGGCTAAAATAAAGTTTGATTTATTTTCTGTAAAACCCGACTCCGTATTTATAATATTTTTATCAATTGAAGCTGTTTCTTCTAATTCTTTCAAATAGTCAATTTTTTTATCATTTTCTATATGTGCTTGATCATACAAGTTAAGATTTTTAATATTTGTTGCTAATAAATCTTTGTCTGGAAGAGAATTAAATTCATCTTCAGGTGTAATTTTTGTGGTTTCAAAACATTTTTCAATTAATGTTTTTAAATTTTCATCTAATAAATTTGACGAAGTTATTGACGATTTTTTTTTACCTAAATAAGTCTCTATACTTATTGCCAAACTGTCAGATCTATTAGACTCATCTAAAACTTTATTTCTAAAACTGACTGTCTCAGAAATTGAATTTCCAATAGTTACACTTGCATCTGTTGCTCCAAGTTTTTTAGCTAGATCTAGACAAAAAGAAGCTTTCGATTTTAAATATTCTTCATCTTTAATCATGATTTAGAGTTTTGTTCCTCCTACGGTCATTTTATCAATTAAAATTGAAGGTTGTGCTACTCCAACTGGCACACCTTGACCCGCTTTACCACAAGTTCCAATACCTGGATCCATCATCATATCGTTTCCAACCATTGATACTTCTTTTAAAATTGAAGGACCATCTCCTATTAAAGTTGCCCCCTTAATTGGCGAACCAATTTTTCCATTATTTATTTCATAAGCTTCTGTGCAATTAAAAACGAATTTTCCTGATGTTATATCTACTTGTCCACCTCCAAAACTTACTGCGAATATTCCTTTATCGACCGACTTAATCATTTCATCTTGAGTTTGATTTCCACTCAACATCATTGTGTTTCTCATTCTTGGTAGAACAATATGTTTATAACTTTCTCTTCTTCCGCTACCAGTAGATCTAGTATTCATTAGCCTTGCATTCAATCTATCTTGCATGAAATTTTTTAAAATTCCATTTTCAATTAGAACTGTTCTTTCTGTAGGAGTACCTTCATCATCAATGGTCAAGCTACCTCTTCTTTTATCAATAGTTCCATCATCAACAATTGTAACTCCTTTGCTTGCAACTTTTTGGCCCATTAAATCGTGAAATGCTGATGTTTTTTTTCTATTAAAATCACCCTCTAAACCGTGGCCGATAGCTTCATGAATTAATATAGCAGGCCAACCTGGTCCTAAAACAACTTTCATTTCACCTGCTGGAGCTGGCTTACTATCTAAATTAACAGTAGCAATTCTAAGGGCTTCTTCACAAACACTTTTCCAATTATTATTTTTTAAATAGTCATCATAGGATTGTCTTCCACCTATTCCATAAACACCTGTTTCTTTTCTTCCATTTTTTTCAAGCATTACAGAGACGTTAAATCTTATTAAAGGACGAACATCTGTTAAAGCTTCGCCCCCAGATCGAATTATTTCTATAGATTTTTGCTCTCCACTAAAACTAGCTGTAACTTGTTTTACTGTTGAGTCTTTTTTTCGCAAATAATCATTAACATTATTTAAAACTTCTAATTTTGCATCTAATGTTTTTTGTTCAATAGGATTAATATCATCATAAAATTTATTATTACTTTTTGGAATTTCATGATTATAGGTTCCTTTAATTGATTTTAAAGTAGATTGTAAGTTTTTGGCTGAATTTTTTAATGCATCTTTCGATATTTCATTTGAATGAGAGTAAGCAACTACCTCATTGGAAATTGCCCTAAACCCAAAACCAAGATCAGAGCTATAATTTGAGCTTTTAATTTTATTGTCATCTAATAAAATTGACTCAGATTTTGAGTTTTCAAAATATATCTCTCCATCATCACAATTTTTTAAAGTGTCAGATACAATTTCATCTACATCTTTTCTACTCAAATCTGATTTATCAAAAAAATTACTCATATACAGTACATAGTTGTTTGTATGTAATTTTCAATGGATGATTTAACACATGTACAATATTTAATCTCACATGTAATTTAGAACCAATAATGAAAGTTTATTTTAATAATTCATGTAAAATATGTAGGTCAGAAATCAATCTATATAAAAAAGAGAATATTGAAGAAATTGACTGGATTGATATTACGAACAATTTAAGCGCTGAAAAAGAAACGTCAAAAAAAGACAAAGAACTTTTAAGAAGACTTCATGTTAAAGATGGTAGCAGAGTTATTGAAGGAGCAGAAGCTTTTCTTTTTGTATGGAAAAAAATTCCTAAATATAATTTTTTGTATAAATTTTTTAAACTTCCAATAATTTTTCAAGTTTTTAAATTCAGTTATGAAATTGTTGCCTATTTTTTATATTTAAAAAATAAAAAACAATTAAAAAGTTAACTTGTAAAGTGTAATAAAATTTTGCTTAATAAAGACATTGAGGAAATAAACATAATCATAACGACTGAATACATTAAAGTAATAATCTTATTTTTTTTTCTTCTTAATCTTATAAAATCTTTATCATCTAAATCCGAAATATCTCTCTCACCAATTACATGATAATCATAACTCCAACGCCAAGTAGAATCTCCAAGTCTTGGATCTAGATTATTAAAATAAGTTATCCAAGAAAGAATATACTTAAGGATTAAGTACAAAATTAGCATTGTAATTGTTCCAAAAAACATTCTAGATATTACTTAATTTTTTTAGGTAATATAATTGTTATTTTTAGACCTTTTTCTAGCAATAAGTTGGGTTAGCGAGTCTACCATTGTGTCTGATGCTTTAAATATTTCATTATTTTTAAACTCATGAGAAATATTTTTTTCAGGGTTTGTCTTATCTTCAATAACTATTCCTTCATCTGGAGAGTTGTTTTTAATATAAATTAATAATAGCCACTCCTCATCAGAAGACTCATCCCATTTTACAAAAATTTCTCCAGTCTCAAATCTTTTATCAATACATCTAAAAATAGACATATGCCTTGTGATGTGTCTTTTATTTAACTGAAACACTAAACTACTTGCACTTCGATAGAAACTTTCAAGAGCAAATTCAATTTTTTGTCTTGCTATTGTATATTCTTTTTCTTTTTGTAGTAATGTTTCTCTATCTTCATCACCCTGTAATTTTACTCCAAGAGCCTCTACTCTTTCTTTGATTTTCTGGTCTCTAATTATTCGATATTTTTCTTTTAATTTTTCTATCCGCTGTTGAAGACCAGCGTAATCATCTCTTTTTTCTTTAAGGGATATTCTTTCAAGTTTTTCTAATTCTTTAACTTCTCTAATTCTAAATTTTTCAATTTGCTTTTCTAATCTTAATTGTTTTAAAAATTGTTTTTGTTTTTCAGCTTGTTCTATTCTCAATAAAGCTTGTTCTTTTCTAAGGAAAATTTTTATATCTCTTGCTCTTTGTCTGTCTAATTTTACCTCATCTTTTAAAGCCTGCTCTTTTAGTTTAAGTTTTAATTCTTCCTGTTTTTGTTTTTCATTTTCAAGATTAATTTTTTCTAATCTTTCCTTTTCCAGTTTTTCTAATTTTAATCGTCT
>JAOJEG010000002.1 GCA_028226535.1 Candidatus Pelagibacter sp. | reverse complement strand
GAGCTAAAGATGCCTAAGAAAAGAAAAAAAGCTGCTAAAAAAACTAAGAAAAAAGCAGCAAAGAAAACTAAGAAAAAAGCTAAAAAGGCTAAAAAAGCTAAAAAAAGAAAAAGATAGTAACTTACTAATCTTTACTAAAAACGCTTCTCATCAAAAATTGTATGAGAGGCGTTTTTTTTATTCGTCTAAATTTTCATCTGGATCAGCGATAGGTTCTTCAACAGGTAATTCTGTAGCAGCTGATTTTGGTGCAGAGGCTATTGGTTGAGCTTGGCCACCTAAGTTTCTTTTTAAAGCTTTATCAAGTTTCTTTTGAGTATCTTCTAAAGATACATTTAAAACAATTTGAAACTCAGATAAAATTCTTTCATAAGCTTTTTCAAATAACTGTCTTTCACTATACGATTGATCAACCATAAGATCATCACCTTTGTTTAAATCTCTTACTACTTCTGCTAATTCGTAAATCTTACCAGAAGAGATTTTAGCTTCATATTCTTGTGCTCTTCTGCTCCACATAGATCTTTTTATTTTTGGTTTACTTTTTAGAATAGAAATACATTTGTTCACTTGATTGATTGTTGCCAAAGGTCTCAAATGTGATTGTTTGTTTACCGGAACCATCCCATTTGCTTTATCTTTTTCAAATTTAATAACGTATGTTTCTACGTCTATTCCACCTATATTTATTTTTTTAAATTCAGTAATCTGACCTACGCCATGTTTTGGGTAAACCACATGGTCTTTTATTTTATATTCTCTTTTTTCGGTTTCTTGTTTTTTAACTTTCTTAATTTCAGGTTTTACTTCATTGCTTTTTGAAATTCTAAGATTATCAACTTTTGCTTCTTCTTTTACCTCAGCAACTTTTATTACTTTTTTTACTTTAACTGGTTTTGGTGAAATTTTTTTTGATACTTTTTTTGTCTTTTTGACAACAACCTTTTTAATTTTTTTTGGTTTAACTTTAGCTACTTTTTTTGCTTTAACTACTTTTGTGGTAGTAACTTTTTTTTTCACTTTTTTTTCAGGTTTAGATTTAAAGATTTTCTTTAAAATATTTTTCGTACTTATTTTGCTCATTCTTAAATTTTTCATGATCCGTTGGAGGATCTTTTTTTTCACTTATATTAGGCCAGATCTCAGAGTATTTTTTGTTGATTTCTAACCATTGTTCACTTCCAGGTTCAGTATCAGCTTTAATGGCATCTACTGGACATTCAGGCTCACAAACGCCACAATCTATACACTCATCCGGTTTAATTACAAGCATATTTTTACCTTCATAAAAACAATCTACTGGACAAACATCAACACAGTCAGTCAATTTACATTTAATACATTTATCGTTAACTATATAAGTCATTATAATTTTTCTTCTTTAATTCTATCTTTAATATCGCCCATCGTTGAGCTGTCAATGTAAAGTAACCCCGCCAAACGTCTCATCAAATTTGTTTCATAAATATCAGCTTCATTATTTGAGTAAATAATAGACCACAAGGACTCAATAATTTTAATTTTATCAGTTTCAGGTAGGTTTTTCACTTCTTTTGTAAAATCTAAAATTTGATTTGAATTTTCTTCAATAGATTTAGCATCTATAATTATTTGAGTTATAGTTTCTTTTTTAGCTCCCAACTCTAAGAGAGTTTTTTTTATAATTTCTTCTTCCTTTTCAGTATAATTTTCATCAATTTTAGCAGCATAAATTAAAAGTGCACATGTTTTAACTAAAAAGCTTTTATCAGTTTCAGTAGAATCTTTTTTAAAAAACATCAAATTTAACCAAGCTTTAAATTTTTTAAAATTTTAAATGGATTTTCATTTGAAACTTTTTTTATTGGATCCTTTTTAAATTTTTTAATGGGATTATATTTAAAATAAGTTTCATCATCTTTATCAAATATTTTATAATTCATTTTTTGTAAAAGTTTTTTAAAATTATCTTTACTACAACCTAATAAATTTAGCATTTCAGGAATAATTTTAATTTCTTTATTTTCTTTTGAGTTTGGTGAATTTATAATAAGCATAAATAACCTCTCCAAGATATCAATTCTTACAAATAAAGAATCAAATTTTTCAAAGCCACACAAAAGCATAAAATTTTTATTTTTATGCTCTTTATCATCCAAAAAATTCAAACCAAATGTAGGGGGCTGAACGTTATAATATTTTTGATGAAAATTTTTCCATAATAACGTTCTTAATGATACGGCTTCAGGTTTGATTAATTGATATAAAAACACATGATATCTTCCAAACTTTACACCTAAGTCTCTTAAAATTTTTCTCTCATTTTGACCAAGAGATTTTAGATATTCAGACACCCGTTCCCTTTTTAACACACCATTATTTTCATAAAGTTGATATGCCAAAGCTTTGATTGATGAGTTTTTATCTTTAAGATTTTTTAGATCAACTAAACTCTTCAGAACTAAGTTAATTTTATCTTGTATCCACTTACCAATATATTCACTAAGTTTCTGTTTTTGAATAGGTTCAATAATATCATCAACTATTAGATCAAAATGTGGGTTTAAATAATCATTACCTGGAGACAATTTAGCAATAGGAAAATCATTCCAATAAATTTTAAAATCATTATTTAATTCAATTAAACCTGTATCAACAATAGTCTGAATTCTTTTTTCTAACTCAGGCCCAATGGTTTGTCTTGCAGCTTTTTTTAATGATTTGATGTCAGTCTCCAAGGCTCCTTTTTTTAAATCTAGTGCTAATTTAAGCCCATTTATTTTGCCAATAAATTGATCATCTATTAGCACGTCGTTATTTTCAAGTATTTTTGTTTTGAATTCCATGTCTTGTTTGAGGCCTCTTGCTAGAACACTTGCTCTTTTGTCAATAAATGTTTTTGTAAGTTCCTCATGAAGTCTGTCTGAAAGTCTATCTTCTAGATGTTTTGTTTTCTCGATCCAATAGTCTTGATTTTCTGTCCAATTATTTTTATTTGAAACATAAGACCAAGTTCTAACATTTGCAATTCTATTTGATAAAGAATCCACATTTCCCTCCAATTTATCAAGCTTTATTAGCTGTAATCTCATAAATTCATCTGTAATTTGCTGTTTTCCACTACTCAAATATTTAAATACATTGCCAATAACCTCATAGTGGTTGCCATATGTCTTTTTTACAAAATCGGGTATCTGACAACATTCCCATAAAAGACTAAGCAATTTTTTATCAAAATCTAAATTAATAAGACTTTTATCTTTTAAAAAATATTTAAGAGCCTTTTCATCTTCACATTCATGAATTTTACGTAACCATCCCATCTGGGGTTTTTCCTCTAAAGATTTGATTAAACTAAGAGGATTATTAAAATTTAAATTTGAGTTTCTCCAAAATAAAGTTCTAATTTCTTCAAATTTGTGTCCTTCTATTAATTCCACATCTTCAGCTGTAATTTCTTTACAATCACCTGTAATACCAAAACTTCCGTCATTTAAATATCTACCAGCTCTACCAGCAATTTGTCCTATTTCAGATAAATTTAACTTTCTTAATTTTTTTCCATCGAATTTTTTAAGGTTAGAAAAAAAAACATAATCCAAGTCCATATTAATGCCCATTCCTATAGCATCAGTTGCTACTAAAAAATCTACATCACCTGACTGATAAAGTTCTACTTGAGAATTTCTGGTCTTTGGACTCAATGAACCCATTACAATGGCTGCTCCACCTTTTTGTCTTCTAATTAATTCAGCTATTGCGTAAACTTCTTCTGCTGAAAAAGCAATTATTGCTGTTTTTCTATTAATTCTTGAAATTTTTTTATGACCTGCGTACGATAATTTAGACAATCTCTTTCTATTTATAAACTCAATATCACCGTCTAATTTTGAAATTATATTTTTAATAGTGTTTGAGCCCATCAGCATAGTAAGTTTTTCACCTCTCATGTTTAAAAGTCTATCTGTAAAAATATGACCTCTCTCATGATCTGCACACATCTGAATTTCATCAACACCAACAAAATCTAAATGTTTATCAATTGGCATAGATTCAACTGTGCATAAAAAGTATTTAGCATTGGTTGGAATAATTTTTTCTTCACCTGTTATTAAGGCAACTTTATCTACGCTAATTTTTTTTATTACTTTGTCGTAAACTTCTCTGGCTAATAACCTTAGAGGAAAGCCAATCATACCTGACTCAAAAGAGAGCATTGTCTCAATAGCAAGGTGGGTTTTGCCTGTATTAGTAGGTCCGAGAACAGCAGTAATTTTGTGTTTTGTCATTTCTACCTTTGGTGTACTTTTTTTTTAACCTACCAGATATTGTTGGTGTTAAAGAACAAAAATAGACTAAAACATGACCGAATCGGAGGGTAAAAAGTTCTCATTTTGCTATTAACTTATCTTAGATTACCATAATTAAGATTAATTCTATAATAGTTATTTAAAAATTAAAAATGTTAAAAAATAATGTTAAAAAATTTAGTTAAAGATTTAAAACCATCATCGACTTTGCTGATAAATGAAACCTCTCGAAAATTAGAGGAGCAAGGAAAAAAAATATATAAATTTGGTTTTGGTCAATCTCCATTTAAAGTCCCTGAAGATGTAGTTAGAGAGCTTAAAAATAATGCACACCAAAATAAATATTTGCCAATGCAAGGTCTTTCTGAATTAAGAAGTGCTGTTGCAAAATACACATCTAAAAAAAAAAATTATAATTATAAATCTCAAAATGTAATTATTGGGCCTGGTTCAAAAGAGCTTATGTTTTTATTACATGTTCTATTTGATGGAGAAATAATATTACCAGCTCCTAGTTGGGTTTCTTATGCTCCACAGGCAATATTGGGCAGAAATAAAGTACAAATATTACAAACGAAACGGGAAAATAATTGGTTTCCAACTGCTTCAGAAATTGAAGAAATTGTTTTAAAAGATAAAAATAAAAATTATCTGTTATTCTTAAATTCACCGAATAATCCATCTGGTCAAATTTGTGAAAATTTAGAAGAAATAGCAAGTATTGCTGAGAAATATAATCTGATTATTTTGTCTGATGAAATATATTCTGAGCTAAGTTTTATGGATAATTACAAATCTATCTCTAATTTTTGTTCTGAAAAAACAATTATTAGCACAGGATTAAGTAAATGGTGTGGAGCTGGGGGATGGAGATTAGGTTATTTTTTAGTACCAGACTCGTTAATTGAAATTAAGAATATGATTAATGTTCTAGCAAGTGAAACATTTTCGGCTGTTAGTGCGCCCATTCAATATGCAGCAATTAAAGCATATGAACAAGATCATTCAAAATATATTAATAAATCCAAAAATATTTTAGGTGCAATTGGTAACTATGTTTATAAAAATTTAAGATCAAATAAAGTTCTGATTAATAAACCTCAAGGAGGCTTTTATTTAATGCCGGAGTTTTTAAATAAAAAATTTAATTCATCATCAGAAATGTGTGACAGTATATTAAATGAAACAGGTGTTGCTTTGTTACCAGGATCTGATTTTGGCTTTGAACAAACAAAAATGTTAGCAAGATTAAGCTTCACTGATTTTGATGGCCAACAATTTATGAATAAAATTGAAGACAATCAAAAAATTGATAATGATGAAATTAATAAATTTGCACCTAAAATTGTTGAGGGTGTTGATAAGTTAAAAAAATGGTCAGAATCAATATAAAATCTAGCTATACATACCCAATCAATTTTTGTTAAAATTGTCATATAAAAATAACGATATAGAGGGAGAAAAAATGAAAAAAATAATTACATCTCTATCAAGTGCTTTACTGATATTAGCTGCATCTTTGTCATTAACTGGTGTTGCAAAATCAGCAGAGTTTTTCACGATAGGAACGGGTGGACCTACTGGAGTTTATTTCCAAACAGGTAACGCTATTTGTAAAATGTTACACAAGTCAGCAATTAGTGCTGAACACGGAAGAAAAAAAGGTACAGCCAAAGCCTACAGATGTACGGCACCATCAACTGGTGGATCAAATTATAATATTGGTCAAATTGCTGCCGGTGAATTTCAATTTGGTGTTGCGCAATCAGATTGGCAATATCATGCTGTAAATGGTTCAAGCAAGTGGGAAGGAAAACAGTATAGTGATTTG
Organism: Candidatus Pelagibacter sp.; assembly: GCA_028226535.1. Next base: position 107,430 of record JAOJEG010000002.1, on the reverse strand, counting down.
AGAGCTGTATTTTCAGTTCACAACGAGCCTTTCCAAATTTGGGCAAGAAAAAAAGCAAAAATTAAAGATTTTGCTGGATTAAAAGGTAAAGTTGTTAACATCGGTAATCCTGGTTCTGGACAAAGAGGAACTATGGAGGAGCTAATGAAAGCTATGGGTGTTGATAATAGTTATTTTAAGTCAACAACTGAACTTACATCTTCAGAACAAGTAAAAGCTTTGTGTGATGGAAAAATAGATGCTTTTGGTTATTCAGTAGGTTTTCCAAATGGTGCGATGGAGCAAGCCGCAACATGTGCTGCTAAAGCTTCACCTATAAATTTAACAGGAGCTGAAGTACAAGGTTTGATTGATGGTGCTGATTATTATGCACAAGCTGTAATTCCTAAAGGAACTTATACAGGTCAAAAAAAAGATGCAACGACTTTTGGTGTAAAAGCTACTGTTGTAACATCTGCTGATGTTTCTGAGGAACTTGTTTATTTAGTTGTAAAAGCTGTAATGGAAAATTTTGATGATTTCAAAAAACAACATCCAGCTTTTGGATTTTTGGAAAAGAAAAATATGATTAAAGATGGTTTATCTGCTCCACTACATCCAGGTGCGATTAAATATTATAAAGAAGCTGGATTAATGTAATCCAAAATCTTAATTAAATTAAAAGGCCTGATTTAAATCGGGCCTTTTTTTTATAATAAGGTATCAAATTTATTATGAGTCAAAGCTTTAGTGAAAAAGTTAAAGATAAAATCAATGAAGATTTGTCTCCTACGAAAAATCTTACGGGTTTACATTTAAAGGTTATAGCATCAATCGCAATTATTTGGTCATTATTTCAGCTCTGGTATGCATCTCCATTTCCTTTTATTTTTAACTTTGGAATGTTCAAAGGATTGCCTGCAAGAGCAATTCATTTGGGTTTTGCATTAACTTTAGCATTTTTAATTTATCCATTTGCTAAAGGAAAAAAAATTTCTGTATTTGATATCTTAATTAGTTTTGTAGGTGCTTTTTCATGTTTTTATATATATTTTTTTTATGATCAATTAGTGGATAGAGGTGGGGTTCTTTTAAGTATCTCAATAGGAAATAATTTTGATTTACCGATCGAGCTAATTATTGGTAGTCTAGGTATTTTAATTTTGCTTGAAGCTACAAGAAGAGCGATAGGTTTACCATTGGTAATCATCGCTATATGTTTTCTTTTATTTTCATATTTTGGGAGATATGCACCTGAAATAATCTCTCATGGTGGACTTTCACTAAATAGATTAGTTGGTTTTCAATGGCTGGATCAGGAAGCTATATTTGGAATTCCAATAGGAGTTTCTGTAGATTTTATTTTTTTATTTGTATTATTTGGTGCTCTTCTTGAAACAGCAGGTGGTGGAAAATATTTCTTAGACTTGGCTTTTGCTATGGTTGGCAAAATGAGAGGAGGACCAGCAAAAGCTGCAATTCTTGGTTCTGGAATGACTGGTTTAATATCAGGGTCCTCGATTGCAAACACTGTTACCACTGGAACGTTTACAATTCCAATCATGAAAAAAACTGGATTTTCAAAAGAAAAAGCAGGAGCTATAGAAGTTTCCTCTTCTGTTAATGGTCAAATTATGCCACCTGTTATGGGTGCTGCGGCTTTTGTTATGGCAAGTTTTATAGGTGTTACTTATTTTGAAGTTGTTAAACATGCATTTTTGCCAGCAATAATTTCCTATATTGCACTTTTTTATATATCCCATCTTGAAGCTTTAAAATTGAACCTCAAAGGTATGGAAGATGCCGATGTTCCAAATCTGAAAAAAACATTTTTATCAGGACTTCATTTCTTAATCCCAATTTTTGTTTTAATTTATATGTTAGTTTATTTAAGGTTCACTGCGTCTTACTCTATTTTTTACGCAACTGTTTCTTTGATTTTAGTTAATTTAGTTTATTTACTTATCAAAAATTCGTTTTCTAAAGATGCTCTCAAAATATGGTTTAATCAAACTATCATTGGATTTGAAAAAGGTGCATTAAACATGGTTGGTGTTGGAATAGCCATAGCAACAGCTGGAATAATAGTTGGAGCTGTTGGATCAACAGGGCTTAGTACAAATTTAATTATAGTCATAGAATCTATTGCTAAAGATAATGTAACAATATTATTATTTTTGACGATAATATTATGTTTATTATTAGGAATGGGATTACCAACAACTGCAAATTATGTAGTCGTTGCTTCATTAATGGCAACAGTTTTAGTAGATGTTGGTAATGCATCAGGATTTATTTTTCCATTGATAGCGGTTCATTTATTCGTTTTTTATTTTGGGTTAATGGCTGATGTTACTCCACCAGTAGGGTTGGCCTCATATGCAGCAGCAGCGATTTCAGGAGGTGATCCACTTAAAACAGGGCTACAAGCTTTTTGGTACAGTTTAAGAACTGGTATTCTTCCAATTGTTTTTTTATTCAATCACGAACTACTTTTAATTGGAATAGAAAATATTTGGCATGCATTGGTTGTCATAATAACTTCTTTAGCAGGAATACTGGTATTTACATCAGCAACTCAAGGTTGGTTTATAAATAAATTAAAATGGTATGAGATTATTGTTTTTTTGATAATATCTATTTCACTACTTTCACCAGAATTCGTTCTTAATAAATTTTATCCAAAATATAATTACCAAGATATTAACAATATTAATTCTGTTATTTTAGATCCAAAAAAAGAAGTACGTTTTAAAGTCACCAGACCGAGTCTTTATGGTGATAGATATAAGCTATTCGTGATTGATAAAAATACTTTTGAAGAAGAATATAATCTAGAAGATTATGGAATTAATTTAGTTAAAGAAAATAATAAAATTATTGTTGATAAATTAAAATGGAATAGCCAAGCTAAAAAAAGTGGCTTTGAAATGGGTGATTACATAAGTGAATTCAAGATTGAAAATTCAAATAGGCCTAGCAAGTTATTTGTTTATCCAATAGCTATTTTACTTTTATCAATTTTTGGATACTTGAATTATAGAAGAAAAGAATAATTAACCACCTGGGCCTAAGTTTGAAGGTTTAACTTTTAAAATTTTCCAAACACCTGAAGCTGAGGTAATAATTTTGTTATTACATCTCAATTCACAAAATAAAAATATAAGCGTGTTTGTTTTTTTAAGTATTTTAGTAATTCCTGTTATTTCATCACCTACTCTAGATGCTCCAATAAACTTTAAATCTAATGAAATTGTAACACATGGTGAATTACCGCTAGCTCTATGAGCGGCAGTTCCTGCTCCAGCATCAATTAATGCTGATAAGTAACCTCCGTGAGTTATGTTAGCAGCATTTAAATGATTTTCATTAATTGTTGATTTAAATTCATACTCAGTTTCGGACACTGTTCTAAATAAAACACCCCCATTGTGTTTCATAAATCCAGGTTTAATACTTATTTGTTCGAACTCTTCGCTCATATTTTTTTATAATACAAAAGTTAAGATTAATAAAATTATTAAAACAATTATAAAAAAATATACAACTGATTTTTGTAATGAAGCCTTTATAAGCCAATCTAACATTTTAATTTCCTTTTTGGTGGACCGCCCAGAACTCGAATCTGGAATCTCCCGGTTCGTAGCCGAGCGCCTTATCCAATTTGGCCAGCGGTCCTCATTTAATAATAATTTCCATATATCAAAGTTTTTGATGTAATTTAACTTATAAAATATTATGTTGAGTAATTAATGAGCAAAAAATTAGATGATGTTGTAATTACATCTGCTTTGAGAACACCAATTGGAACATATAAAGGTTCTTTAAAAGATTTGAGTGCTGATAAATTAGGTGCTCTTACAATCAAAGAAGTCATACATAAATCTAATTTGAAGCCTGATCAAATTGATGAAGTAATTATGGGTCATGTTCTTACTTCTGGTCTAGGTCAAAATCCTGCGAGACAAGCATCTATACACGCTGGTATTCCGGTATCAAAACCAGCACATATTATAAATCAAGTATGTGGTTCAGGCTTAAGATCTATAGTTTCTGGATTTCAATCAATTAAATTGGAAGAAAATAAAATTATTGTTTCAGGTGGTCAAGAAAATATGTCAAGAGCACCACACTCTTTGTTTTACAGAGAAAATAAAAAATTAGATGAATCTAAATTAGTAGATACAATGATCAATGATGGTTTAACAGACTCATTTAACCATTATCACATGGGTGTAACAGCAGAAAATGTTGCAGAAAAATTTGAAATCTCTAGAGATGAACAAGATAGCTTTGCGTTAAATTCCCAAAAAAAAGCTCAAGATGCTATAGATAAAAAAAAATTTAAAGACGAAATAATTAAATTACAAATTAATAATAATAACGAAAATGTGATTTTTGATAACGATGAACATCCTAGAAATAATTTAATAATAGATGACTTAAAAAAATTAAAAACTGTTTTTAAAGTAAATGGAACTGTTACTCCTGGAAATTCATCGGGTATAAATGATGGTGCAGCTGCAACAGTGTTAATGACAAGAAAACAAGCTGAGCTTAAGTCTATAGAACCATTAGTCAAAGTAGTTTCATGGGCGTCATGTGGTGTTGAGCCCTCTTTAATGGGTTTAGGCCCTATTCCTGCAGCTAAAGAAGCACTAAATAAAGCTGATTGGAATATTAACGATGTTGATTTATTTGAAATAAATGAAGCCTTTGCTGCTCAAAGTATAGCTGTGATAAAAGAACTAAAAATTCCCGCTGAAAAAGTAAATGTAAATGGTGGTGCAATTGCTTTAGGTCATCCAATAGGTGCATCGGGAACAAGAATTCTAGTTACTCTAATACACGAAATGATAAAGCAAAACAAAAGCAAAGGTTGTGCCGCATTATGTATTGGGGGTGGCATGGGTATAGCCATGTGTATTGAAAGAAATTAAATACTTAACTTTTGTACAATTTTTTTACAGAAATTCATAAAAAAGCCAAATAACGCGTCAAAATAAACTTAATTATAATATTAATAGGTATATAAAACATTTTAATAAAATGAGTGAAAAATTACTTGTTCCAGATATTGGAGATTTTGAAGAAGTTGAAGTTATAGAAGTTTTAGCAAAACAGGGCGATCAATTAAATATTAATGACCCAGTAATTACAATTGAGAGTGATAAATCAAGTGTTGAGATTCCTTCTACTCTATCAGGTAAGATTGAAAAAGTTGAAGTTAAAGTTGGAGATAAGGTTTCAAAAGGAGATTTAATCTTAAATATTGCTTCTTCAGCAGAAAATAAAAAAGAAAATCCAATTCCAAAAGATACTGAAAATATTATTAAGCAAGCCGAAGTAGCTATGGTAGAACAAAAAAATGAGACTAAAGTTGCTCATCAACCTGCTCAAAAGAAAGAACAATTAACTATTCAAGTTACAAATGGTAAAGATACAGATCCTTTAGAAACACAAGATTGGTTAGAATCTTTGTCAGCAGTTATTTCAAAAGATGGAAATCAAAGAGCTCACTTTTTAATTAAGGAATTGATTAACAAAGCGTATCGTGAGGGTGCTAATATTCCTTATACTCAAAATACACCCTATATAAATACAATCCCTCCAGAAGCAGAAGTTAAATCAAATGGAGATCAAAATATTGAGAGAAGAATTAGATCTTTAATTAGATGGAATGCAGCTGCAATGGTAGTTAGAGCGAATAAAAAATTTCCAGAATTAGGTGGACACATAGGTACATTTGCTTCTGCTGCAACGTTGTATGATGTTGGAATGAATCATTTTTGGAGAGCAAAAAATAATAAATTTGGTGGAGATTTAGTTTATTTTCAAGGCCACAGTGCTCCGGGAATGTATGCTAGAGCATTCTTAGAGGGAAGATTAAATGAAAAACAATTGGATAGTTTCAGACAAGAAGTAAATTCTGGTGGACTTTCTTCATATCCACATCCTTGGTTAATGCCTAAGTTTTGGCAATTTCCAACTGTTTCCATGGGTTTAGGTCCCATGCTTGCAATTTATCAAGCAAGATACATGAAGTATTTAATTAATAGAGGTCTAATTAAAGACGAGGGTCGAAAAGTTTGGGCATTTTTAGGTGATGGAGAAATGGATGAACCCGAGTCAATGGGTGCTATCGGACTAGCAGCAAGAGAAAAGTTAGATAATTTAATATTTGTAGTTAATTGTAATCTCCAAAGGCTTGATGGACCCGTAAGAGGAAATGGAAAAATTATTCAAGAATTAGAAGGCAGTTTCCGAGGAGCTGGATGGAATGTAATTAAAGTAATTTGGGGCTCTTATTGGGATTCGTTAATAGCAAACGATAAAACAGGTCATTTAGTAAAAATAATGAATGAAACAGTTGATGGAGAATACCAAGCGATGAAAGCAAGAGACGGCGCTTATGTTAGAGAAAAATTTTTTGGCAAATATCCCGAAACACAAGAATTAGTATCAAGCTTATCAGATAAAGATATTTGGAGGTTAAACAGAGGTGGTCATGATCCACACAAGGTATATGCGGCTTATGACAAAGCTACAAAAAATCAAGGAAGTCCTACTGTAATTATAGCAAAGACTATTAAGGGTTATGGGATGGGTAAGACAGGTGAAAGTGTGAACACTACCCACCAAACAAAAAAATTAGATGTTGATGATTTACTATACTACAGAGATCGATTTGATGTTCCTTTAACTGATGAACAAGTTAGAAATATTGAATATTTTAAACCTGACGAAAAATCTCCTGAAATTAAATATTTAAAAGAAAGAAGATTAAATTTAGGTGGCTATCTACCTGAAAGAACAACTTACGCAAAACCAATTAAGGCACCATCAAAAGATATCTTTGATTTTATGAAAGTTTCAACTGGTGAAAAAGAAATGTCAACAACGATGGCAATGGTTAGAATGTTTACAAACCTACTTAGAGACAAAAATATTTCACCAAGATTGGTTCCTATAATTCCTGATGAAGCAAGAACATTTGGAATGGAAGGTTTTTTTCAAAAAATTGGTATTTATGCTCATGAAGGCCAAAAATATGAGCCAGAAGATGCTGCACAATTAAGTTCTTACCGAGAGGATAAGAGTGGTCAGGTGTTAGAAGAAGGAATTAATGAAGCTGGTGCAATGTCTTCTTGGATTGCAGCTGCTACAGCATATACAAATCATGACATAGAAATGATTCCTATTTATATTTTTTATTCTATGTTTGGTTTTCAAAGGATTGGTGATTTGGCGTGGGCTGCTGGGGATAGCCAGGCAAGAGGATTTTTAATTGGAGCTACTGCAGGAAGAACTACTTTAGCTGGAGAAGGACTTCAGCACCAAGATGGCCACAGCCACCTAATAGCATCTACGATACCGAATTGTGTAACTTATGATCCAACTTTTCATTACGAGCTAGCGGTAATTTTTAGAGAAGGTTTGAGAAGAATGCATGAAAAAAAAGAAAACGTTTTTTATTATATTACTACAATGAATGAAAATTATTCTCATCCAGAAATGCCAAAAGATAAAAATTGTGAGGAAGGTATTTTGAAAGGAATGTATAAGATTAAAGAATTTAATAAGTTTAAGAAAACAAAAATTCAGCTTTTAGGATCAGGTACAATTCTTAGAGAAATGATGGCTGCAGCAGAAGTTCTTCAAAATGAATATGAAATTGATAGTGAAATTTGGAGTGTAACAAGTTTCAATGAATTAAGAAAAGATGGAATGGAAGTTGAAAGATATAATCTTTTAAACCCTGATAAAGAACAAAAAACTTCATTTGTTGAAAAATGTTTGGGAAAAACTGAAGGCCCAATCATGGCTGCATCAGATTATATGAGAATGAATTCAGATCAAATAAGACCTTATACAAATAAAAGCTTTTATTCTTTAGGAACAGATGGATTTGGTAGAAGTGATACTCGAAAAAATCTAAGAAAATTTTTTGAGGTAGATAAAGAGCATTTGGTTGCTTACAGCTTAAGTATTTTGGCCAAAGAACAATTAATAGCTTCAAAATATGCAAATGAAGCAATAAAAAAATATAAAATTGATGGTGAAAAACCAATGCCTACTAAATTGTAATGTCAGAAACTGAAATTAAAGTACCAAATATTGGAGATTTTAAAGATGTTGAAGTAATAGAGGTTTTAGTTTCTGAAGGTCAAATTCTTCAAAAAAACGATCCAATAATTACAATTGAAAGTGATAAATCAAGCGTAGAAATCCCATCTAACTTTGAGGGTAAAATTAAATCTTTAAAAACAAAAGTTGGAGATAAAATTTCTGAAGGTGATTTGATATTAATTTTAGAGGAAACATCTGCAACAAAAGAAAATACTGAAGAAAAGCCAAATATTCAAAAAGAGTTTAAAAAAATTAAAGTAATAAAACCCGAGCCAGAACAAACTTCAATTAATCAAGTTAAAAATTTATCCAGTGAAACATCTTCTGCAAGCCCAAAAGCTCGAAAATTTGCAAGAGAACTTGGAGTAGATATTGCTCAAGTTGTAGGAAGTGAAAAAGATGGAAGAGTTATTGAGGAAGATATTAAAAAATTTGTTTCATCCACAACAAAAAATATTAATGAAATTAAAGAAGATAAAATAAAAAAAATTCAAAATGAATTTGAACATTCTGATTTTGGAGAAATCGAAATTAAAGATATTCCAAGAGTAAAAAAACTATCTTCAGTTTATTTAACCAATTCTTGGACAACTATACCACATGTTACAAACCATGATGAGGCAGATATAACAGAAATGGATAACTTTAGAAGTTCTCTAACAGACATGTACACTGGAGAAAAAATCAAAATTACTCCTTTGGCATTTATAATTAAAGCTTTAGTAGCGTCTTTAAAAAAATTCCCGAGTTTTAATTCTTCCATAGATGAAATTGAAACTGGAAAAATGACATTTAAAAAATATTTTCATATTGGAATTGCAGTTGATACACCTAATGGATTAATGGTTCCTAAAATTAGAAATGTTGACAACAAAAAAATTTCACTGCTTAGCAAAGAATTGAAAGAAGTAAGTGAACTTTGTAGAAATCTAAAAATTGATAAAAAAGAATTATTTGGCGGGTCTATGACTATTACTAGTTTAGGAGGAATAGGAGGATCGTTTTTTACTCCAATTATAAATTTTCCAGAAGTTGCAATCTTAGGAGTAGGTAAATCCCAAAAAAAACAAATATTTATTAACGGAAAGTTTCAAATAAGAACAATGTTACCCATATCTTTGTCCTATGATCACAGAATTATTGATGGAGCTGAAGCTGCAAGATTTAATAATGATTTAAAAGAAAATCTTGGCAAAAATTTTGCCTATAAGTTGGCTGTTTAATTTAAGTTATGTCAAAAACTATCTCTTTATTAAGTGCATTACTGTGTACTTTTATTTGGGGTACAACGTTTATTGCTCAAGACACTGGTATGGATAATATTGGTCCATTTACATTCAATGCTGTAAGGTTTTTTATAGGTTTTTTGGCTATCACTCCATTAGTTTTATTGTTTGAAATAAAAAAATTCAAATCTGAGTTTAAAAGTGACACTAAATCTTTCGTTAATCTCTCATTTTTAATTGGTTTATCTTTATTTTTAGGTTCAGCTTTGCAACAAGTTGCTCTTCTTTATACAGATGTAGCTAATGCTGCGTTTTTTACAATTTTTTATGTTCCTTTAGTACCAATTATAATTTTTTTATTTAAACGAACATCAATTCATTGGAGTGTTTGGCCATCTGTAGTTTTATGTTTAATTGGAGGGTATTTATTAACAAATTTTTATGACGCAACAGTTAGACTTGGGGATAGTTTAGTAATACTAGGTGCTTTATTTTGGAGCACTCATATAATTTTTACAGGAATAATTGTAAATAAGTATAATCTTCCACTCACCCTAGGAGCAGCTCAAACTTTCATCGTTGCTGTATTTTCTTTTGTAATAGCATTTATTTATGAGGAGTTTATTTACTTGGAAATTATGAAAGAAATAAATTCTATTTTGTATGCTGGAATTTTATCTGGAGGTTTTGCATTTGTGTTACAAATTTATGCTCAAAAAAATATAACCCCTGCCCCTGCTGCAATAATTTTTTCATTAGAGGGAGTATTCGCAACTATTGCTGCCTGGTTCATTTTAAATCAGATCTTAGATATTAATAATTTACTTGGATGTTTATTTATTCTATGTGGTGTCTTGTTGTCTCAATTGCTACCATTGATTAAAAAAAAATATTCTTAATAAATTATAGCAAATAAAATCAACGCTATTAATATTCTATAAATAACAAACGCATTCATTGAAAATTTATTTATATAAATTAAAAAAAATTTTACAGTCGCAAAAGAAAAAATAAATGATGCTACAATTGCAATAACTACTAAATAATTAAACTCAACTGATTGAGAAAACACATCTTTTAATCCTAAAAAACTAGCACCTCCTAAAGCTGGAATAGAAAGTAAAAATGATATTTTACTGGAGTCTAATCTATTAAATCTCAATATTCTTGCAGCTGTAATAGTTATGCCTGCCCTACTTACTCCTGGCACCAAAGAAAGAATTTGAAATAAACTTATAAATAAAATTGATTGAAGATTTAAATTTGAGGAAATTTTCTTATCAAATCGATTTCTATCTGCAATAAATAGTACAATTCCAAAAATTAGAGTTGTCCAAGCTATAATTTTAATGTTTCTAAGTTCATAAATGATACCAGTTGAATATAAGATATATCCAACAATTATTAATGGAATTGACCCAAGAATGATTAGGCTTAAAAGTCTTTTATTATTTTTGACATCTAATAAGTCCACTCTAAAAAAATAGATAATTGCAAACAAGGAACCAAGGTGAAGACTTATATCTATTAATAATGAGCTAGATTTAAATTCATATAAGCTTGAAACTAATATTAGGTGAGCTGAAGAGCTTATTGGTAAAAATTCTGATATGCCTTGAATGGCTGATAGTATTAAAACTTCTATAATGTTCTGAAACATTTTATCTAACTAGCTTAAAAAATATTCATTTAAAACAATTCGATTTAAGCATATTAGCTATGCAATTATTAAAAATACCATAAATTCCAAACTAATATGGCTTAATAAGGTCATAATAACTGACCTATTTTAAGCTTTATTTAATAAAAACAATATATAATTTGCCTTAAATTATAAAAATTATGACTGATAAAATGCTTAAATTTGTAAAAATAGGTCAACAAACTCCACCTAAAAGGGAGATTGATGTTAGAAAAAAAGACTTTAATGAGATTTATGACGAATTTATTAGTGATAAAGCTAAAGAGCAATCTAGCAGATGTTCTCAGTGTGGTGTTCCTTTTTGCCAAGTTCATTGTCCCTTAAGTAATAATATTCCTGATTGGCTTAAGCTAACTGCTGAAGGAAGACTTAAGGAAGCTTACGAATTATCGCAAAGCACAAATAATATGCCGGAAGTCTGTGGAAGAATATGCCCACAAGATAGGTTGTGTGAAGGTAATTGTGTCATCGAACAGTCTGGCCATGGAACAGTAACCATTGGCTCAATGGAAAAATATATTACCGATAATGCCTGGGAGCAAGGCTGGGTAAAACCTATAAATATTTCTCATGAAAAAAACCAAAGTGTTGGAATAATTGGTGCTGGACCAGCTGGCTTAGCTGCAGCTGAAGAATTAAGAAAAAATGGATATAAAATCACAGTTTATGACAGATATGATAGGGCTGGTGGATTGTTAATATATGGAATACCAAATTTTAAGCTTGAAAAAGAAGTTGTTGAGAGAAGAACTAAGCTCTTAAAAGATGGTGGAATTGAGTTCATTCAAAATTTTGAAGTAGGAAAAGATGCAAGCTTAGAACAATTAAGAAAAAAACATGACGCAATTTTAATTGCAACAGGAGTTTATAAGGCTCGAGAAGTAGAACTTCCAGGTAATGACTTAAACAATATTTTTCCTGCGATGGATTTTTTAACAGCATCCAATAAAAAAGGATTAGGAGATAAAGTAGAATTATTTGATAAAGGAATTTTAAATGCAGAAGGGAAAGATATAGTTGTAATTGGTGGTGGTGATACAGCAATGGACTGCGTAAGAACATCAATAAGACAAAAAGCAAAATCAGTTAAATGTTTATATAGAAGAGACAAAGAGAATATGCCTGGATCAGCAAGAGAGGTTGCTAACGCTGAAGAGGAAGGTGTCGAATTTGTTTGGCTATCAAGTCCCAAGGAATTTAAGGGTATTAACAAAGTTGAAAAATTAATTGTTGACCAGATAAAATTAGGTGATCCTGATGAAAGTGGAAGAAGAAAACCTGAGGTTCAACAAGACTCAAGTTTTGAGATCAAAGCAGATATGGTTATTAAGGCTCTAGGTTTTGATCCTGAAGATTTACCAACTTTATTTGACTCTAACGAACTGCAAGTGACTAAATGGGGAACTATCAAAGCAGATTTTGATACAATGGAGACAAATTTGAGTGGGGTTTTTGCTGCAGGAGATATAGTTAGAGGTGCATCTTTAGTTGTTTGGGCGATAAAAGATGGAAGAGATGCAGCAGCTTCGATTAAAAAGCATTTAGAAAATAAAGAATTAAAACAGTCAAAAGTAGCTTAATGAAAAATTATAAAAAAAATTTTGAAATACTGAAAAAAAACCATGTCTATTCTGAAGAGATGGAACACGATGCTTGTGGTGTTGGTTTAATTGCTTCTACGGAGGGAAAGAAATCACGTAAAGTTGTCGAGTATGGAATTGAAGCTTTAAAAGCAGTTTGGCACAGAGGAGCAGTTGATGCTGATGGTAAAACGGGTGATGGTGCTGGGATACATGTAGAAATACCAAAAGATTTTTTTATAGAAAAAATAGAAGTTACAGGTCATACCCACGATAATTCAGAAATCTGTGTTGGAATGATTTTCTTACCAAGAAATGATTATGCAGCACAAGAAAGCTGCAAAACAATAGTTGAAAGCGAACTAACCAAAAATGATTTTAGCATTTATGGTTGGAGGCAAGTTCCAGTTAACCCAAAGGTCTTAGGTGAAAAAGCATTTCAGACAATGCCTGAAATTATTCAAGTACTTTTTAAATCAAATAATCCAGAATTATTGAATAAAGATCTTGAAAGAAAAATTTATGAAACAAGAAGGATAATTGAAAATAAAGCTTTTAAGATTTCTTTAAATAATTTTTATATTTGTTCTCTTAGTTCAAAATCAATCATTTATAAGGGAATGTTTTTAGCAGAAGCTATTTCAGATTTTTTTTTAGATTTAAAAGATGAAAGATTTGTTTCAAGATACGCAATTTTTCATCAAAGATTTTCTACAAACACAGCACCAAGTTGGAATCTAGCCCAACCTTTTAGAGCAATTGCTCATAATGGAGAAATCAATACATATCGTGGTAATAAAAATTGGATGAAAGTTCATGAACAAGAAATGAATAGCCCACTTTTTGATAACATAGAAAATTTAAAACCAGTAATTCAACAGGGGGCATCAGACTCAGCTGCATTGGATAATGTTTTTGAATTATTAAATATTTCAGGTCAACCAGCACCTTTAGCAAAATTAATGTTAGTGCCAGATGCTTGGTCTAAAAAAAATAAAACTTTATCTAGAGATCATCAACAATTATTTAATTTTTTAAATAGTACTATGGAACCTTGGGATGGGCCTGCTGCTATTGCTGGAACAGATAATGAATGGGTAATCGCTGCAAATGATAGAAATGGATTGAGACCTTTAAGGTATGCAATTACCAAAGATAATTTATTATTTGCAGGTTCAGAAACTGGAATGATTGAACTTAACGAAAAAAAAATTTTAACCAAGGGAAGATTAGGCCCAGGAGAAATAATTGGGGTTAGAATTGAAAAGGGAAAAGTATTTACTAACAGCAAAATCAAAGATTATTTAGCTAAAGAATACAAACACTTTAATTCTCAAATTATCGATTTAGATGAAAAAATTACTATCTCTGGAGAAAAGCATTCATTCTCTGGAGATGATTTAAGACGAAGACAGTACACATTTGGAATGAGTCTTGAAGATTTAGAGCTTATTTTGCACCCAATGGCTGAAGATGCGAAAGAGGCGATTGGCTCTATGGGTGATGATACTCCTCTTGCAGTATTATCTGATAAATATAGACCTCTTTATCATTTTTTTAGACAAAATTTTAGCCAAGTAACCAATCCTCCAATTGACTCGCTTCGAGAAAATAAGGTTATGAGTCTAAAAACAAGATTTGGAAATTTAGGTAATATTTTGGATTTTGATAATCTAACTAAGCAAAATATTTATGTTTTGAATAGTCCAATTTTATCAAACTCCCAATTTGATAAATTTATTAATTTTTTTGGTAAAAATTCTTTAGTTATAGATTGTACTTTTTCTAAAGATCAGTCTTTATTTGAGGCAATAAAACAAGTCCAAAAAGATGCTGAAATCGCTGTAAGACAAGGTGTTACTCAATTAATTTTGAGTGATAAAGGTTTGTCAGAAACTAATTTACCTATTCCTATGTTATTATGTGTAGGAGCAATCAATTCATTCTTAATAGAAAAAAAATTAAGAGGATATGTTTCGATAAATGTTCAATCTGGAGAAGCTTTAGATACACATTCATTTGCCACCTTAATTGGCGTAGGTGCAACTACAGTAAACCCATACCTTGCTTTTGACAGCTTATATCAAAGACATGAAAAAAAACTTTTTGGAAAATTTAGTTTTGATGAATGTGTTGAAAGATACATTAAATCTGTAAATGCTGGTCTATTAAAAATCATGTCTAAAATGGGAATTTCTGTTTTGAGTTCATATAGAGGGGGATGTAATTTTGAAACTGTTGGATTGAGCAGAACAATTGTTGCTGATTATTTTCCAGGTGTGGTATCTAAAATTTCTGGGATTGGATTAACAGGAATAGAAAAAAAAATTAGATCTATTCATAAAGAAGCATTTGAAAGCTCTGAAACTATTTTGCCAATAGGTGGAATATATAGGTATCGTAAAAATGGAGAAACACACCAATATCAAGGAAAATTAATTCATTTATTGCAAAGTGCTGTAGGATCAAATTCTTATGAAGCTTACAAAAGGTATGCCGAAGGAATATATAATTTACCCCCAATAAATTTGAGGGATTTAATTGATTTTAGATCAAAAAAATTGAAAGGACCGATTGATATCTCTGAAGTTGAACCAATACAAAATATACTTAAAAGATTTGGAAGTGGAAGCATGTCACATGGAGCGCTTTCAAAAGAAGCTCATGAAACACTTGCCACAGGAATGAACAGAATTAAAGGTGCTTCTTGTAGTGGCGAGGGCGGAGAAGATGAGAGTAGGTTTAAAATTCTTGAAAATGGAGACAGTGCAAATTCTAGAGTAAAACAAATAGCTTCAGCCAGATTTGGTGTAACAGTTAATTATTTAAATAATTGTAATGAAATTGAAATTAAAATAGCTCAAGGAGCAAAACCAGGAGAAGGTGGACAGCTTCCAGGGTTTAAAGTTACTGATGAGATTGCAAAACTAAGACATTCAACACCTGGAGTTACTTTAATATCACCTCCACCACATCACGATATTTATTCAATAGAAGATCTTGCTCAACTTATTTATGATTTGAAACAAATAAATCCTAAAGCAAGAATTGGGGTTAAGCTTGTTGCGTCATCAGGTGTAGGAACAATTGCAGCTGGTGTTGCTAAAGCAAAAGCAGATATAATATTAATATCTGGACATAATGGGGGTACGGGTGCAACACCGCAAACTAGTGTTAAGTATGTTGGAATACCATGGGAAATGGGTTTAACAGAAGCTAATCAAGTTTTAACATTAAACAATCTAAGACACAAAGTTACTCTTAGAACTGATGGTGGGATTAAAACAGGAAGAGATGTTGTTATTGCAGCAATGATGGGAGCGGAGGAGTACGGAGTGGCAACTACTGCGTTAGTTGCGATGGGATGTATCATGGTTAGACAATGTCATTCTAACACATGTCCTGTTGGTGTTTGTACTCAAGACGAAAAACTTAGAGAAAAATTTACAGGCACTCCAGACAAAGTAGTTAACTTATTCACTTTTATAGCATCTGAAGTACGGGAAATTTTAGCAAAAATAGGTTTTAAATCATTGAACGATATAATTGGAAGAACAGATCTTTTAATGCAGGTTAGCAAAGCCTCTCCAAATCTTGATGATTTAGATTTGAACCCACTTTTTGTACAGGCAGATAACGGTAACAATAAAAGATATTGTGAAAATCAAGAAATAAACCATGTACCAGACACACTTGATCAAGAAATTTGGCCAGAGATTGAAACATCTTTAGATAGCTCTGAAAAAATAGAAAAAGAATACATTATTAAAAATACGAATAGAGCAGTTGGAACTAGAATATCTCATCACCTTTATAAAAAATATGGATATGAAAAACTTAATGAAAACTTTTTAGTATTAAATTTCAAGGGTTCAGCAGGACAATCATTTGGTGCTTTTTCAGCCAAAGGATTAAAACTTGTTCTTAAAGGAGATGCTAACGATTATGTAGGTAAGGGGTTATCAGGGGCAACAATTTCAATAAAATTATCTGATGAAAGCAATTTAATTTCAAATGAAAACACTATTATAGGTAACACAGTTTTATATGGCGCAACATCAGGAAAATTATTTGCAGCTGGACAGGCAGGAGAAAGATTTGCTGTTCGAAACTCTGGAGCAACTACGGTAATTGAAGGATGTGATTCAAATGGTTGTGAATACATGACAGGAGGAACTGTAGTAATCTTAGGTGATGTAGGTGATAACTTTGCAGCAGGGATGACAGGAGGAATGGCATTTATCTATGATAAATCAGGAGAATTTGAAAAAAAAGTTAATGATGAGTCTGTTGTATGGCAAAATATAGAAACAGATTATTGGAAAACATTTCTTAAAGATTTAATCCAAGAACATTTTAAAGAAACTGGATCCAATTTATCAAAAATGTTAATTGAAAATTATGATGAAGAGTTAAAGAATTTTATTCAAGTTTGTCCAAAAGAAATGTTAGACAAGTTAAGTAATCCAATCAGCAACAAACCATTTATTAAAGAAGTTAGTTAAATAATTAGTTTTAACTCCTTCATTATTATTTTAAGCCACCTTTGACTTGATAAACTGTGATCACCATTATTAATAATAACTAATTTTTTTTTTGCTTTTTGAAATATTTTTAAAACTTTTCTTGAATAAGAAACAGGCACCACTTCATCTTTTTGACCATGAACCATAGTAACATTTATTTCAGAATTTATTTTTTTATTTAAAACCTTATTTTTTCTACCATCTTTTATCAATTGTAGAGTAATTGGATATTCATAATTACCGTGTTTTAATTGTAAAATTCCTTTTTGGATAGTTTCAGACTTCATTTTTTTGGTGAACTTTTTCCACATCAAGTTCTCTAAAAATTCAGGAGCAGAACCTATACCTAAAAATCCTTTTATTTGACTTTTAAATTTTTGAAATTGTTTAAGTGCTAACCAGGCACCCATACTTGAACCAACAATAATAAAATCATTTTTCTTCACAAATTTTTTAATAAGAGCCGACGTTTCGTTGCTCCATTTTGTAATATTGCCATTTGTAAATTTTCCCGATGATTTTCCGTGTCCAGAATATTCAAGTGCTAGAAAACTCAGTTTGTTTTGTTTAGCAAATTTTAAAAAAGCATTTGGTTTTTTTCCTTCTAAATCAGACATAAAACCATGTAAAAAAACAATAAAAGGAGCACCTTTATGAATATTACAAACAAATCTTATTTTCTTACTTTTTGAGACTCTGTAATATCTAAAATAAGTCATAATCATTTATATGTTTAATCTAATAATATATAATCATATCAAATGTCATCTAATTTAAAAGTTTTACAAGTTATACCAAAATTAGGTTACGGAGGTGCTGAAACAGGTTGTTATGATATTGCTCATTACTTGCCAGAAAATGATTGTGGATCATTTATTGTAACAAGTGGAGGAGAACTTCTTAAATTTATTGATAAAAAAAAAGTAAAAATAATAAAACTTCCTGTACATAGTAAAAATCCTTTAATTATATTCATTAATTTTTTAGCTTTAGTTGCAATTATACTCGTTAAGAATATTTCAATTGTACATGCAAGGAGTAGAGCGCCAGCTTGGTCTTGCTTGTTAGCAGCTAAAATTACAGGTAGAAAATTTGTTACTACTTTTCATGGAACTTATAATTTTAATAATAAAATTAAAAAATTTTATAATTCTGTAATGGTTAGGTCTGACTTGATCATAGCAGGTTCTAATTTTATTTTTTCTCATATTAAAGATAATTATACAAAATATCTTAATGCTAAAAAAAAACTTTTAGTTATATTCAGAGGAATTAACGTCGACTATTTTGATCCAACTACCAAATTAGATAGTGATGAAAAAAAACTATTAAAAAAATGGCAAATAGAAAAAGATAAAAAAATAATTCTTTTACCTGGCAGATTAACAGGATGGAAAGGACAAGAAGTTTTTATAGAAGCAATAAATTTAGTTAATATTGAACTTGGATATGAAGCCTTTTACGCTGTAATTCTTGGAAGTGATCAAGGTAGAGATCTATATAAAAAAAAACTTATTAGAATTACAGAACAACACAGATTAAATAACCAAGTTAAATTTATTGATCATTGTAATGACATGGCTTTAGCCTACAAAGTTTCAGATATAGTAATATCTGCATCTATCGAGCCAGAGGCTTTTGGAAGAGTTGCGGTTGAGGCCCAATCAATGGAAAAACCAATAATTGCAAGCGATATTGGCGGGTCTAATGAAACTATAATTGATGAAAAAACTGGTTTTTTATTCGAGTCTAGCAATGCAAAATCATTAAGTGAAAAAATTTTGAAAGTTCTTTCTATGGATGAAACATTGTTACAATCGATAGGTAAAGAAGGAAGAAAAAACATAATTCAAAAATTTAATGTTGAAAAAATGTGCTTTTCTACTTATTCAGAGTATAAAAGAATATTAAATTAATGCCTATAATTACCTTACCAGATGGAAATAATTTAACATTTCCAGACAAAGTTACAGGTCTAGATGTAGCTGAAAAAATTAGTAAGTCACTTGCAAAACAAGCTATGGTTATAAGTGTTGATGGTGATTTAAAAGATTTAGATTTTTTAATAGAAAAAGATTGTTCAATTAAAATTTTTACGTCAAAAAATCCTGAAGGCCTAGAAACTATTAGGCATGATACAGCACATATATTGGCAATGGCAGTACAAGAATTATTTCCAGGGACACAAGTTACTATTGGACCAGTTATTGAAAATGGTTTTTATTATGATTTTGCTAGAAAGGAACCTTTTACTGAAGATGATTTAGAAAAAATTGAAAATAAGATGAAAGAAATTGTGGATAGAAATGAAATCACAAAAAGAGAAGTCTGGGAGAGAAATAAAGCTATTTCACATTTTAAAGAAAAGGGTGAAACTTATAAAGCAGAGTTGATTGAAGCAATCCCAGAAAATGAGGATGTATCTATTTATTTTCACGGTGATTGGCACGATCTATGTAGAGGTCCACATCTTTCTTCAACAGGTAAAATTGGAAAATTCTTTAAACTCACAAAAGTTTCCGGAGCTTATTGGAGAGGCGACTCAAATAATGAAATGCTCCAAAGAATTTACGGTACAAGTTGGGCAACTCAAAAAGATCTGGATGAATATTTAAAAAGAATTGAAGAAGCTGAAAAAAGAGATCACCGAAAACTTGGAAAAGAAATGGATTTATTTCATTTTAGGGAAGAAAGTCCAGGGTCAGTATTTTGGCACGAAAAAGGTTGGGCTTTATTTCAAAAATTAATTAATTATATGAGAGCTAGACAGGACGCCGCTGGTTATAAAGAAGTGAATACCCCTGAGATATTGGATAGACAATTGTGGGAAAAATCTGGTCATTGGGAAAAATACGGTGAAAA
Source organism: Candidatus Pelagibacter sp. (assembly GCA_028226535.1). The sequence continues at coordinate 87,425 of JAOJEG010000002.1, read as the reverse complement.
CATGTATACCTCAGAAACTCCAGACGAAAAAGTATTTGCTATTAAACCTATGAATTGTCCTGGGCATATCCAGGTATTTAACCAAGGTTTAAAAAGCTACAGAGATCTACCTTTACGTATAACAGAATTTGGAAAAGTACATCGCTATGAACCTTCTGGAGCACTACATGGTCTGCTAAGAGTGAGAGCATTTACTCAAGACGATGCTCATATATTTTGTTCTGAGGATCAAATTACAAGTGAATGTTTAGAAGTAACTAATTTAATTTTAGATATTTACAAAGATTTAGGTTTTGAAAATGTAATTCTAAAATATGCAGATAGGCCAGATGTAAGAGTTGGTGATGATGAAGTTTGGGATAAAGCCGAAGCTTCTTTGCTCGAGGCAGTCAAAGCATCTAAGTTGGAATATAGTATTAACAAAGGTGAAGGTGCATTTTATGGTCCTAAAATTGAATTTGTGTTAAGAGATGCAATTGGAAGAGATTGGCAGTGTGGAACTTTGCAAGTTGATTTAAATTTACCAGGAAGATTAGATGCTTCTTATGTTGATAAAGATGGAACCAAAAAAGTTCCTGTTATGCTTCATCGAGCATTATTTGGTTCGTTAGAAAGATTTATTGGAATTTTAATTGAAAACTATGCTGGAAAGTTTCCATTTTGGATATCTCCTTTGCAAACTATGGTGATACCAATTTCAGAAGAATTTAATGACTATGCAGTTAAAGTATCAAAAAAAATAAAAGATGTGGGTATTAGTTCATCGGTAGATTTAAAAAATAATAATTTAAATTACAAAATTAGAGATCATTCTTTAGCAAAAATACCGGTTTTATTAATTTGTGGTAAAAAAGAAGTTGACTCTAACTCGGTAACGATTAGAAGATTAGACACGAACAAACAAGAAAATATGGATATAGACCAATTTTTAAAAACATTCTCTGCTTTAAATAAAGCATCCTCAAACTAAGTGGCAGATTTTAAACAAAATTACTTTCAAAGAAGAACAAAAGACAGGGGTCCAAGATCCAACAATAGAATCTCGTCTCCAGATGTTCAGGTAATAGCAAGTGATGGTGAAAATCTTGGTGTGATGAATACCAATGAAGCAATTTCAATGGCAAAAAATCAAGGACTAGATTTAATAGAGATAGCAGCGAATGCAAATCCTCCTGTTTGTAAAATTATGGATATGGGTAAGTTTAAATATGATGCCCAAAAGAAAGCAAATATTGCGAAGAAAAAACAGAAAATTGTTTTATTAAAAGAGATTAAAATGAGACCTGTAACAGAAACTCATGATTATGATTTTAAGGTTAAAAATGCAAAAAAATTTATTGCTAAAGGGGATAAAGTAAAATTTACTGTAAGATTTAAAGGTCGTGAATTACAACATTCTCACTTGGGAAAAGAATTGATGGATAAGATCAAAGAAGACATGAAGGATATTGGTAAGGTAGAATTACACCCTAAGTTCGATGGTAAGCAAATGATCATGGTAATTCAGCCTTTATAGGCCTTAATATAGGTTGTAAATTTATATCAATCTTTGTATAACACCGCAGAATTATGCCAAAATTAAAAACAAAAAGCTCAGCTAAAAAAAGATTTAAAATATCAGCTACTGGTAAAGTAATGACTGCTCAAGCTGGTAAAAGACATGGTATGATTAAAAGAACGAATTCACAAATAAGAAAGTTAAGAGGCACAACAACTATGTCCAAGCAAGATGGCAAGATTGTTAAATCATACATGCCTTACAGTTTAAGAGGTTAATAATGGCAAGAGTAAAAAGAGGCGTAACTAGTAAAGCAAAGCATAAAAAAGTTTTAAAAGCTGTCAAAGGTCAATGGGGCAGAAGAAAAAATACTATCAGAGTCGCAAAGCAAGCTATGGAAAAAGCGATGCAATATGCTTACAGAGATAGAAGAAATAAAAAAAGAGATTTTAAATCTTTGTGGATACAAAGAATTAATGCCGGTGTTAGAGCTGAAGGATTAACTTATTCTAAATTTATCAATGGTCTTGGAAAATGTGGCATAACAATTGATAGAAAAATTTTAGCTGAAATTGCTTATGATAGCCCAGAAGCATTTAAAACAATTGTTCAAAAAGCCCAATCCGCTTTAAATTAATCTTCGCTATTGTTTTTATTTCTTAAGGAAATAATCTATCAATATGTCAGACATAAAAAATATTCAAAATGACTACTCAGCTAAACTTAACAATAATTTAAGTTTAGAAGAAATTAATCAAATCAAGACTGAGTTATTTGGCAAAAACGGTTTGATATCTTCCCAATTCAAAAATATTGGATCTATACCAGAGATAGATAGAAAAAAATTTGCATCAGATCTTAATCGAATTAAGGATGAGTTACAAAATTTAATAACAAGTAAAATTAATGAAATTGAATCAAAAAAAATAAATGAAAAATTAGAAAAAGAAAAAATTGATGTAACTCTTCCCGTGAGACCTTTTATTAGAGGTAAAATTCATCCTGTTTCACAAACTATAGATGAAATTTCATCAATCTTTTCTGAGATAGGTTTTAGTGTTGAAGAGGGCCCAGATATTGAAAATGAGTATAACAATTTCACAGCTTTAAATACTCCTGATAATCACCCAGCAAGAGATATGCATGACACGTTTTATCTTGATGAGAATAAAGAAATTTTATTAAGAACTCATACATCTCCAGTTCAAATTAGAACAATGTTAAAAGATAAGCCTCCATTTAAGATTATCGCGCCTGGAAGAACTTATAGGTCGGATAGTGACCAAACTCATGCACCAATGTTTCATCAGGTAGAAGGTTTGCATATAGATAAAGATATAAATATGGGACATTTAAAAGGTTGTTTAAATTATTTTATTAAAGAATTTTTTGAAGTTGAAAAAATTAAAATGCGATTTAGACCAAGTCACTTCCCGTTTACCGAACCATCTGCGGAAGTAGATATTGGTTATGAAATTAAAGATGGGAAAATTGTTATTGGAGAAGGAGACCAATGGCTTGAAATATTAGGTTGTGGAATGGTTCATCCTAATGTTTTGAAAAATGTGAAAGTTGACCCTTCAAAGTACCAGGGTTATGCATTTGGAATAGGAATTGATCGATTAGCGATGCTTAAATATGGGATTAATGATCTAAGAGCTTTTTTTGATTGTGATTATAGATGGTTAAATCATTTTGGATTTGATCCTTTAGATGTACCAACAAATTATAGAGGCTTAAGTCGATGAAAATCACATTTGATTGGTTGAAAGATCATTTAGATACAAAATTAAATGAGGGTAAGCTTTTAGAGCAGCTGACAAATGTTGGGCTTGAGGTTGAAAGTGTAGAAAACTTATCAGCTGGTCTTGATTTATTTAAAGTAGCAAAAATTTTAAAGACAGAAAAACATCCAAATGCTGATCGACTAAAAGTTTGTGACGTTGATGTGGGAGAAAAAGAAATCAAAAAAGTTGTGTGTGGTGCACCCAATGCAAGAGAAGGATTAATTACAATATATGCCCCACCTGGAGCTATTGTTCCAAAAAGTAAAGTAAAATTGGTGGTAGCTAAAATTAGGGACATTACTTCTTACGGGATGCTTTGTTCTGAGTCTGAATTAAATTTATCAGACGAAAGTGATGGAATAACTGAATTGTCATCAAAAAAATATGAAAAGAGTATTGGAAAAAGTTATTTTTCAAAATCAAATTCCAATCTTATAGATCTATCGATTACTCCTAATAGGCCTGATTGTCTTGGTGTAAGAGGAATAGCAAGAGATCTTGCTGCTTCAGGTTTTGGAAAATTAAAAAATTTAAAAGGAAAAAAAATTAAGTCAAATGTGAAACAAACTTTAAAAGTTAAAATTAATAAAGAAAAAAATCAAGCTTGTAGTTCTTTTGGTAGCTGTTTAATTACTAATGTAAAAAATACTGAAAGCCCTAAATGGTTAAAAGATAAACTAGTTTCAATTGGACAAAAACCAATTTCAGCAATAGTTGATATTACCAACTATGTAATGCTTGATATTAATCGTCCATTACATGCTTATGATGCAGATAAAATAGAAAAAGGTATTGTGGTTAGGAATTCAAAATCTGGTGAAAAGTTTACAGCTCTAGATAATAAAAATTATAAATTAGATGATGGGATGTGTGTAATTAGCGATAACAAAGGTGTGTTAGGATTAGGTGGAATTATTGGAGGCACAAGGTCAGGTACTGAATTTGATACAAAAAATATTTTATTAGAGTCAGCTTATTTTGAGCCTAGATCTATTAGAAGTACATCAAAAAAATTAAACCTAGATACAGATGCAAAGTTTAGGTTTGAAAGAGGTATTGATCCATTATCGATTGAAGATGGATTAAATAAAGCAGCACTATTAATTAAAGAGATTTGTGGGGGTGAAATTAGTAAAATTGACATTCAAACAATCGAAATAGTAAAAGCTAAAACCATAAAATTCGATACTAATTTATTTGAAAAAATAACAGGATTTAAAATTTCAATTAAGGAAATGTTTAGAATTTTAGAAGATCTTGGTTTCAAAATTAAAAAAGAAAAAAAACATTTAAAATTAACCATCCCAACTTGGAGACCAGATATTTCACAGGAAATAGATATTGTTGAAGAGTTAGTAAGGATAACTGGTTATGATAAAATAAAAACTATAGATCCAATCAAAGAAAGAAATAAATCTACTTTAACTCAGTCACAAAAGTTATTTCATTTTTTACAGAGAGCAATTGCATCTAAAGGATATTTAGAGGCAATAACATGGTCATTTACTGACTCAAATTATAACAATCATTTTAGAGATCAAAGTGATGAAATTAAAATAGTTAATCCTATAAGCTCAGAGTTGGGAGTTTTGAGAAACTCAATTTTTTCAAATTTAATTATGTATATGAATAAAAATCTGGATAGAGGTTTTAAAGATTTATCAATATTTGAAATAGGGCCAATTTTTACTGGCTCAAACCCTGGTGAACAAAACACAGTAGTTTGTGGTTTATCAGCAGGTAAAAGATCAAGATTATCATGGAATGAAAAAGAGAGAAATGTTGATGTATTTGATGTTAAAAGAGATGTAGTCCAAACTTTAATTGAAGCTGGATATAACTCAGATAAATTTTTTATAGATGATGAAACACCAAATTATTATCATCCAGGTAAGTCAGGTAGGTTATTTTTAAATCGAGGCAAAGATCAAATTGCAGCATATTTTGGTGAGATTCATCCAAATATTATAAAAAAGATAGATATTAAAACTGAGTCATTAGTTGGATTTGAAATTTTCCTAGATAATTTAAAATTACCAAAGAAAACTTTAAAAGACCAAAAAACTAAATTTGAAGTATCAGATTATCAAAAATCTGAAAGAGACTTTGCTTTTGTAGTTGATAAAGAAGTTAAAGCTCAAGATTTAATTAATGCAATATCAAGCGTGGATCAAAAACTGATTAGCAATATTAATGTTTTTGATGTCTATGAGGGTGAAAATATTCCAGAAAATAAAAAATCAATAGCAATTAGTGTTACCATACAATCATCTGAAAAAACATTGAATGATAGTGATTTAGAAAAAATTAATAATTCTATAATTAAAACAGTTGAAAATAAAACTGGCGCTAAGATACGATCTTAAAGCAAATGAGTAATATTGATAATATCAGAAACTTTGCAATTATTGCACATATTGATCATGGTAAATCTACAATAGCAGATAGAATAATTCATAGCTGTGGAGGGCTTACAGAAAGAGAAATGAAAGCTCAAGTATTAGACTCAATGGATATTGAGCGTGAAAGAGGAATTACAATCAAGGCTCAAACAGTTAAACTTAATTATAAAGCAAAGGATGGTAAAGATTATATTTTAAATATAATTGATACTCCTGGTCATGTCGATTTTAGTTATGAAGTAAGTAGATCCCTTTATGCTTGTGAGGGATCAATTTTAATTGTTGATAGTACTCAAGGAGTAGAAGCACAAACTCTTGCAAATGTTTATCAAGCTTTAGATATTGATCATGAGATTGTGCCGGTTTTAAACAAGGTTGATCTTCCAGCATCAGATTTAGATAGAACAAAAAAACAAATAGAAGAAGTGATAGGTATTGACACTGAGAATGCAATTCCATGTTCTGGAAAGACAGGTGTGGGTATAGAAGATATTTTAGAGCAAATTATAACAACTTTACCTAGCCCTGAAGGTGAAAGTTTAGGAGACTTAAAATGTTTGTTGGTTGATAGTTGGTACGACACATATTTAGGAGTTGTGATTTTGGTTAGAGTTATTGACGGCAAAATTTCAAAAAATATGAAAATTAAAATGATGTCAACAAATCAAGAGTATATTGTTGAAAAAGTTGGGGTTTTTACACCAAAAGCTACAGATATCAACGAGTTAAATGCTGGAGAAATAGGCTTCATAACAACAGGAATAAAAGTTTTATCAGAAACAAAAGTTGGTGACACCATATGTGATAGTGCCAAACCTTTGAAAGAAGCACTCCCTGGTTTTAAACCAAGTAAGCCAGTAGTATTTTGTGGATTATTTCCAGTAGATAGTTCTGAGTATCAAAAATTAAAAGATGGTTTAGCTAAATTACAACTTAATGATGCAAGTTTTTCATTTGAGCCTGAGTCATCTTCTGCGTTAGGACTAGGTTTCAGATGTGGGTTTTTAGGTTTACTCCATTTAGAAATTGTTACTGAAAGATTAGAAAGAGAATTTGACGTAAACTTATTAACAACAACTCCAGGGGTAGTATACAAAGTTCATATGAACAGCGGAGATGTTGTTGATCTTCACAATCCTTCTAGTTTACCAGATCCAACTTTAATTAATTTAATTGAAGAACCCTGGATAAAAGCAACAATAATTACTCCAGATGAATACTTGGGCTCTATAATAAAGATGTGCCAGGATAAAAGAGGAATACAAACTAATTTAAGTTATTCTGGAAATAGAGCTGTTGTAAATTATGAATTACCTTTAAATGAAGTAGTTTTTGATTTCAATGATCGTTTAAAATCAATGACTAGTGGATATGCTAGTTTTGATTATGAAATTATAGAACATAGAGAAGGTGATTTAGTAAAACTTGGAATTTTAGTTAATGCAGAGCCAGTAGATGCATTGGCAATGATGATACATAAAGATTTTGCTCAAAGAACAGGAAGAGAAGTTTGTGAAAAACTTAAAGATTTAATTCCGAGACATAACTTTATGATACCAGTTCAAGCTGCAATTGGTGGGAAGATAATAGCCAGGGAAACTATTAAGGGTTTTAAAAAAGACGTATTAACTAAAATTCATGGAGGAGGAGCTACTGATAGAAAAAGAAAGCTTCTTGAAAAACAAAAAAAAGGTAAGGCTCGATCAAAACAGTTTGGTAGAGTAGAAATTCCTCAAGAAGCATTTATAGGTGTTCTTAAAATAAGTAAAGAAAAATGAATTTATTAATAATTGTCTTTTTATTAATATTAAATTTTTCGTTAATCTATTTTTTAAAAAAAAAAAAAATTAAAAAATTTTTTTACAAAACAAAAATACAAGAAATTGATATTACAGATGTTCATGAAATTTTTCATTTAAAAGAAATCTCAAAAAATTTAAAAGGACCAAAGAATGATGTAATAATTAAAAGTTTTAGTATTACACCATCCAATAATGTGGTCGGGATGACATCAGATTATGAGGCTTGGATAATCTCATCTCTTAGTAAAATTAGTAAAAAAATCTTTGAATTTGGAACATGTAGTGGAAAAACAACCTATCTCATGGGTCTTAACTCAAGTAGTGATGCTAGCATTGTTTCTATTACTCTTAATCCAAACGAATTAAACAATATAAAAAAAGAAGATAAAGATAATAAAGTTTCTTTTAGAAACATTATTCATGAAAGTATGTATGAAAAATTTTTGTTTTCCGGAAAAGAAGTAGAAAAAAAAATTAAAATAATATTTCAAAATTCATTAAATTTAGAGCATCATGAGTATAAAAATCAGATGGATTTAATTTTTATTGATGGCGGTCATACCTATTCAGTAGTTAAGAGTGACTCTGAAAAATCTTTTGAAATGTTAAGCACAAATGGCATTATCCTTTGGCACGATTATGTTCCAGGAAAAAGATCAGCAAAAGATGTAGTTAAATATATAAATGAAATTTCAAAACAAAAAAAAATTTATAAAATTAAAAATACTTCGCTATGTTTTTTTATAAATAAATGAAGGACACCACCCCCAGTGGTTGAAGGCGCACGCTTGGAAAGCGTGTAAAGGAGCAATTCTTTCATGGGTTCGAATCCCATTCTCTCCGCCATTAAATAAGCCTTTATTTACAGTCCTAATTAGTTCTTTTTTACTTAATTAAGTAAAGATAAATCAGCATTTTTTATAAAAAATGTTATAATTTTTTTTTCCAAAAAATTAAAAAATGACAAATAAAAATACATATCAGGCAGATTCCATCAAAGTTTTAAAAGGTCTTGAAGCAGTTAGAAAAAGACCAGGGATGTATATTGGAGATACAGATGATGGAACTGGTTTGCATCATATGGTTTATGAAGTTGTTGATAACTCCATAGATGAAGCTCTAGCAGGTCACTGTAAAAATATTAATGTGAGAATTAACTCTGATGGAACTATTACTGTAAATGATGATGGTCGAGGAATTCCTGTCGATATGCATAAAGGAGAAAAAAAATCAGCTGCAGAAGTTATTATGACTCAACTTCATGCTGGTGGTAAATTTGATCACGATTCATATAAAGTATCAGGAGGACTTCATGGAGTGGGTGTTTCTGTTGTTAATGCCTTGTCTGAGTCATTACAATTAGAGATTTACAGGGACGGAAAAAAGCACTTTATAGAATTTCAAAACGGTGAAGCAAAAGTACCGTTGAAAGTTACAGGAAAATCTAAAGAAACTGGGACTCAAATAACATTTTTGCCATCAAAAGAAATATTTTCTTCCATAAAATTTAGTGCAAATATTCTGATCAAAAGAATGAGAGAGCTAGCCTTCTTGAACAAAGGTATTAAAATAATCTTTACTGATGCTAGTTTAAAAAAAGAGAAAGTATCTGAATTTAAATTTGATGGTGGTGTACTCGAGTTTGTAGATTTTCTAGATGAAAAAAGAGAGAAACTACAAAATAAAAATGGAAATGATTTATTTAAAAAACCAATTTATATCGAAGGAAAAAAAGACAACATTGAACTCGAATGTTCTTTAAAATGGAACGCAAGTTATGCTGAAGATATTTTTCCTTACACAAATAATATCTATCAAAAAGATGGTGGAACACATTTATTAGGTTTTAGAAGCGCACTAACAAGAGTTATTAACAAATATGCAAATGAACACAATCTTCTAAAAAAAAACAAATTAGCTATTTCAGGAGATGATATTAAGGAAGGGCTTACTTGTGTGATATCTGCAAAAATTCCAGACCCAAAATTTTCATCTCAAACTAAAGATAAATTAGTTTCTTCAGAAGTTAGAATGATTGTTGAAACAGTTGTGAATGAAAAACTGTCTATATGGTTTGATCAAAACCCTTCAGTTGCAAAAATAATTCTTGCAAAAGTTATTCAAGCGGCAATGGCAAGGGACGTGGCTCGAAAAGCCAGAGAAAATGTAAGAAGAAAGGGTGCTTTAGAATTAAGTGGTCTTCCAGGAAAACTTGCAGATTGTCAGATAGGAAAACAGGAAGGCACAGAATTGTTTATTGTAGAGGGTGATTCAGCGGGTGGTTCGGCTAAACAGGGCAGAAATAGAGCTAATCAAGCTGTCTTACCTTTAAGAGGTAAAATTTTAAACACTTATGTTGAAGATTTGCACGTTAAAAAAAATGGGAATGGTGATAGTTCTGAGCAACAAAGAACTAAAGCTTTATCAAAAATGATTTCATCTAATGAAATAGTTACTTTAATCAACGCCCTGGGACTAGATCCAAAAGTACAAGAAATAGATTTAAAAGATCTAAGGTATGGAAAAATTATCATTATGACGGATGCTGATGTAGATGGATCACACATTAGAGCTCTTCTATTAACTTTTTTTAATAACAAACCATTCAATAAGTTAATTGAAAATGGACATGTATATTTAGCTCAACCTCCATTGTTCAAAATAAATAAAGGAACAAAGGGAATATATATTAAAGATGAAAAAGAGTTAGAAGATTACATTGTTAATAACAATAAAGAATTAAAAAAATTAAAAAGAGGATCTAAAGAGTTTATGAAAGAATTAGATCTAGAAAAATCAAAAATGAATATTCAAAGATTTAAAGGTTTAGGTGAGATGAACCCAGAAGAATTATGGAGCACAACTCTTGATCCAGAAACAAGAAATCTATTACAAGTACAGTATTCAAAAGATCTTAAGAAAGATCAAAGTCTAATACATACATTAATGGGTAACGATGTTGCTTTAAGAAAAGATTTTATAATTTCTAACGCAATTAATGTACAAAATCTTGATATCTAATAATGAAGTTCTTTGAAACTTCAAAATATCATTTCTTTAAAAAATCAACTTATATAAGTTTAAGATGGATTGGAATTATAGGACAATTAATTTCAGTTAACTTTGTCTATTTTTTCTTAAATTTTAATTTTAATTTTATTATTTGTGATTTAGTTATTTTTTTAGGTGCTTTAAGCAATCTATTTTTAATCTTTATATATAAAAAAACACAATTATCAGATAGATCAGCTTTTATTTTTTTAGTAATTGATATATTGCAATTAGGAGCTCTACTTTATCTAACAGGAGGAATTACTAATCCATTTATAATTTTTCTAATAGTCCCTAGTATCTTTTCCTCTTCAAACTTAAGCTTAAGAACTAATACTTTATTGGTGCTATTAACAACAATTACAATAGTTTTTTTAACTTTTTATTATCATGATTTACCACTGCCTATTAAAAGTGATCTTCATAATAATCATTATTATTACTATTCTATTCCAACTGCATTAGTTATTGCTTTAGTTTTTTTAAATTATTTAGCCATGTCATTTGGAACACAGTCTAGATTAAGAAGAGAAGCATTAGCAAAAATGGAAGAAGTGATGGCTTCTGAACATGAGCTTTTATCTTTAGGGGGTCAAGCAGCTGCTGCAGCCCATTCACTTGGAACTCCTTTGTCTACTATCAAGATTATTGCCCATGATCTTAATAAACAATTTCAAGACCAACATGATGTAAAAAAGGATATAGAATTATTATCTAGCCAAGTAGAAAGATGTAATGAAATTTTAAAACGATTAACTTTAAATCCTGTAGAAGAAGATGAGTTCATTGACAAAGATCTTTCTATGAAAGACTATTTAAGTGAAATTATTTCTTCATTTAAAGAGATTAGTCAAAAAAAGTTTATTTTTAACCATGATCAATTTTCAAATCAAAAAAAAATAACTAAATCTATAGAAATTGTATATGGTTTAAGAAACTTTATAGGAAATGCTAATAAATTTTCTAAAGAGACAATTTATATAAATTTAAAAAGTGATAGTGAAATCACGGAAATCACCATTGAAGATGATGGTAATGGTTATCCAAAAGATGTCTTATCAAAAATTGGTGAACCATATTTAAGAACAAAAGACCCAATTGATAAGTCGAAAGCTGGTCTGGGATTAGGGTTATTTATTGGAAAAACACTTTTAGAAAAAAATTTTGCCTCAATCAATTGCAGAAACTCAATAACCAGAAGTGGAGCAGAAGTGATTATTAAATGGAATAATAAAGATTTATTTAATATTTAGTGAAATTTTCTTTTAGTTTCAAATAAAGAACTTAATTGAGATATCATAACATCTCCTAATTCATTTACATCTGTAATTTTAATTGCCTTATCATAATATCTTGAAACATCATGACCAATCCCAATTGCTAAAACTTCAATTTCAGTTTTTGTTTCTATGAATTTTACCATTTTCTTTAAGTGTTTTTCTAAGAAATCACCTGAATTTACTGAAAGAGTAGAGTCATCTACTGGCGCACCATCAGAAATTACCATCATAATTTTTCTTTCTTCTTTTCTCTTCTTAATTCTATTGTAAGCCCAGGAAATAGCTTCTCCATCAATATTTTCTTTTAACAGACCCTCTTTCAGCATGAGTCCTAAATTATTTTTAGCTTGTCTCCAGTGAGTATCAGCACCTTTATAAATTATATGTCTTAAATCATTTAATCTTCCAGGAGTTTTGGGTTTAGAATTTTTATTCCAAAGTTCTCTACTTTGTCCACCTTTCCAATTTTTTGTTGTAAATCCTAAAATTTCAACTTTCACAGAACACCTTTCTAAAGTTCTAGATAAAATATCAGCACATATTGCAGCTATTGTGATAGGTCTTCCTCTCATTGATCCAGAATTATCAATTAATAAAGTAACGATTGTATCTTTAAAATCTAAATCTTTTTCTTTTTTAAATGATAACGAATTGTATGGATCCATAATAATTCTTGGTAGCTTTGAGCTATCAAGTAAGCCTTCCTCTAAATCAAAATCCCATGCTCTATTTTGTTTTGCAAGCAACTGTCTTTGTAATTTATTTGCAAGTTTAGTTATGACGTCTTGAAATCCTACTAGTTGTTGATCCAATGTTTTACGAAGCTTTGCTGCCTCATCTGCATTCTCTAATTTCTCAGCTTTTGTTACTTCATCATATTGTGTTGTAAAAATTTTGTAATCTAAATTGATATTATCAAGATTTTTTTGAACAATTTGTTCTGAACTTTGTTCATCGGACTCAATATCTGAAAGCTGTTCGTCAAGATTAAACTCATCAACATTATAATCAGCATCTAAAGTAGCTTGTGTTTCTTTATCATTATTCTCATCTTTATTGTCTTCCTTTTCTTTATTCTGGTCATCGTTTGAGGGATTGTCTTGTCCTTGATCTTGATTTTCATCTTTTTTTTCTTCGTCCTCTTCAGTTTGAAAAATATCCATTTCCTCTAAAATTTGAGAGAATCTTGAACTGTAGTTTTCTTGATTTTCTAAATTTGCTTGTAAAAATTTTTTATGTTTTTCTACTGATTGTTCAAAATCTTTTTCCCAAAAATTTAACATTTTAGTTGTTAAAGGATTTAACTTTATTTGATGAAAATTTTTAAGCATATAAAGCTCAAATGCCTCTGTTACTGGCACATCTTCTTTTGTTTTTAACTGATCTTTTCTTTTAGTATTAATGATATGTGAGTAATTCTGCTGAAAATTTTTTTCAATTCCCTTAAGCATTTTACCACCCAAGGCTTCATATCTTATTTTTTCAGCAATGTTATAAAGAGATCTTGATGAAGTATTAGAGGGAAGGTTTTTTTTATAGACACTTTCATCAGAAAATTTTTTTTTTAAAGCAGAAGAATCTGTTTCAGCACGTAATTTAATAAAATCACTTGGCTTAGTTAAGTTGTCAATTTCGATTGGGCTTAATTCTTTTTTTTTATCTTTTTCTGATGATTTATTTATTAACTCAAAATCATCTGAAATTACTTTTGCTGTTGAAGTTAAAGCAAGTCTGAATTTTTCTTTTAAACTATCTATTTTACCACTCATTTAAATCTGAATATTCATCAATGATTCTGGAAGTTCCTCACCAAAACATCTTTGATAATATTCTGCGATAGTATTTTTTTCAATTTCATCACATTTATTGAGAAAAGTTACTCTAAAAGCATAACCTGTGTCTTTAAAAATTTCTGAATTTTCTGCCCAATGTAAAACTGTTCGGGGACTCATTACTGTTGATATATCGCCTGCGATAAATCCTTTTCTGGTTAAAGAGGCTACTTTTATCATATTTGCAACTTTTTCTTTTCCTTTAGTGTTATTCAGATTTTTATTTTTTGCTAAAACAATATCTAATTCTCTATCAAGACTTAGATAATTTAGAGTAGTGACAATATTCCATCTATCCATTTGTCCTTGATTTATTTGTTGTGTTCCATGATAAAGACCAGTGGTATCACCTAATCCAACAGTGTTTGAAGTTGCAAACAATCTAAAAAATTTATTTTGTTTAATTACTTTATTTTTATCCAGAAGAGTAAAATTACCTTCTGCCTCCAAAACTCTTTGAATCACAAACATTACATCTGGTCTACCAGCATCATACTCATCAAAAACTAGTGCCACTGGATTTTGTATTGACCAAGGTAAAATACCTTCGTTAAATTGGGTAATTTGTTTTCCATCTTTAAGAACAATTGCATCTTTCCCTATCAAATCAATTCTACTTACATGACTATCTAAATTTACTCGAATACAAGGCCAGTTTAGTCTAGCAGCGATTTGTTCTATGTGCGTTGATTTTCCAGTACCATGATATCCTTGAACTAATACTCTTTTGTTGTGAGCAAAACCAGAGACTATTGCCATTGTAGTGTCTCTATCAAATTTGTAACTTTTGTCTATTTCAGGAACATATTCATTCTTCTCTGCAAAAGCATCCACTTCCATTTCTGAGTCGATTCCAAAAGTTTGTTTTAATGAAACTTTTATGTTGGGTTGAATATTAAGATTTGGAGTCAATTTTATCTCTATAAGTATTTTTAAGTTGAGTGTAAGCTAAAGTTATTAATTTTAGTTTTTCTTCATATTTTTTGTTTCCGGCATTTATATCTGGGTGATATTTTTTGACAAGTAATTTGAACTTATCTTGAACTTTTTCCCACTTCAATCCCACTGAAATTCCCAATATACCAAAGGCTTTGATATCTTTATGGTTAAATTTAAATTGACGCATATGATTGTAGTCACCATTAATTTTATCTTTGTCTAATTCATCCCTTAAAGTGTTATTCCACAGAACTTTGAAGAAATTATCAGAAGAGCTAAAGCTTTGAGTGGGTTTGTGCCAAATCATATCTGATTTTAAGAAATTCAATACCTGATCATCATTCATTCCTGAAAAATAATTCCAATTTTTATTAAACTCTTTCACATGCTCTAGACAAAGCATTCTATATTTTTTACTGTTATCTTTTTCAACTGGTGCTCTATAATCACCAATTTCATTACAATTATTCCAGTCGCAAATATTTTTCATGATATATAATAGATTTAGTTTATGGATATAAATGAGTTAATTGCAATTGTAAAAAAAAAACTTACTGACCAAATTGATATCGAAAGTATTAATATAGAAGATAAATCTTTTCTTCACAAAAATCATGCTGGCAATCAAGATGGTAGATATCATTTAAAAATTATTTTGAGCTCAAGTGAATTAAAGGCTTTAAATAGAATTGAAAGTAACAAAAGAGTCTATAAAATTTTAGATCAGGAATTGAAAGAACATATCCATTCAATACAAATTTTAATTTCTTAATTCACTTTTTAGAAACCCAGATAAATCATTTTTTTTATACTCTCTATTTATAATTGGATGTCCAATTTTTTTTAATAAAACTAAATTAATATTACTTGAATTATTTTTTTTATCTTTAGCCATAAAAGATAATATTTTATTTAAATCTCTAATTTTAAAAAATTTTTTTATATTTGATGGTAAACTCGCTTTTAAAATGTGTTTTAAAATTGAATAATAGTCACTTTTTTGAATTAAATTATTTTTTAAACTAAAACTTAATGCACTTTGCATGCCAAGTATTACGGCTTCTCCATGGTTAAGTCTTTTTGAATAACCCAAAGAAGCTTCATAAGCATGAGCAAATGTGTGACCAAAATTTAATATTTTCCTTAAACCTTTTTCTTTTTCATCTTTTTCGACAACATTTTTTTTTATTTTACAGCTTTCATATATAGCTCTTTCAATAAATGGAGATGAAAGTTTTAAAATTCTATCATTATTTTTATCTAAAAATTTATAAAAACTTTTATTAGCAATTAAAGAATGTTTTAAAATTTCACCATAACCACAAATCAATTCTCTTTTTGGTAAAGTCTTTAGAAATTGAACATCTGATATAACCAAATTTGGTTGATAAAAACTTCCTATTAGGTTTTTTCCAAATTTAGTATTTACTCCTGTTTTTCCTCCAATCGATGAGTCTACTTGTGATAAAAGCGTAGTTGGAATGTTGATAAATTTTAATCCTCTTTTAAATAGACTAGCTGCAAAACCGCTTATATCTCCAGTAATACCCCCACCAATAGATATAACACAATCCTCTCTTGAAAAGTTTTTGGTTAGTAAAATATCTAAAATTTTGTTTACGCTTGTAAAATTCTTGTTCATTTCATTAGCTTTAAAATAATGAACATGAAGTTTTTTTTTGTTAAAAGATTTTTTAATCTTTGAAACAAAATGTTTTGAAATATTTTTATCGATAACGAGCAAACATTGTTTAAAGTTTATTGAATTTTCTTTTAAAATTTTTGATACACTAGATCCTAAATTTGAACCAATAATAATTGAATATTTTTGAGTTTTAGTATTAATTTTTAACTTAATGGGTTTCATAATTTTTTAAAACTTTGTTAACAATTTCATTTTTTGACAATTTATCACATTTAATTTCATATTGTGCTTTAGAATAAATGTTAGATCGTTTTTTTATTAAATCAATCAATTCATTTTTTGTTGAGTTAAAAGCAAGGGGTCTTTTTTTACTATTTTTAATTCTATTCAATAATGTTTCATTATCCCATTTTAACCAAAAAGAGATGTGGTTTTTTAGAATTTCTTTTCTTATAATTTTATTCATAAATGCCCCTCCACCAAGTGAAACCACAGTTGAATTAATTTTTAGTATTTTAAGAGTTATTTTTTCTTCAAATTTTCTAAAATAATCTTCACCTTTTGTCACAAATATTTTGGATATAGATAAGCCCAATTCTTTTTCAATTTCTTTATCTACATCTATGAATTTAATCTTTAATCTTTTTGCAGTTAGTAAACCAATAGAGCTCTTCCCAGATCCCATCATACCTAAAAACACAAGATTTTCTTTTGATTTCATAAGTTTCTTTATTGAAAAAACACAAATATGTCTTAATTTGAAATTAACTAAAGTTATATGCAATTCAATAAAAATACAAGTTCAGGCAGAACCAATATCATTGCTATAATTATAAAATCTATGATTGGTCTTGTAATTATGTTGGGACTTGTTTTTTTTATAAATAAAATTGATTTCCCAGCTCCAAAAAAAGAAATAGAAAAAACTATTCCAAATGAAAATTTCAAAATTGTTAAATAAGAAAAATTTATCAATTGTAATTTTTTCTTTAATTTCTCTCTCATCGTTTGCGGAGGATAAGCCTGTAGATATTTGGAATTTAGAAAAAAAAGAGGTTGAAACTATTTCTGAAGAAAATTTATCAATTGAAAATAAACAAGAGATCTCTGAAAGCATTATCTATAAAATGCAATCAGATAAAAATGAAGACTCTATAAAGTTAGACCAAGAACTTACGTCAAAAACAATTAAAATTGCAGGATTATATGATCCACAAGAATATGGTTTGGATATAAATATGTGGTCAAATTCTGATGGTTTAACATTAAAAAAAATTTTTAATAACATAGATAAATACGAACTTTCAAAAGATGCATCTGAAATTCTTAATATTTCATTGTTGACGAATGCTTATTATCCAAATCAAAATATTACTGATCAGGAATTTCTAAAATTTAAAACAAAGTGGCTCATTAAAAACTCTAACTTAGATTTAATAGAAGAATATCTTATTAAGAATCAAGTCACTAACATTCATCCAGAGCTAATGAGATATATGGTTGATAGATATTTGTCTCAATCAGATGTTAAAAAATCATGTGAAATATTCTCTAAGATTAAAGAACCTTTAGAAGATGAATATTTATCAAAATTTAATTTATACTGTTTAATTAATTATGGAAAAAATGAGGAAGCTCAATTAATTTTAGATTTAAAGAAAGAGTTAGGTTTTTCAGATGAATATTTCGAAAATAAAATTAATTACCTATTTGGATATATAGATGAGGCAAATAAAGAAATTTCTGAAAATTCAATTCTAGATTTTCATTTAGCCCATAGAACCAATCCTGAATTCGTATTTGAACCAAACAAAGACACATCTAAATTAATTTGGAAGTATTTATCATCTTCTAATTTATTATATAAAATTCAAGATGTAGAGATTACAGATATAGAAACAATTTCAACTATTGAAAAAGCAACTCATGATAAAAATTACTCAGAAGAAGAGTTGTTTCAGTTTTATAAAAGATTTCAGTTTAATATAAATCAGCTGTTAAATACTAAAGAGTCTTATAAATCTCTATCATCCATTGAAGGTAAAGCTTTAGTTTATCAAAGATTGCTTTTGACGGAGGAGCCAAAACTAAAACTAGAATTAATGAAAATTCTAAAAGATATCTTTAAATCTGAAGGTATCGAGGATGCTTTTGATGAAGAACTTAGAAAATCTTTAAAGCAAATTGACGAAACAGATGTACCATCTAATTTCACTACTTTTTATAATCAGTATTTAAAAAGCGATGAAATCATTAATAAAAGAATAAAATACAACAATAAAATATTACACCAATCCAAATTGGTAAATTATTTTAATGGAGATTATGCAAAATCGAAAATTGAAGAAGATCTTGATAAATTTTTAAAAAAAATAAAAAAAGATAAAAAATACACTTTATCTAAGAAAGATATAATTTTTCTTGAAGCTCTAAAGTCTGATGGAATTGAAATCTCAAAAAAATATGAAAATCTTTATAAAGTTAACAAATCAGAGATGCCTTCAGATATTCAGAAAATGCTTGATAATAAAGAAATTGGAGCTGCATTACTTAGAATTATAGAGGTTATTGGGCCTGAGAAAATTGAGGATATAGATGATGATACAGTTTATTTTATAATAAATACACTCAACCAATTGAATACTGATTCGATTAGGAATAAACTTTTATTAAAAGTTCTTCCTTTAAAAGTTTAGAAATTATAATAAAATAATTCGTAATGGCTGTTAAAACTATAATCACTGAACCAAATAAATTGCTTAGACAGATTTCAAAACCTGTTGAAAGTGTTGGTAAAGAAGAACAAAAACTCATGAGTGATATGTTGGATACAATGTATGATGCTAATGGTATAGGTCTTGCAGCAATTCAAATTGGCATCCCAAAAAGAATTATAGTGATGGATATTAATAAAGACGGGAAAAAAGAACCTAGATATTTTGTAAATCCAGTTATTTTAAATAAAGATCCAATTAAAAACACACACGAAGAAGGTTGTTTATCAGTGCCTGAACAATTTGCTGAGATAGATAGACCAAGCAAATGTGATGTAGAATACCTTGATTATAATGGAAAAAAACAATTATTAAAGGCAGATGGTTTACTTGCTACATGTATTCAACATGAAATGGATCACTTAGAAGGAATATTATTTATCGATTACCTTTCAAAATTAAAAAAATCTATGATCATAAAAAAGCTATCTAAATTAAAATCAAATACTGCAGTTCTTTAATTGATGGCAAAAAATATTGTTTTCATGGGCACACCAATGTTTGCTGTACCCATTTTAAAATCTCTTTATCAAAATGGTTATCCAATATCAGATGTTTATACACAACCTCCTCAGAAATCACAAAGAGGTCAAAAAATTAATAAATCTCCTATACAAGGGATTGCTGAAACTTTAAATTTAGATTTTAGAACTCCAAAAAATTTAAAAGATAACAATGAAGAATATGAATATTTTAAAAGCATCGATGCAGATCTTGCAATTGTTGTTGCATATGGGCAGATTATCCCAAAAGAGTTTTTAAATTTAACTAAAAAGGGATTTATTAATATACATGCTTCTCTTTTACCAAAATGGAGAGGTGCCGCTCCCATACAAAGATCAATAATGAACCTTGATAAAGAAACAGGGGTTAGTGTTATGAAAATAGCTGAACAGCTTGATACAGGCCCAGTGTGTAATACTTATAAAATAGATTTAATAAATAATCTAAACGCTAGTGATATATCTGAGAAATTATCTTTAATAGCAGCTGAGAAAATATTAGATAATGTTGATGATATTTTAGAAGATAAAGCAAACTTCATTGAGCAAGATCATTCAAAAGCAACATATGCATCTAAAATTCAAAAGGCCGAGGGGGAGATTAATTGGAATGATGAAGCTAAAATTATTATTGGAAAAATAAATGGTTTGTATCCTGCACCAGGTGCATTTTTCATATACAAGGGTGAAAGATACAAAATTTTAAAAGCAGAAATTGGTAATGGAATTGGAAAGCCAGGAGAAATTGTTTCTGATTACCTAGAGATTGTTTGTGGGGATAAGCAAACTATTAAGATTAAAGAAATCCAAAGACAGGGGAAAAAGCCCCAAAATATTGGTGAATTTATGCTTGGTTCACAAATTAAAAAAGGTGAGGTAATTTAAATGGCTAGGTATCAACTGCTTATTGAGTATGTGGGAACAGATTTTAGAGGGTGGCAAATTCAAAAAAAGGGATCAACTATTCAAGGGCTCATTCAAGAAAAACTCACAAAACTTTTAAAAGAAAAAATTATTTTAAATGGTTCAGGTAGAACTGATACGGGTGTTCATGCAATTGAACAGTCTGGTCATTTTGATAGCAAAAATGAAATCATAGATTTAACAAAGTTTTTAAAATCAATTAATCATTTTTTAAATGATAAAGGGGTGGCTATTAAAAAAATCAGAAAAAGAAGCAATAAATTTCACTCAAGATTTTCTGCAAAACAAAAAGTTTATAAATATATAATTTTTAATCAGATTAGTGCTCCTGTGATTGAAAAAAAAAGAGGGTGGCATGTAAGAAAACCTCTGGATCTAAATTTAATTAAAAAAGGAGCAAAAAAATTAGTTGGCACTCATGATTACTCTACTTTTAGATCTTCAAGTTGCCATGCAAAAAGTCCTATCAAAACAATTAAATCAGTAAAAATTAAATCATTAAGAAATAAAATTGAAATAGAATTTAAATCTCAATCCTTTTTACAGCAACAGGTTAGATCTATGGTGGGTTGTTTAAAGTATTTAGGAGAAAAAAAATGGGATTTAAAAAAATTTGATAAAGTATTTAAATCTAAGAAAAGAGTTCTTTGCGCACCTCCTGCACCACCAGAGGGACTTTTTTTAGCGAGAGTTGTTTATTAACTTATTCTTGTTGCTCATTGAAAATTTTTTATTTATTCTCCATCTTGATTCTGATCGGACTATATAACCACAACAGTTTTTAGATTTACATTTACATGGAAATTGTTTGTAATTTTCATCATATCCAAAACCATAGTCACAAGTAAATTCTTCACCTTTTTTAATATCCTTGATTGCTTTCACCCAAATTTTAAGACCTTTTCCATCATAGTCACAATTATTATCACAGGAGTGATTAATTAAACCTGCTGTGTTCCATGGAAAATCTCCGTCTAGATCATATCTTTTATTGATAGTGAATAAATAAATTGGCTTACCATTATCATATTTATCTGACTCTTCAGTTTGCTTTTTTGTAATTAGTTTTCCAACATAATCAATTATTTTAGTACCTGCTTTAATGTCTTGAGTTGCATAAAGCCCTCTACCTTTTTTATCTATGTTAGATTTTTTAATTCTATAAAGTTTCATAAAAGTTTTTTTAGAGTTTATATTTGAATTATCAATTAAATTCTATCAGGGCGTCGACATGTCGTTGAGTACTTTCTTGAAGAGCTTTAAGATCATAGCCACCTTCAAGAATTGAAACCACATTCCCATTACAAAATTTTTTAGAAATATCCAAAATTCTTTTAGTAATAAGATAATAATCTTCAGTTTTAAGTTTAAATTGTGCTAGTGGGTCAGCTTCATGTGCATCAAAACCAGCGCTAATTAATACAAATTCAGGCTTAAACTCTTCTAACTTTTTTAAAGCATGCTCAAATGCATTTAAGTATTCTTCTGACCCAGTTCCAGCTGGAAGAGGAATATTCTTAATGTTGTTGAATTTACCTCTTTCATTTTCAGATCCAGACCCTGGATAATATGGGTATTGATGAGTTGAAATAAAAAGAACATTTTCATTGTCGTAAAATATGTCTTGAGTTCCATTTCCATGATGAACATCAAAATCAATAATTGCAATTTTCTTATATTTATATTTTTGTATTAAGTAATTAGCACCTATTGAAACAGAGTTTAAAATACAAAAACCGGCTGCTTTATTTTGACTAGAGTGGTGCCCAGGAGGACGAACAGCACAAAAGGCATTTTTAAATTCTTTATTTTCAACACCATCAATGGCTGCAATAATTGAACCTACCGCATCAAAGGTGGCATCTTTACTACCGGGTGAAATAATTGTATCCCCATCCAATGATGAAAAACCTTTCTTGGGAAAAGAATCTTTAACAAGATTAACATAATCTAAATCATGGGTTGTTAGAATAATTTTATCAGAAATTATAGAGGGTTTTCTCCATATAAGATTTTTATTATTTATCTTTTTAAAGTTATCAATAATTACTGAAACACGCGCTATTTGTTCTGGATGTCCTTCACCTGTATTATGATTTTGATAAGTATCAGAGGTAACTAGACCAGTTTTCACTTAAAATAATTTTGTAAAATATTTGAATAAATCAAAGTAAGTTTTTTTAAATCAGACAATGAGACAGCTTCATCTACTTTATGCATTGTTTTGCCAACTAAACCAAATTCTAAGCATGGGGCTATTTTTCTAATAAATCTAGCGTCAGATGTGCCACCCGTAGTTGATAGCCGAGGTTTAATTTTTGTAATTTTTTTAATGATGTCTCTAATCATAAAAGTTGTATTATTTGGCTTTGTAAGAAATGCTTCTCCAGACACACTATAATCAATTTTATATTTTGATTTATTTTTATTACATATTTTTTTTACAATTGTATCAATTTTCCTTTTTATAGAACTTGAAGTATGTTTGTTATTAAATCTAATATTAAATTTTGCATTAGCTAAACCTGGAATTACATTATCTGCAGAATTATCGATATTTATTTTAGTAACTTCTAGATTTGTTGGTTGAAAATCTTTTGTACCATTATCAAATTTAATATCTTTTAATTCTTTTAAAATTTGTACAAGTGCTGTGGATGGATTATTTGCTCTTTGGGGATAAGCTACATGTCCTTGAACACCTATAATTGAAAGTCTACCGGTCATACTTCCTCTTCGACCAATTTTAATCATTTCACCTAATTTATTTGGATTAGTAGGCTCACCAACTAAGCAAAAATCTATTTTTTCTTTTTTCTTTCTTAAGTAATCGACTACTTTTTTAGTACCATTGATTGCAACACCTTCTTCGTCTCCAGTAATCAAAAGACTAATAGAGCCGTTAAATTTTCTTTTATTTCCAACAAAATTGCTCACAGCAGAAACAAATGCAGCAATTGAACTTTTCATGTCATTCGCACCTCTACCAATTAAGTATCCTTTTTTAACAGACGGTTTAAATGGGTTTACTGTCCATTCCTTTAAATTTCCTGCAGGAACCACATCTAAGTGACCCGCATAACAAAAATTTGGTCCTTTATCACCAAGTCTTGCGTAAAGATTTTTTACTGGTTTGCTATTCTTCTCTTTGAACTCTAAAATTTTAGTTTTAAATCCTAGTGTTTTAAGTTTTTTTTCTAAAAACTTCATTATACCAGCATCAACAGGTGTAACGGTCGGAAATTTAATTAGCTCCTTAGCTAATTGAAGTTCATTAATTAAAGCCATAATAAATCTATTCTCTTAAAAGATCGTTTACAGAAGTTTTAGATCTTGTTTTTTCATCCACTTGTTTAATGATAACTGCACAATAAAGAGAAGGGGCAGAAGCATTATTTTTATCTGGCAATGATCCGGGTACTACCACAGAATAAGGAGGAATTTTTCCATAAGTGATTTCTCCAGTTTTTCTATTTACTATTTTGGTAGATTGACCAATGTACATTCCCATACTTAAAACTGATCCTTCTCCAACTATCACACCCTCAACAACTTCTGACATCGCTCCAATAAAACAATTGTCTTCAATAATAGTAGGTAATGCTTGAGCTGGTTCTAACACTCCGCCTATTCCACTTCCTGCAGAGATATGACAATTCTTTCCAATTTGGCAACAACTACCCGCACGACTAAAAGTATCCATCATAGTGCCTTCATCGATATATGCTCCAATATTTACATAGCACGGCATCAGTACTGCATTTTTACCTACAAAAGATCCTTTTCTTACAGGAGAGTTTGGTACCATTCTAAATCCGGCTTTTTCATGATCTTCTTTTGTCCAACCAGCAGTTTTACCTTTTAGTAAATGTGCTTTGTCGTACCAGCTACTATAAGGGCCATTTAAATTTTCCATTGGGTAAATTCTAAAACTTAGCATTATTGCTTTTTTAATATGTTGATGAGTAACCCATTCCCCATTAATTTTTTCTGCAACTCTAACTTTACCACTATCTAAATCAGCAATCATTTGATTGATGGTATCTTTTAAACTTTGTTCAGAATCTTGGTTTACGTTATCTCTATTTTCCCACGCATCATTTATTATTTTTTCGATATCACTCATAATTTTTATTTAGATAGTTAATTTAATTGTTCTTTAATATATTAATTTCTTGAAGAAAAGAAGGCAAGTTCTTAATCTTATAATCTATATATGGTTTGTCCGAGTCTTTTTTGGCAAAGGTTTCTTCATTTTCCAACCAACAAGTTTTCATTCCTAAATTTTTAGCTTGTTCTAAGTTGTGAGCGATATCTTCAATTAGAATTGATTGATTTGGATCTAAATCAAATTTTTTAATCAATTTTTGATATGGATCTAAATGCGGTTTTGGCACATAATTTGCATCGGTGATATCAAAGGCTCCATCAAATAATCCATCAATACCAAGTTGTTTTGTAACATTTTCAACGTGAGCATGAGATCCGTTAGTAAAAATAATCTTTTTTTCTTTTATCTTAATCAGCTCCTCTCTTAAAACTTCATCTTTTGGTAACCAACTAATATCAATATCGTGAACAAATTCTAAAAATTCTTGTGGATCAATATTGTCGTGATTCATTAAGCCCGAGAGTGTTGTCCCATATTCATAGAAATATTTTTTTTGAATTTCTTTTGCTTTTATAAGATTGACATTAAATTTTTCAGAGATGAAAGAAGACATCTTTTTATCTACTTCAGAAAAAACCTGAGTTTGACCACTATAAAGAGTGTTATCAAGATCAAATATCCAATATTTTATATCGATTAAATCTTTCATTGTCTTATTAGCGTTCCTGATCCTTTATCTGATAATAGCTCAAAAAGAATAGAATGGTTTTTTCGACCATCAATAATTACCACACCTTTTACTCCATTGCTTGCAACATCTAGACAATTATTGATTTTGGGGATCATACCCCCAGTAATAGTTTCATTTTCAATTAATTCCTTGATTGAAGTTGAGTTAATTTCAGGAATTAATTTTTGGTTATTATCTAAGACACCCTCAACATCACTCATAATGATCAGTCTTCTTGCCTCAATTTTTTTTGCAATATAACCAGCTGCTGTATCTGCGTTTATATTATACGTTTGATTGCTCTCATCTAGACCCAACGGTGCAATTACTGGAACTTTTTTATCGTTTACAATTTTATCAATAATAGATTGATCAATTTTAGTTGGTGTTCCAACAAATCCTAATTCATCATTTTCTTTAATTACACTAATAATATTATTAATTTTTGAGTTAATTGTTTCACTATTACAAGATTGTTTTTTAAGGGCTTCTACTATCTCTTGATTGAATTCTATTAAAACTTGCTCAACTACCTCAATTGTTTCTTTTCCGGTAACTCGAAGTCCTTTAATAAATTCACTTTTTATTCCAAGCTCATTTAATTTATTGCTTATTCTTTTACCCCCACCATGCACAATAATAGGAATAAAACCTAATTTATTAAGGGTGGTAATATCTTTTATAAAAATTTCGAATAAATTTTGATCAACTAAAACGCTTCCACCACATTTTATAACAATGTATTCATCGTTATATTTTTCTAAATATCTTTTAACTTCATCAATTGAAGGACCATCTGATGGGAGGATTTTATTTAATTCTTCTTCTTTTATTTCCAGCATTAAGTAACTGTTTTAACTGTAGTTCTCTTCATAATGAAAACTTGTTGAGCCATAGTTAAAATATTATTAACAGTCCAATAAATAACTAGTCCAGCAGGGAATGGAGCCAAAATTATTGTAAGGAAAAGTGGAAAGAACATAAATATTTTAGCCTGCATAGGATCTGTTGGAGCAGGGTTAAGTTTTTGTTGAATAAACATTGATACACCCATTGCAATAGGCCACGCACCAATCATTAAAAAAGATGGAACATCGTAAGGCAATAAGCCAAATAAATTGAAAAGAGATGTTGGATCTCTTTCTGATAAATCCTTAATCCAACCATAAAATGGCATTTGTCTCATTTCAATGGTTACAAATAATACTTTATATAATGCAAAAAATACTGGAATTTGAACTAGTATAGGCAAACATCCAGACATAGGATTTACTTTTTCTTTTTTATAAAGAGCCATCATTTCTTGCTGAAGTTTCATTTTATCTTTGTCACCATAAAGAGATTTTAATCTAGCCATTTCAGGCTGAAGTGCTTTCATTTTCGCCATACTTCTAAATGAAAAGTTTGCAAGTGGGAAAAATGCTAGTCGAATACAAATAGTGATCGCAATGATCGCAAGACCATAATTTCCAAGCAATTTAAAGAAGTAATCTATCCCGTAAAATAAAGGCTTGGTGATAAAATATAAAAAGCCCCAATCTATTGCTAAATCAAATTTATCTATATTTAAAGACTCTGCGTAACCATCAATTACATCCACTCTTTTAGCCGCAACAATTATTTGCATCTTATCTTCGATGCTAGAGTTTCCGTTTAGCTCAAGAGGCTCAGTTGCTACAAAGTTAGCTCTAAATTTATCTTTGTAATCAAATGTAGTTTTAAATTCTTTACCACTCGGAGGTATTAATGAAGTGATCCAGAACTTATCAGATATTCCAAGCCATCCTTTTTGTGAAGTTCTTGAAAATTTTTCTTCTTGGATGTCATCGTAATCTTCTTCGATTAGCTCATCATCTAATGTTGCTAAAAGTCCTTCGTGAAGAATATAAAAGTTTGATATATCAGGAATTTGCTTTCTAATTATTTGTCCATATGAATAGAAATCATACTCTTTATTAGTTGAATTAATTACTTTCTGTTTAATTGAGAATAAAAATTTTTCATCTAAAGCTATCTCTTTTTCAAAAGTAATTCCCTGTCCATTAGTCCAGGATAATTTAATAGGAGACTGACTAGTAAGTTTGCTGTTTCCAGATACAGACCATTCCGAATTTGAATTTGGAACTTCAATATTTTTATCTGTAGTTATAAATCCACTTTCTATAAAGTATCCTTCTTTAGTATTTCTTGGTGATAAAAGTTTAACTTTCTCGTCACTTTCCAAAGCAACATTGTATTCTTTGAAAGTTAAGTCGTCGATTGCAGCACCCTTTAAAGAAATTGAACCAATAATGTTTTGGTTTTCAAATTGAATTCTCTTACTTTGGCTTAAAGCCTCTTCTCTTGTAATTTCAGTAATGGTTTCTTTTTGGTCTAAACTTGGAGTATCTGTATTTTGTTCAGTTTTATTTTTTTCTGCTAATTGTTCTTTAGTGATTGGTGGGGGAGCAAAAAAAAGCGAATATAAAATTATTACCGCTGCCGATAAAGAAATTGCTGCAATGACATTTTTAGTATCCATTATTTTTTTGCTTTCACTTCTTTTTTGACGGGATCAAAGCCATCCCCACCTCCTAAAAACTTTATCGGATGGCACGATAGAATTCTTTTTAAACTCATGAAAGTTCCTTTGACTAGACCAAATTCTTTTAAAGCTTCTATACTGTACTCTGAGCAAGTTGGTAAATATCTGCATGATTGACCAAGTAGTGGGCTAATTAGAAATTTATAACCTTTAATAAATTTAATTAAAATATTTGTGAAAATGTTCATTATTTAATTTTTTCTAAATCCTGAAATAGAGTTTCTTTTATATTTTTGTATTCATTGTTTAGCATAGTTGCCTTGGCAATAACAAGATATGAATAGTTAAATTTTAACGATACCTTTTTAACTGCCTCATTAACTATATTTCTTAATCTACGTTTAATTTTATTTCTTTTTACTGCATTCCCAATTTTCTTTTTAGTCACAAAACTAATATTAAGTTTGCTATCATCTTTGTTAGCCAAGTTGCCAAAAAAAATTGTAACATACTTGTTAGAAATTTTTTTTTGCTTTAGTAGATTTTTGAATTCTTCGTTTTTTGAAAGAGCAAGTATTTTGCTTTTCATTTATCTAGACTGATACTGTTAACGATTTTCTTCCTCTTGCTCTTCGTCTAGCCAAAAGTTTTTGTCCACCCTTAGTCTTCATTTTTGATCTAAAACCATGTTTTCTGGCTCGTTTAACGTTAGATGGTTGGTATGTTCGCTTCATAAAATGTGGTTAAAATTTATTAATTTTCGCCCTTTATAGTAACTAAATATATAAATAGCAAATAGAAGATTATATAATTAGCATTGTATTTAATGGAAAAACCTAAAAAAATTAAATTATTTGTAGGATTATTTTATCTTACAGCCATTTGTTTATTTTTATATTTTTTCTTTTCAAAATTTAGCCTTCAGGAAATAACTTCTTATGATTTTATTAGAGAAAATAGATCTTATTTTTTTGAACTTAAAAATTCAAATTTATTTTTGCTATCAATAATTTTTCTAGGACTAACGATATTATGGGTGTTTCCATTTTTAGGGTTTGGTTCTCCTGTTGCATTGATAGGCGGATTTATTTTTGGAAAATGGATTGGAACATTGCTAGTTGTTTTAGGATTAAGTATCGGTGGAACTTTCTTATATTTATTTGGTAATTATTTCTTAAAAGAATTAATTAGAGAAAAATTTTTAAATAAATTTAAAAATCTTGAACAAAAATTTAAAAAATCAGAATTTATATATCTATTTTTATATCGTATAATAGGTGGGATCCCCTGGATTCTACAATGTCTTTTACCTACTCTTTTTAATGTGAAACTAAAAAACTATTTTTTTTCGACTTTACTTGGAATTGTACCTGGAGTTTTTGTGATGGTTTCCATTGGCAATGGTCTAGAAAAAGTTATTGATCGGAATTCAGAAGTACCTGGAATAACTGATATTATTTTTTCACCAGATATTTATTTGCCAATTATAGCTTTTTTTGGATTAATTTTATCATCAATTTTTTTAAGAAAAATTTTTAACAAAAATTGATTATGGTGCTCCCACCCTGTACTGACCAGGGAATTAGTCATTACCAATGACTTGATATACCATTTATCTATAGGAGCTTATGATCAAAATAATATTTACTGATAATAAAGCATTTTTTTCAAAATATTGCCTTAATTTTTTGATGAATATGCTTTATATCTACGTGAGGAAAATTTTATGGGAATTCATTACGATTATAAATCTACTAAAGGAAATAAGCTTATGGAGAAGCAAGCTAAAAGAGAAAAAAAGCTCGCTGAAAAAAGAGCTAAACGTTTAGCTAAAGAAGGACCTAAAGAAGAAGAGGTTAAGCCTAAAACGTTAGATGCTTCTAAGCCTATCACATTAGACTTCCTTACTAATCCAGATAAAGAATGAATTCTAAAGAAAAAAATGAGCGTTTAAGCTTAGCACTTAGAAAAAACTTAAAAAAAAGAAAACTTTTTCAAAAAAAGACTAAGAAGAAAACTAAATAATGACAGTATTATCAGACAAGTGGATAAGAAAAATGTCTAAAGAACAAGAAATGATTTCTCCTTTTGAAGAAAAACAAGTGAGAGGGAATAGCATTTCTTATGGACTTTCTTCTTTTGGTTATGATGCAAGAGTTTCTGATGAGTTTAAAATTTTTACCAATGTGAACTCAGAGATAGTGGATCCAAAAAATTTTAAACCAACAAACTTTGTAACTAAAAATACATCAGAATGTATTATTCCACCTAATTCATTCGTTTTAGCCAGAACAGTTGAAAAGTTTAAAATTCCAGATGATGTCTTAGTCATTTGTTTAGGTAAATCTACTTATGCAAGATGTGGAATTATTGTTAATGTTACCCCTTTAGAACCAGGTTGGGAAGGGTATGTAACACTTGAGTTTTCTAACACCACACCTTTACCTGCAAAAATATATGCTAATGAAGGGGTTGCCCAATTTATTTTTTTAAAGGGAAATGAAAAACCAGAAGTAACATATGCAGATCGGGATGGAAAATATATGGGCCAAACTGGGGTAACATTACCTAAAGTATAGTTATGCAAAAACTAGAAGTCTTTGGAGCGAATAAGCTCAAAGGACAAATAAAAATATCAGGATCAAAAAACGCCTCTCTTCCAATTTTAGCAGCAACTTTATTATCTAGAAAAAAAGTTTATCTAAAAAATTTACCTAGAGTAAAAGATATTGAGACAATGGTAAGTTTGTTGCAATCGTTAGGCTCTAAAATTGACTTTAATAAAAATAATTTAACTATTGATAACAAAAAACAAAACAAAAATTTTGCCTCTTATAGTTTGGTAAAAACTATGAGAGCAGGAATTTTAGTCCTTGGGCCTTTGCTTGCTAAATTTGGTAAAGCAAAAGTATCCTTACCTGGTGGTTGTGCAATAGGGACTAGGCCTGTTGATATACATTTAGATGCTTTATCAAAGTTAGGCGTTAAATATAAAATTATTCAAGGGTATGTTCATGCTAAGGCACCAAAGGGATTAATTGGAAGTAAAATAAAATTTTCAAAAATATCAGTTGGTGCTACTGAAAATTTAATCATTGCTGCAAGTTTTGCAAAAGGATCTACGGTTTTAAGCAACTGTGCAATTGAACCTGAAATAAAAGATTTAGTTAATTTTTTATTAAGTATGGGGTGCAATATCAAATGGATTAGTAAGCGTACAGTTAAAATTGAAGGAGTGTCAGAGGTCAACGAAATTAATTATCCAGTAATGTTTGATCGAATTGAAGCTGGAACTTATTTAGTGGCAGCAGCGGTAACAGAAGGAAATTTAAAGATAAAAAATGTTATTCCCAAAATTATTCAAACAGAAATTGATACTTTAAAAAAAATAGGAGCAAAAATTAGAGTTAAGAAAGATGAAATTCATATTGTAGGAAATAAAAAAATTAAAAGTATGAATATCAAAACGACACCATATCCTGGTTTTCCAACTGATTTACAGGCTCAAATAATGGTGTTGTTGTGTAAAGCAAATAAACAATCTGTAATCAAAGAGGATATTTTTGAAAACAGATTTATGCATGTTGCTGAACTAAATCGAATGGGTGCTAAAATTTCAACGAATGGTAATAAAGCAAAAGTTACTGGTAATATTAATTTTGAAGCAGCTGAATTGATGGCAACCGACTTAAGAGCTTCTGTTTCATTAGTCCTCGCTGCCTTAACTGCAAATGGAAAATCGGTAATCAATAGAATTTATCATCTTGATCGTGGATACGAAAATATAGAAAAGAAATTAAAAAAAGTTGGAGCAAAAATTAGAAGAGTTAATTAATGGATAAGAAATATTTAGCTAAAATTATAGCTTCTGATAATGAAGGTTTACAAATGATTTCAGCGTGTAGCGCCGGAGCTAAAGTTAAAGTATCTAATATAAAATATTTGGCATCAAATAAAGTTTTCTTATTATCAATTGAGAGAACTAAAATTGAAACAGATCAAGAAGATAAGGAAATTAACAGTATTTGCAGGTTTGATTTTGTCGACAAAGTAAAATCTAAAAATATAGATCAAAAAAACGAGGATTTAGTTTTAGAATTGATTGCAATAGATTATCTAAAAAACAAAGATGATTATGAAATTAATTTAATTTTTAATAATAATGCCCACATTGCTTTAACTACAGAAACAATTGAAGTAAGACTAGAAGATCAAAACGAAATTAAAGACTAATGAAAATATTAAATAGTAAGAGTAAAAATTTTGATAAAAATTTAGATAGTTTGCTTTTGCAAAGAAAAAAAAAAGTACAATCAAGCTCGGTTTCAGTTTCAAGTATTATTAAAGATGTCAAAAAAAATGGAGATAAAGCTTTAGTAGAATATGAAAAAAGATTTAATAAAAATACTACAATTATTCCTTCTCAAAAACAGATTACTAATTCAATAAAATCACTAGATAAAAAAGTAAAGCAAGCTATCGATATTGCATACAATAGAATTTATAAATTTCACTCTCTTCAAAAATTTAAAAACATCTCTTACGTTGATAAGTACAAAAATAAACTTGATTATAAATATTTACCCTTAGAGTCAGTTGCAATTTATGTACCCGGTTCGACTGCTTCATATCCTTCAAGTGTATTAATGAATGCTATTCCAGCAATTGTTGCAGGAGTTAAAAGAATTGTGATGATTAATCCTGGATTTAAAGGAAAACAAAATCCAGCAGTGTTATACGCAGCACGTAAATGTAAAATTAAAGAAATTTATTCTATTGGTGGACCATCAGCGATTGCAGCTGTTGCTTATGGAACAAAGAAAATAAATAAAGTTAATAAAATAGTAGGTCCTGGCAACGCTTATGTGGCTGCAGCTAAAAAAGAAGTTTTTGGAGATGTTGGAATTGAGGGAATGACAGCAGGCCCTTCTGAAGTCACTATAGTTTGTGATAAATTTTCAAATCCAGAATGGATTGCAAGTGATTTAATAGGACAAGCAGAACACGATAATCTTGCTCAATGTATTTTAATTTCAAAAGACAAATCTTTAATAGATAAAGTTCAAAATGAAATTTCTAATCAATTAAAAGAAATTCCAAGATCATCTATTGCAAGACACAGTTTATCAAACAATGGAATTTTAATGCACATTAGTTCTGACAAAAAAATAATTGAAGTTTCAAACAAAATATCTCCTGAACACTTGGAGTTGAACGTAAAAAACTATAAATCATTTATTCCAAAAATTAAAAACGCAGGATCTGTTTGTTTAGGAAAATATGCTGTAATGGCAATGAGTGATTATAATGTTGGCTCAAACCACATATTACCTACCAATGGTTCAGCAAAATATTCAAGTGGAGTAAGTGTAAATGAATTTTATAAACGGATTTCCTATATAAACTTATCTAAAAAGGGTATTGAAAAGCTTGCCCCTTCAGTTATAACACTTGCAAATTATGAAGGATTGGCAGGACATGCTCAATCTGTAAAAAAGAGAATTAGGAGAAAATAAAATTGTCTAAACAAGATTTGCTTAATTTTAAAGGAGTAGTTATGGACCTCCTTCCAAATGCAATGTTTAGAGTTAAGCTAGAGAATGGGCATACTGTTACCGCTCATACTGCTGGTAAGTTGAGAAAAAACAGAATTAGAGTATTGCAAGGCGATAACGTGACAGTCGAAATGACACCTTACGACCTTACAAAAGGCAGAATAATCTTTAGAGGTTAATTTTTGCCTCGGTAGCTCAGGAGTAGAGCAGAGCCCTGAAAAGGCTTGTGTCGGAGGTGCGAATCCTTCCCGAGGCACCACCATCTACTTTTCATCTTGAAATAATTTTAAAAGAAATTAACTTATTTATATAATAAATAACTAAAGGACTAAGAAATAAGATGAGTACACTAACTGGTAAAATTAAATGGTACAATGGTAAAAAAGGCTACGGTTTCATTGAAAGAGATGACAAAGAAAAAGATGCCTTTGTGCATGCTTCAGCAGTTAAAGCAGCTGACATGAGATATCTAAATGAAGGTGATAAAATTGAGTTTACATTAGAAGATGGCCCAAAAGGTCCTTCTGCAGTTAATCTAAAAAAAATAGACTAATTTTTAAATATTTCTAAGGGCGTTAAATCTACTATTAGATTAACGTCCCTTTTATTTTTACCTTGAATAATAACAATTATTGTCTAAAAGACAGCCCATGATTATAAATATTACATATAGAGAGACTTCAAGAAGTTCTCATAGAATCTGTTTCCATAGCCTGTAGGCTATTTATTTATAATATAATTTTTAATCCACACAAAAATAATATAAAAACAAGGAATGCCTGGGTGGTGTAACGGTTAGCACGAAAGTTTGTGGAACTTTAAGTTTGAGTTCGATTCTCAGCCCGGGTACCAAAAAATGAATAAAGATAATAAATTAGTACCTGGATTACCTTCAGGTTTTGAAGATCGTTGGGATAAAAAACTTCTTCTCAAAAAAAAGCTATTAAAAGCGATTGAGAATAATTTTATAAAGTTTGGAGCAGAAGCTCTTGAAACCCCTTCGTTTGAAATTAGTGAAAATATAGGATCTTTTCTTGCAGAAGACGATAGCAATCCTATGTCTGATGTATTCTCATTTCAAGATGGTGAAAAAAGCATTACCCTTCGATATGATCTATCCAGTCCATTAGCAAGATTTGTTGCTCAAAACAATCAAGAGCTACCTTCAATATTTAAAAGATATGCAATCCAAAACGTATTTCGTAACGAAAAAGCTGGAAATGGACGTTATAGAGAATTTATGCAAGCCGACTTTGATATAGTTGGAAATGTTAATCCTGCTCAAGCGAATGCTGAACTTTGTAACTTAATCTCAAGCACATTGTCAGATTGTGGATTAAACAAAGATCAATTCATTATCAATGTAAGTAATAGAAAAATTGTTCAAGGATTAATTGATGAATTAAAAATTTCTGAAGAAAAACAAATTAAGGTTATTCGAGCAATTGATAAATTAGATAAACCTGGATTTGGTTTAAAAGGAGTTGAAGATCTTCTTAAAAAAGAAAGAAAAGATCAAAGTGGTGCTATTACTAAAGGGGCGGATCTATCCAATGATCAAGCTGCGCAAATATTAAATTTTTTAAAAATAAAAGAGTTAAAACAATTAAAAGAAACTTTAAAAAATCCTTTATCTCAAGAGGGAATTAGTGAGCTTGAAAATGTATTTGAGGTGTTAGGATATGGATCAAATTTAAATCAAGTTAAGACTAATTTTACAATCGTTAGAGGTCTTGCTTATTACTCGGACTTTATTGTAGAGACTAATTTAAATTTCAAAGTCACCAATAACAAAGGAAAAGAAGTAGATATTGGAAGCATATGCTCAGGGGGATCTTATGCAAAATTGATATCTAGATTTAGGGGTGTTGATATTCCGGGAACAGGAATAAGCTTTGGTGTAGATAGATTGCTATTTGCTTTAATGCAATTAGATCAAATTAAAGTTGAAGATCAAAAACCAGTTTTAGTTTGTGTCATGGATCAAAAATATTTGAAAAATTATTATGAATTAGTTGATCAATTAAGAGACAATAATATCAACGCTGAAGTTTTTTTGAACACTAAAAAAAACCTAGGTAAACAACTTGATTTAGCAAATAAACGTCAATTAACTGTTGCTGTTATTTGTGGAGAAAATGAATTTAACGATAACACAGTTACTATTAAAAACCTTAAAGGTGTTAAGGGTGAAAACAATCAAACAATTCCAAAAGCAAATTTAGTAGATGAAGTCAAAAAACTTATCTGAAAATATCCTTAGATCAGTCAAATCTAAAGGATTTAAGTATATTGATTTACCTTCAGTAATTGAGGCTAATCATATTGTTCAAAGATCAGGTGAAAACTTCAGAAAATTTATATTTTCATTTATTGATCAAAATGGAAGTGAGCTTTGCCTTAGACCCGACTTAACTATCGCCTCATGTCTTAGGTATTTAGAAAATAATTTAAAAGGAAAAGAAAAAATTTTTTATAGTGGCCAGGCTTATCGTAAGTCACAAAATAAAAAAGACTCTATTATTAGAGACCAAGTTGGATTTGAAATCATTGGATCTAAAGATGAAAAGAATGATGATAAAGAAATAATCAATACCTCTTTAAAATCACTTCAAAATATTAAATATACATCAGGCACACTAACTATCGGCAATGTTGAAATCTTTAATTTATTAATTTCAAAGCTAGATATCCCAAAGCGTTGGAAGTTAAGATTATCAAGACACTTTTGGAGAGAGAAATATTTTAATGATCTTTTGAAAAGATTAGAAACCAATTCAGATGTAGATCCAACTATCGTTGAGATTGATAAAAAACGATATTTTAAGATGTTAAAAGAAGATCTATCTAAGGTTATTGCTGGAAGGTCAATTGATGAAATTTTAAAAAGATTTGATAACAAAATTAGGGATCCAAGAGGCACAAAAAAGGGTGAAAACGTATCAAAGATTATTAAGGAATTTTTAAAAATTAAATGTCCAATTAATAAAGCTGCAAGCGAACTTAATAATTTTTTTAAAAAGAATAAAATTAATTTAGTAGTTGATCAAAAATATTTTCCAATCTCAAATGATAAAATTTCAAAATTAAATGTTGTGTTCTCTGCTTCATTTGGAAGACAGTTAGAATATTACACAGGTATGGTATTTAAAATTGATATCAATTCTAAAACAAAAAACAGAAACATAATTAACGGCGGAAGATATGATAAATTAATTTCAGATCTTGGTACCAAAAATCAAGTAGCCGCAGTTGGAGCGGCTTTAAATTTAAATTATTAATGAAAAAAAGTATAATTAATATTGGTATTCCAAGCAAAGGTAGACTTCGAAAAGATATTTTAAAAATATTCAAAAAAAATAAATTACATCTAGTTTCTGAGCGTGGTGAAAGAGATTTATTAGGATCTATAGAACAATTAAAAAATGTTAAAGTTCTATATCTTCATGCAAGAGAGATAGTTGAAAGACTGGGAGATGGTTCATTAGATCTTGGTTTTTCAGGATTTGATCTATTAAAAGAGAGCGAAGTAAATATTCAAAATAAAATCAATGTAACTAAAAGATATGATTTTGGAAAAGCAAACTTAGTTGTTGCAATTCCTGATCCATGGATCGATGTTCAAACCGTTGCTGATTTAGAGGAAATCGCATTTGAATTTAAAGATAAAAAGAAAAAAAGATTAAGAGTTGCAACCAAATATCCAAACCTAACTAGAGAATTTTTATTTTCAAAAGGGGTTACACAATTTAAATTAGTTGGAAGTTTAGGGGCAACGGAGGCTTATCCATTCACTGGATCAAGTGAAATTATCACCGATATAACCTCAACTGGTGAGACTTTAAAAGCTAACAATCTTCGTATTTTAAAGGATGGAGAAATATTAAAATCTGAAGCATGTATGATGACATCAAAATCATCTGTAAAAAAACCAGAAGTTAAGAAGCTAGTTAAACTACTTTCTAAGAATTAAATCTTTCCAATAAATTAAAATAATCTTAATAATATCAAGGTTTCTAGCAACAGCGTAAACTGCGATTACTGCCCCTATGATAAATATAATTTTTAATATTAAGAATAATTCCATAATTCAAATTTAATTATCTTTTTTTTAACAAAGTTTAGACTGAATGAAAACAAATCAGTTTGATTAGTTAAATTATGCATTGGATTTCCAATCTTTTTTCATCCTGTTTACGTTTCTTTTCATTATCTTCCTTGTTATCACGTAGGCAACTCCCTCGAAAAAGGATTGGAACCACTATTACCAACTATAAGTTACTTACTTTTAAAAACCCAACCCATAAGGAGCGCTAATTAATGGAAATAAACGATATTCACAAATATTGTCATGTATCAACTTTCATCTCATACGGTAATTCTATCCCAGTCTATAAACAAACTTTTAAATTCAAAGTAAGCCCCAATACTCATCACAGTTTATTATTAGATAAAATAACTTCACTTCTAAAAAGTGATGGTTTTAAGGTGGAGCTTAAATCTTGAAGCGGTTTGCAATTTTTATATCATTACATTTATTCTTATTTTTATTAGTAATTGCTTACCAAGCTCAATCCTCCGAGTGGACTATCGATAGATATAAAACATTATCATTTGCTCGTGTTAGTGGCGAGGTTACCCATGGGGATAATCTTAACTTTTGGATAAGAGCAGAGGATGATTGTGAAAAAGTTTATAATACATTTACTGTTTATACCTATGAGAAACCTGGAGACATTAAGCAATTATTAAACAAGAATATTCCAATTAAGATAAATGGTGAGGATATAACAGCTTCAGTTCAAGATATATCACCTTTTTTAATGGGTTACCGTGTTCATCTAAGCTTAGGCTCTTATCCTATTAAGGAATATGTTTATTTTTTAAAAGAATTTTATGATGAGTTTCAAAAATATGAAATAGAGATTGTAGACGGATTAGATTTTAAAGCAGATAGATATTTTGATATTCGAAGTAATAGTTGGAAATTAGATAAACTTATTCCTTCTGTGTTAGAAGCCAATAAGCTTTGCAGAGAACTTGCACATAAAAAATTATGATAAATGATTTTTTTAACTGGTGCGTATTAGTACTTGAAATTATTGCTGAACGCACTGGGATGAGTTATGAATTAATTAACATTCTTATTTTTGTTATTTTACAACCTTTATTGATCCTAACTTTTTTTTATTTGTGGCGAAGAGAACGACATAAATTTAGAGAAATCAGCGATTTCTATGATTTTAATAAATGAGAAAAATAATCATTTTAATCTTAATTTTATTTCCAAATAAATCATTTGCTGATCAAGGGCTTGAAATTAGTTGTCTTAATCTAAAATCAGCTTTGTTTGGAAGAAAGTATAAACCTCTCAATTTTAAGCTGGAAGCAACAGCATTTCATTATTTTGATGATCAAAAAGGTCAATTTCAAATCATCAAGAGTAGTGAATTAGATACAGGCGAAGATTATTTTACTGCTAGATTTAAAGATTACGAATTAGGATTTCAGATCATTTTATTTGAAGGGGAAGAAAAACCTAGAATAGTAATGTCTAAATATGATTACCATAATGATAAATTCTTAGAACATTATGCTTGTACAGCCGTATATGCTTTTATTAATTAGGTTTAATCAACATCATTCCAAGTAAATATATCAGCTTCAAAAGGAATATTTCTAAACTTTAGTAATTTTTTGTATTTTTCAAGCCGATCCTCTTTTTTAGAATTATTGAGATAATTTAGTATTTGGTCATAAGTCAGTCCGTTTAATTTATCTTTATTAATATCAACGTACTCTTCATAAGACATTCCAGCGATTGCAAAACCTGAATTAGGCTCAATATGTTCTGTATAACTAATGGTATCTTTAGTTTCTTTTAAGATATCGAAATAATGAGCTATTTGATTTTTAGAATCAAACAGACAATCTCTTCTGTATTCAAACAGTTCTAGTTGTTGCATATTCTAGGAGTTGTTTAAAATTCAGATAAAGAACTTTAACAATTTTAATATTAATTTATAAACATGGCAATATAATGACTATGTTATAAATTAATCAATTATTATGAAGTTGAATTTTAAATTTAATTATCCAAAATCAATTAGAGCTTATCATAATGGCCAAAGACTTTATGATGTTAATAGCGAGAAACTTCCATCTGTTACAACTATACTTTCTGCGACCGAGTCAGAAGAAAAAAAAGCAAGTCTAGAGAGATGGAAAAATAGAGTAGGTAGAAAAGAAGCGGATCTTATATCTCGTCAATCTTTAAGCAGAGGTTCTGCTATGCATGACTTTCTTGAAAAATTTATTTTAAATCAATTAAATTTAGATTTATTAGGTGACAATTCACTAGAAAAACAAATGGCTGATCAAATTATAGAAAATGGTCTACGTAACGATTTAAGTGAAGTGTATGGTGTAGAATCAACTCTATATTACCCTGGTAAGTACGCGGGAGCAGCAGATTTGTTAGGTGTTTATATGGGAAAAGAAACTATTCTTGACTTTAAAACTGGAAATAAACCTCGAAGAGATGAGTGGAACGATGAATATTATTTACAGCTTGGAGCTTATTCATTAGCACATGATAAAGTTTATGAAACAAACATTAAGCAAGGTGTAATATTACTTTGCACTAAAGATTTAATGTTTCAAAGATTTATTGTGGATGCTGAAAGATTAAAAGATTGCCAAAAAAGATTTTTAGAAAAAGTTGAGCAGTATTACAGTATGAAATTAAATAGTTAATTTTCTAATTGACTTTTGTTTTTACTTAAAATATAATGTTAAAACTAAATTGAAGCTAATTGTTTATACGCGGATATGCCTAGTTCTTAACTTTTCATTCCCCTTAAATAACAAACTTTAATTTTAACGAAGCTACTAGTTTAGATGCGGAGTTGTTCTTTCTGTTATCCTTTCTAAACCTGTATTTAAACTAGCCTTCGTAAATTTAATGAAGGAGTAAAAAGTGTTGGAATATATAGTTTTTGGAGTAGTTGTAGGGGCAGTTTTTGTTTATTTAGTGCTTAAAAACAAGCAAACTAAAAACAACAATGAAGTTAGCCTTTCCAGTATTAATGAAAGACTAGGAATAATTGAAGCTGCACAAGCTAATATTGAAACTTTAAATAAAAATTTAATAGATTTTAAAAACTTATTTGGAGACAAATCAAAAAGAGGAAAACTTGGTGAAGAATATCTTGAAGATATAGTTAAAGACTGTTTAGTTGAAAAACATTATTCATTTCAGCACACACTAAGCAATGGAAAGAGAGTGGATTGCTTATTAAAATTTGGATCTACCAACGAAAATATTGCAATTGATTCTAAGTTTTCGTGGGAAAACTATGAAAAATATAAGCAAGAAACTGATGAAAATACTAAAAAAGGCCTGTTAAGAGAATTTGAAAAAGATGTTAATAATCACATTAAAGCAATCTCAGAAAAATATGTGGTTGCTGGTGAAACAGCACCACTAGCATTAATGTTTGTTGCATCTGAAGGAGTATTTAGAGCCATTGAAGATATCTCTGAAGACTTTGTTAAAAAAGCTAGAGAAAAAAATGTAATCATTACTTCTCCAAGCACTATGTGGAGTTTTTTAAGAACTTATAAATTATTAATCCAGAATAGAGAAATGTACGAGCAAACTCATGTGATACAAAAAGAAGTCTCAACATTATCACAAGTGATTAATACTTTTAGTGCA
Organism: Candidatus Pelagibacter sp.; assembly: GCA_028226535.1. The sequence continues at coordinate 46,348 of JAOJEG010000002.1, read as the reverse complement.
AGATTTAAAGATCTTGAAACGCGTCATGGAAAAAATTCTGAAGTCATTGAAGAGATCAAAACTTCAGTGAGTAAAATTACAAAAACATCAAACAAAATACAAAATTTAGATTTAGATAATAATTCTGATTTTGATAACAAAGAATAGGACAAAAAATGAATTACGTAGTATGGGATTGTGAAACTGATAGTGCTCAAACAGATTGGGCAACTATGTTGGAAGTGGGTGCTATTTTATTAGATAATAATTTTAAAGAAATTGAAAGATTTGAAGCAAGATGCAGATTACCAAAAGACAGGGTTCCAACTGCAACTGCGCTATGTATTAATAAGTCTAATGTAGATTTATTAACCAAAGGAAATTTTTCTCATTACCAATTGATTGGAATGATTGAAGAAAAGTTTTTAAGTTGGGCACAAAAAGGACCACTTACATTTCTTGGCTATAGTTCAATTAATTTTGATGACGAAGTACTTAGAAAAGAGTTTTTTAAATCATTAAGAAAACCTTATTTAACAAACACTGGAGGAAACGTAAGACATGATGCTTTAAATATAGTTAGAGCTGCTTTTGCTATAGATGATGAAGTTTTAAAAACAGAATTGAATGACAAAGGTAATAAATCTATGAAGCTTGAAAGCCTTAGTCGTTTAAATGGAATAGACTCAGCTGGAGCTCACAATGCGCTTTTTGATACAGTTTTAACAGTTAAGGTGCTTGATTTAATTAAAAATAAGCAACGTAATCTTTGGCCTGAATATATTAAAACAAGCAGCAAGGTAGTTGTAGAAAATATTGTTCAGCAGGAACAAATTATTACTCTTAATGAATATTTCTATGGTAAATCAAAATTATATCTTTGTGCCCCATTGCATCCCAAATCATTTATGCACCCTGTTTATAAATGGGCTCAAGCCATAGACTTAAGGGTAAATGTAGAATTGATCCAAGATCTTAGTTATGAAGATCTAAAAAAAGAGATGAAAAAATCTCCTAAGTTTTTAAGAACAATTAGGTCAAATAAAGCTCCAATTATTTTAGATAAGTCTTATGCAATGAAGACTGAACCTTATAGCAAGCTCGATCCGAATTTAATTATGAAAAGAGCTGAGATAGTTAAAACTAATGAAAAATTATCTAATGACATTTGCAATATCCTAAGGGAGGCTGCAGAAGAAAAAGCTGAAACTTCCTCTCAAGAAGACCCAGAACCAGAAGAGACAATTTATTCTGGTGGTTTGGATTATCTTAAAACGGACGGGTATCATTTTGAAAAATTTCACCAAGCAGATTGGCCTGAGAAATTTAGAATGCTAGATAAATTTAAAGATGATCGTATGGTTTCATTTGGACAAAAATTAATCTTTAATGAAGCTCCTGAAATTCTTCCAAAAGAAATGCACAAGAAAATTAAAAGAAAAATAGCAGAGAGAATTTTAAGCACCAATAAAGAAAAATGGACAACAATTGAAGATTTTCACTTGGATTGGGTAAATCTATATGAAAATGACGACAAGATGTTTTCATTTAATAACAAAGATGAAAAATTGAAATTTTTGGATGGAATTAAAGAATATGTCGATAATTTAGAGCAAACTTATCAGGATGCATAAATATTTAGAAATCAATAAGAATAGGTTAGTATAAAAAAATGAAACAGCAAATCAAATGCCCACATTGTCAAAAACTTTTTCCAATTGAAGAGAGCTTAAAACATGAAACCGAAGAGCTAAGAAAAAAATTAAAAAAAGAAGAAGAACAAAAATCAAAAGAAAGACAAAAAGAATTTGAGGAAAAAATAAATCTTAAGCTCCAAAAACAAAATGAAGCTCATGAAAAAGAAAAAGAAAAAATTAGGCAAGATGCTCTAAAAAATCAAAAAGCTGAAGCTGACAAACAAGCAGCTGCTCAGGTTGAGAAAGTCAAAAAAATTGCAAATGATCATGCAAGAAAACAAAAAGCTGATTTTGAAGCTAGAGTAAAAAAAGAAAAAGAAGAGGAAAGAATAAAAAATGAAGCTGAAAAAGCTGAAATTAAAAAAGCTTATCAAATTGACATGGATCGAATGCGTAAAAAAGCAGAAGAGGCTGCTAGGGCTGCAAGCCAAGCTCCAGTTGAAAGAAAAGGGGAAGTTAGAGAAGAATTATTAGAAGAGTATTTAGAAAAAGAATTTCCTACCGATAAGTTTGAAGCTGTAAAAAAAGGTCAAAAGGGAGGAGATATAATTCATTCAGTAATAATTAAAGGAGAGTCTGTTGGTAACATACTTTATGAAAGTAAAGATGTGTTAAATTTTGATGAAAAATGGGTTCAAAAATTACTCAATGATATGTCAAAAGTTGATGCAACAGTTGGATTTATATTCACCAAAGTAATGCCTAAAAAATCTAAAGGTTTTGTTGAAGAGAGAGAAGGTGGAAGAGTAGTTATTTGTTCTGAGTATCCAATTTTAAGACAGTTAGTTTCAACTACGAGAAAACTAATTCAGGCAAATAAAGCAAATATAGCGAGTAGTAAAGATGAAATTTCACCAAAACTAAAGGATCTTTTTAACTATTTAAATAGTAATGAATTTAGAATTCAAACTAGAAAAATATTTAATGGAATTAAAAAAGATGGGGAACAGATTGATAAAGATGAAAGATCTATTGAGAATCAAATTAAGAACAGAAGAAAAAATTTAGAAGACAGCAAGAAAAATATTAATAGTATAATAACGTCACTTGTCTCTAATGCTGGCCTATCTGATGATATTTTAGATGGTGATGAAGACGATTTACTACTTGAATAATTAACATTAATTAATATATCTAGAATATGCTTAATGATTTTAAAGACGAAGATTTTGATACTAAAATAAAAAACGAAGATATCTCGGTTGTGCAATTTTCAGCGGCTTGGTGCGGGCCATGTAAGCAGCTCGTGCCGATTATGACTAAACTTTCAGAAGAGTATAAAGATAAAGCTGGTTTCTATTATGCAGATATCGAAGATGGTGGAATTAACACCGGATCCGCAGCAGGAATTCGTGGAGTTCCTACGGTGATTATTTATAAAAAAAGGTGTTGAAGTTGACCGTAAGGTAGGTGGCGTTCCAGAAAGCCATATGAAAGAATTTTTAGATAAAAATATCTAATTTAAATTTAATACTTCAGCCGCCCCATATAAAGATCCTGTAATTAATAATAGATCATCTTCTTTTAAATCAATTGATTTAATAGCTTGTTCTATACTTGGTTGGTATTGAACATTGGGTATACTTTTAAATTTCTCTTTTAAATCTTTTCCACTAATAGAGTTTGGCTGAGTTTTTAAATCTATAGTAGTTACGGATGAAACATCTTTAAAGTAACTGATGTATTTTTCATGTTCTTTGTTTGCCATCATTCCAATGATAACATGTTTGTTGCAATCTAAGGTTTGAAGATATTCATTTAATGCTTTAGCACCACCTTCGTTATGGCTTCCATCAACTATTAATTTATTGTTTTTAACTAATTCTTTTAATTTACCAGATTTAATTTCTTGAAGTCTTGCTAAGCTAGATATCTTTGTAATTCCTCTTTGAATATGCTCGTCTTTGATACCAATATCTAAGGTTCTTAAGGCTGCTATTGCTGTTGAGATATTTTCTAATTGATATTGACCAAGAACATTAGGCATAGGAAGTTTTAATCCACCTAATTTATCCTCATAATAGAAGAAATCATTCTCATTAACAGAGTAACTAAAGTCATCATTAAAAAATACTTTATTAGATGGGTTTTGAGAGATGGTTTTTTTAATACAATCCATTGTCTCCTTAGCATTTTGTTTAGCTACAATAATATTTGAATTTAAAAGTGTAGATGTTTTTTCAAATACAATTTTTTCAATTGTTCTTTCATCTTTTGGGAGCCAATCTGTGTGGTCAATTGAACATGAACAAACAACACTAGCTAAGTTTTCTTTTAGTATATTAGTTGCATCAAATCGGTGAAATAAGCCAGCTTCTACAAGGTTAATATTATCTGGATATTGAGCAGCTTTGTAAAAAAAACAAGCTGACAACATTTCAAACACAGTGATTTTATTATTATCATTAATTTTTTCTACTTCTTCAAATAAATCAGCTAACTCATCATCACTTAACTCTTCATTATTGAAGACAAATCTTTCATTAATTTTTAGAATATGAGGACTGGTGTAAACATTGCATTTAAGATTGGCCTCTTTTAAAATTGAAAACATCGCATTTATGGAGCTGTTCTTACCGTTGGTGCCAACTACAGATATTGCTTTAATTTTGTCTTGAGGATTACCTAATTTTTGACAGAGTTCTTTAACTCGATCTAAACTAAGATCTATTTCTTTAGGATGCAGCTCTTGAAAGTTGTTGAGTATCTTCTGAAGTTTCATTTTGTTCAGAACTTATAACAGAATTTTGCTTTAACAATATTGATAATAAAGTTTCTATTTTTGACGCAAGATCTTTACGTTCAACTATAAGATCGATAAATCCTGTTTTCTGGACGTAAGAACTTTTTTGAAACCCCTCGGGCAATTCTTCCTTTACTGTCCCTTGAATTACGCGAGCTCCAGCGAATGCTACGAGGGCATCGGGCTCTGCAATATGAATATCACCTAACATTGCATAACTAGCGGTAATGCCGCCCGCAGTTGGATCCGTTAATACAACTATATAAGGAAGACCTGCGGCTTTAACCTCATTAATTGCAAGTGTCGTTCGGGTCATTTGTGATAATGAGATTAATGATTCTTGCATTTTCATTCCTCCACCTGACGAGACTACGAGTAAGGGTTGCTTATTTTCTATTGCATGTTGAGCAGCAAATAAAAAAGCTTCTCCTTCAGCAGCACCTATACTTGCACCCATAAAATCAAAGTCTGAAGCGATTGCAGTAATTTTTATTTGATTGATAGATCCTTCTGCTACTACCATACTACATTCTAAGCCTGTTTTTTTACGAGCATCTTTTAATCTCGATTTGTATGGTTTAGAGTCTGTCCAGTTTAATGGATCATCTTTTGGAATTGGAGTTTTAAATACTTTATAATTATTTTTACCAAATAAAATATCAAATCTTTGGCTTGGTTTAATTCTGTGATGTTTGTTACAATCTGGACAAACCCATAAGTTTTGCTCTAAATCCTTTTTCAATAATGGGCCACGGCAGCAGCTAGTCCAGTCTGACTTAGCTATATCTTCTTTAGTTGCTCTTTCATGGAAGGCAGTTTTAATTTTCTCTCCGGCCTTAATTATCTTAGTTATCCAATTCATACTATTTTAATTCTTCTGTAAAATTTTTTACTAAATTGCCTAAACTTTGTGGTAAATCTTTGTTCTCAATATTATCTTGAATATATTTTACAAATGCTGATCCTACAATAACGCCATTACAACCACTATTAGCCATTTTTTTTGCATCTTCAGGACTCTTAATTCCAAATCCTGAACAAATTGGAATATCAGTTAAATTTCTGATTCTTTTTACAAAATTTGCTACATCAGTTTCGTTTGCTGATTTAACTCCTGTTACACCTGAAACATTAACCTGGTACAAAAAGCCAGAAGCTATATTAACAATATCTTTAAGCCTGTTATCATCTGTTGTGGGAGCAGCTAATTTAATTAGAGATAATCCATTTTTATTTAAAGCTTCCCTTAATTGATTTTCTTCTTTTAGCTCATGAGGAGCATCAACAACTAACACAGCATCAGCACCTGCAACTTTTATATCGTCTACAAAATTTGAAATAGGGTACTTGTATAAATTAGCAATATAGCCCATTAATACAATTCCTACATCTTGATTGTATTCTCTTATATTCTTAACTAACTTAATTATATCTTTAAGATTATGACCATTACTTAATACATGATCGTGAGCAGCCTTAATTATAGGCCCTTCCGCAGAGGCTTCAGATGTACAGTATCCAATTTCCAATATAGACACGCCATTATCAATTGCTTCTTTGATCAAATCTAAGCTTATTTCAGGATTTGGGTAACAGCCTACAAAATAAGAAACTAATTTTGTTTTAGGAGTAGGGGATTTAAAAATTTTATCTAATCTTTCACTCAAAATCTTTACCAATGTGTTCTTGAATTGTATCTAAATCTTTTTCACCTCTGCCACATAGGCTTAGACATATGATATAGTCTTTAGGTTTATCTTTTGCTTGTCTAAAAATAATTTCAGCAGCACCTGCCATAGGCTCTAAAGCAGAGCAAATACCTTCTGTTTGGGCAATCATTTTATAAGCTTCTAACATTTCTTGATCTGTTGCAGATGAATAGCTGACAGCTTTTTGATCTTTTAAATATGAATGCATAGGTCCCACTGAAAAATATGTTATTCCAGCACCTAAACTCATTCCACCTAAAGATTTAGCACCATCTTCAGTTTGCAACATATAAGTTTTCATTCCCTGCATGATTCCTGGTGTACCATTTGTTAGTGCTGCAGTTTCAGCAGCTTCTACGCCAATTTTTTTTACATTAGGTTCATCTAAAAATTCATAAATTGCTCCTGCAAAATTTGAGCCTCCACCAACACATCCTACAATCATATCTGGAATTTTTCCTTCTTGTTCCATAGACTGTTCTCTTATTTCTTTTCCAATAATACTTTGAGCAAATGCAACTAGTTTAGGAAAGGGTGCTGATGATACAGCAGAGCCACATATGTAAGCATATTCTGGATTGCTAGACCAAATTTTAATTGCAGATGTGATAGCTTCTTTAAGTGTACCAGGTACAGCTTCTAACTTCGCACCATAATGTTTTGCTTTAATGATATTTTGATTAACTCTCTTTATATCGATATCACCCATAACACCTATTAATGGCATATTAAATTTTGCAGCAACAGCAGCAGTTGCACTGAAGTGTTGTCCAGCCCCAGATTCACAAATTAAATGAGTTTTACCCATTCTTTTTGCAAGTAAAACTTGAAACAGACTGTTATTGATCTTGTGACTCCCAGTATGATTCAGATGTTCTTGTTTAAACAAAATTTTTGCACCACCTAATTTTTTGGTAAGATTTTCAGCATAATATAACGGTGAAGGTCTACCAATGTAGTGCTTACAATAATAAGCATATTCGTCTAAAAATTCTTTGTCTTTTATAGCTTCTTCAAATCCTTTACTTAATTCATGAAGTGCTGGCATAAGTGTTTCACCCACTGCCATTCCACCCATAGCAGCATCACCTTCGCCGTAATAACCTAGCTCATCTGGACCTGTTTTTAACGAATTTTTTGTCATAGATAATTTTTAAGAACTTATATTATGGACTGTATTTAAAAACTTATCAATTTTATTTATATCTTTAACACCTTTTTCTGACTCTAAATTTCCACTGACATCTATTAAAAAAGGCTTATCTTTAAAATTATTTAAATCATCAGTTTTGATATCACCAGCAACCATAATTGGCTTTGAACTATTTATATTATCTAAAAAATTATGATTAAAAGACTGGGTTTTTTCATAACCTTTAGAGTCAAAAAGTAATATGTCTGCAATATCTTCAAAAGCTTTATACTTATTGACGTCATCTTGATTAGATACTGTTAGAGCAGTAATAATTTTTTTGTTATATTTTTCTTTAATTGATTTAATTTCATCAGGTGTGCAATCATAAATTTGGTAATAATCAAAAGGAAGGTGTTTAATTTTTTCTAAAATATCTTCATCTGGTTTAACTAGAACTGCTACAAAATTAGATTTTTTTTTATCTATTGCTAATAGTTTATTTAGCTTTTCAATATCAACATATCTTGAACTTTTTTTATAATTACAAATGAAACCAATAAATTGGGGTGGATAGGGATGGTTAATTATAAAACTAAGAGTATCGAGATCTGAAATCCCACAGATTTTAGACCCCTTGATCATTTATTTAAGTGATCAATTAATATTTGAATATTATTTTTGATATTTCCTTTAATTAATGATCTTCCCATTACAATTCCTGATACTTTATTTTTAAAGGCATCACTCGGGGTCATTACTCTTGATTGATCGTTAGCACTATCTCCAGGCAATCTTATTCCAGGAGTTACAATAAATAATTTTTTAAATTTTTTTCTAACCATTTTGGCTTCTTGTGCAGAGCAAACGATACCATCACACCCTGATTTTTTTATTAAACCAGCTTGTTTTAATACTAATTGTTCAACAGATTTTGTGTGACCTATATCTTTAAGAGATTTATTATTAAGACTCGTTAGAATTGTAACACCAAGCACTTTTAAATCTTTATTAATTAATTTAGCTTTCTTTTTAATAGCTCTTAACATCTCAAGACCGCCATTTGCATGGACTGTTATATATTTACATCCTTTTAAATCCTTTAAACTGTCTAATGCTGATAATGCTGTTTGTGGGATATCGTTAATTTTTAAATCTAACCAAAAGTCTTTTTTAAAGTTTTCTAAGAATTTTCTTCCATTTTTAGAGTAAAAAAATTGTAAGCCAAATTTTGGTATAACTTTGAGTTTGTTTGTCTGTGTTTGTGTTATTATTTTTTTTATTTCACTTAAATTAGAAGTATCACAAGCAACAAAAATATTTTTATGTTTCATCGTTTAATTTTTTAAACAAGTCTTTTGACATTTTAAAGTGAATTGTTTTCTTTTCTGGTGTATTTACCTTTTCACCTGTTTTAGGGTTTCTGCTTATCCTTGCTTTTTGGATATTGGTTGAAAACACTCCAAAACCTCTTAGTTCAACCCGGTCACCTCTTTTAAGGGCACGTTTAATTTCCTTTAAAATTATATCGGTAAACTTTTCGAGGTCTTTTTTTAGAAAATTAGGATAGTTTTCGGAGAGTTGTTTTAAAAGCTTTGATTTTACAATAGCCAATTTAAATCTTCTGTTTACTCTTTATCTTCTTCTTTTTTCTTTAAATCTTCAGAAAGAGATGAGAACGGTAAGTTTTTACCTGAGCCTTCAGATCCGTATTTATCTAGAGCTTCTTTTTTCTCAATTTCTTCTAATAATTTAATACTTAAAGTTACTTTTCTCTTATCTAAATCAAGGTCAGCTATTGCACAGTCCAGTTTTTCTCCACCCGTCCATCTGCTTGGTCTAGCATCAGCTGCGTTAATTGCGATTGCTGATTTTTTAATTTGAAAATCCATTTCACAACCTTCAGGTCTAACAGTTAAACCTTTGTTGTCTGTAGATATTACTTTAACAGTAATTGTTTGGTTTTTAGACTTATCTTTAAACCAATCAAAAGGATCTACTTGAGTTTGTCTTAACCCAACTCTAATTTTTTGTTCTGAGGCTTTTACTTCAAGGACTTTAACTTGAATTTTATCACCTTTTTTGTACTTCTCTAACTCTTCTTCACCATTGTTTAGGTAAGTTAAATCATTGCAGTGTAAAAATGCATCTACATCTAAGTCTTCAACTTTAACAAATAGTGAGTATTCATTTTTATTTACCACTTCACCTTCAACAATTGTTCCAACAGGATATTTTGTTTCAAAAGTTTCAAAAGGATTGTCTTGAGTTAATCTATGTGAAATTGCAACACGTCTTTTATCTTTATCAATTTCAGTAATTATACAGTCAATCTCATCTCCAACTTTAAACATTTTCTTAGCTGAAATATTTTTCTTAGTCCAACTTAGTTCACTTGAGTGAAGCAAAGTTGTAAGTCCTGGCTCTAATTCACAGAATGCACCAAAGTCCATTAGCTTTACAACTTTAACTTTATAAATTTTATTTAATTCATAGTTTTCAATGTGTTCAAAAGGATCTGGAGATAGTTGTTTTACAGAACAACCAACTTGTAGCTTTTCTTTATCCACTGTGATTACTTTTAAATCATGTTTTTCACCAATGTTAAAAACTTCATCTGGATGATTAACTCTTGAATAAGAAATTTCTTGTAAGTGAACTAAAACATCTAGTTCACCATTAACATTAAAGAAACATCCAAAAGAACTATAGCCTTTAACCTCAGCACCCTTGATGATATCTCCAACTTTATATTTTTCGATAATTTTTGCTTTGTCTTCTTTTTTAAATGATGAAATTATTTCTCTTCTTGAAACACAAGCATTCCCTCTAACTTTGTCTAATTTTATTAGAGCAAATTTTTGAGGTTCATTCATTAAATGACTAATATCTTTTAATGGTTTGTCACTAATTTGAGATCCAGGTAAAAACATAAGAGAGCCAGTATCGATATGTTCAACGATACATCCACCTTTACATTTTGAGGTAATTTTACCCATGATTGGTTCATTTTTTTCGTAAGCTTCAACAAGCTTGTCCCAACCCTTAATTTTTTGAGCTTTGCTAGCAGAAACTAGCACTTCACCATGCTTATCTTCAATTTTCTCTAATAATACTGGAATAGTTTCGCCAACTTTTATTTTTTCACCAAGACCCATGCTTTTTAGTTCATTCACATCAAGCACTGGTTCACTTTTTAAGCCTTCAACAAATAAGAAAACAAATTTTTCTGTAATTTTGTTAATCTTACCTTCTATGATTTTACCTTCTTCAATTTGGATTTTAGAGAGTTGGCTATTTAGTAATTTTTCGAATTCTTGTGATGCTGGATTTGAAAGGTCTTTGTATATTTCCATTAAGTATTAATTTTCCTGTCTATAATTTTTTTTATTTTTAAAAAACACGCTCTTTTAGTAAGTTTCGAAGTATTTAGCAACACTGAATCTTTAGTTTTCTTTAGAGGTGCTATTTTTCTATTATAGTCACTTTTATCACGTTTTTGGATACTTTTAAGTACTTCTTTAAAGGAAATTTCCTTCTTCAGATTTTTAAGCTCCTTATATCTTCTAAGCGCTCTTGTTTTTACATCTGCAGTTATGAAAAATTTAAAATCAGCATCTGGAACAATATTATAAGTAATATCCCTTCCATCAAGACAAGACCCTTTGTAATTTTTTGGAGGATTATAGGCAAAATTTAACTGAAACGAATGAACAAGTTTTCTCGTACTTTTCACTTTTGATATTATTGATGCTTCTGTCCCAACTTCATCTGACAATAATACCTTATTAGCAAGATCCTTTACTTTGAGAGTTTTAATCTTAGATTTGATAAAGTTTTGATTAAATTTTTTTGGAAATTTAATTTTCAGATAAGCAATCATTCTATAAATTTTTCCTGTATCTAAATAAAAAAGATTGTAATGTTTAGAGATCACTTTGGCTAATGTTCCAGCTCCAGCGGCAGCAGGAGAGTCGATTGCAATTTTAATAATATTTTTTCTTTTTATCATTATTTTTTTAAACTATTTACTATATCTAGGAATGTTGGAAATGAAGTTTTAATAGAGTCTTTATCATGAATATTCCATGTTCCACCAAATACTGAGGCTGCGATTACACTGGTCATGAAAACTCGATGATCTTTTAGGTAATCTTTAATAACAATCTTTTTATTAATCTTTAAATTAGGGTTACCAAATATTTTTATGGAGCTGTCAGTTGTTATTGTTTTAATTCCCATTTTATTTAGAATTTTTGCACCCCATTTTAATCTAGGACTTTCCTTTTGGTTAAGTTCGCCAATATCTTTAAAGTAAGAAATTCCATTTGCTTTAGCTGCAACTAAAAAAATTATTAAAAATTCGTCAATGGCTCCACTGTTTAGTTTAGGTGGACAATTAATTGGTTTCAATTTTTTTTTACTTGTGATTGAAATATCAGCTAGGAGTTCACCTTTGTAATTCTTTTTATTTTTAAATTGGATGTTAACACCCATTTTTTTTAAAATAGTAATTATGCCAATTCTAGATGGATTTATGTTTACATCTTTAATCAACAACTTTGAATTATTAGATAGTGCTGTTAAGACGATAAAAAAAGCACCTGAGCTAATATCTGATGGTATCTTATAATTTAAAGGTTTTATTTTTTTAGCTTTTTCTACTTCTATTAAATCATAGTTTTTTTTCTTTTTTACTTTTAAAGGTAGCTTTAAGTGTTTGCATAAAAGCTCAGTGTGATTCCTGCTTGGTTTTGCTTTGATAAAAGTTTTACCTTCCGTTTTTAAAGCTGCTAAAATAATACTACTTTTTACTTGAGCTGAACCTTTGTTCTCTAAATAATTAATTGGTAAAGGATTTTTACTTCCTTTCATTGTTAACGGTAATCCTTTATTTGTTAGTTTGATATCTGCACCAAATCTTTTTAAAGGTTCTGCAATTCTATTAAAATCTCTTTTAGATAAACTTTTATCACCAATAATTTTTATTTTATGAGGTGTATCAATCAAAAGACCCATAATTAATCTTCCTAAAGTTCCTGAATTTTCTGAATTAATTGTTATATTTTTTTTATATTTGTAGCCGATTGGACCATTGCCAATAATTGTGCAATTATTTTTATTTAATTTCACTTGTGCCCCTAATTTTTTAACCGCATTGATTGCAGCCAGAACATCCTCAGATAAAAGTAAATTATAAGCTTTTGACTTACCTTTTGCTATTGAGGAAAACAAAACCCATCTAATACTGAGACTTTTATCGCCACTAACTTGAATTTTTTTATTAAAATTTCCAAGTTTTTTTTTTAAGATTATCGAATTTGACATTAAATCTTAATTAAATTTAAAACTTTCACCAAAATAAGCATTCTTTGCATTAATATCTTTAACTAGTTTAGAAGGAGCATCTTGAGCAACTATTTTTCCATTATTTAAAATCATAGCAACATCTACACAGGCTAACAAATCTCTCGCTTGATGATCACAGATGCAGACAGTTATAAGGTTTTCTTGTTGTAAATTTATGATTATTTCCTGTAACATTTTTATTGTCAAAACATCTAAGGCAGCAAATACCTCATCTAATAAAAGTACTTTTGGTTGACCTAAGAGAGCTAGAGCTATAACTAATTTTTTTTTTTGACCTCCTGATAAAAACTTAGCTTTGATATCTTTTAAATTATCAAGTTCAAATTTTGAAATTAAATAATTTATTCTTTCATTTCTTAAATTTTTATTTTCTATAACAATTTCACTTATTGCTTTAAGATTGTCATGAAGTGTAAGATTATTAAAATATCCACCATATTGAGGTACATATCCAACTTTAAATTTTCGGGTCCTTAAATAAATTGGATAATTAATTACATTTTCACCTATAATTTTAATTTTACCTTTATCTGGGCTAATTAATCCTGTTATTAGATTAAATATTGTAGATTTACCAACACCATTCGGTCCAAGCATCCCAAATATTTGACCTTCGTTTATCTTAAAACTAATATTATCTAATATTAATCTATTCCCATATGAAAGAGATATATTTTCAAATTCAATAATCGAATTAATATTTTTAAATGATTTAATTCTAAATGGTTTGATGATAGCCATAAGTTTATTTATTCTTAATATTCACTTTCTTTTTTTTTTCATACATATAAATTTTAGTGTCTTTGGTCTCTATATCAATTTCTACAACGTCAGATTTTAATATATTATCAGAGTTTGTATATATAACGTTTCTTGAAATTATCATGGTATTTCTATCGATTGAAAAATCAAGATAATCACCTGTAATAGTATTATCTAAATATTTAATTATTATATTTTTAGAAAAAATTGTGTCGAAATTTACAGTATTATATTTTCCAAAATCTGATGTAATTTTAATATTATTACTATTGGTCAATTTTATTAATGCCTCTACATTAGTAAGATATATAGTGTCTGGATCGGAATAATCTATTTCACCTTTTAAGGATTTAACATTATACTCATTTCCTTTCGAGTCTTTTGATGTATAATTAACATTTTCGATAATACTTGAATTATCGTAATTTTCTTCAATTTCTTCAATTTTTTCAATTAAAGGCTGTTCTATTATTACTTTTTGACCTCTGTCGTTGTCTGAAATTTTAAAATAAGTGATAGCAACAAATATTAAAAAAATTAAGAAAAAAAAAATTTTTACAAATTTTTTTGACATAATTTAAGAAATGTCTGTCTCTAAAATATTATGAATGTGTATTATGCCAACTGTTTTAAGTTTGTCTTTTTTATCATTCACACATAAAGATGTTATTTTCTTAGAGTTCATTACTGATAAGGCTTTTGCTGCCAATGCACTTTTATCAATACTTATAGGGTTTTTGGTCATAATCTTTTCAACGGTTAGTAATTTTATATTTAATTTCTTTTGATTAAATCTTCTTACCTGCCCATCAGTAATTATACCTATGGTTTTTTTTTGTTTATTTTGCACTATTAATGTTCCAAGATTTTTATCACTTAAAATTTTAAGAGCTTTTTGCATGTTTAAATTTTGACTTACAAAAGGAATTTTATTTCCAGTTAACATTATATCCTCTACAGTTTTAAGTTGTTTACCTAGATTTCCAGCAGGATGTATTTTTTTAAAATCGAATTTACCAAATTTTTTATATTGCATAGCTGCTATCGCCAAAGCATCTCCTAAGGCTAGTTGTGCTGTAGTGCTTGAAGTTGGCACAATACCACCGGACTCTTTTACCTCAGGAATTACAAGTTTAATATCTGATGCTTTGTATAAAATCGAATCTCTTTTTGACATTATTCCTATCAGAGTAATTTTATTTCTATTTGCATATTGAATTATATTTTTTAATTCACTTGTTTTGCCAGAGTAGCTTATTAAAATTAAAATATCTTTTTTGGAAATACTTCCTAAATCACCATGAGAAGAGTCGCTTGCTGATAAATTAAAAGATGGAGTGCCAACTGAAGATAAGGTTGCCGATATTTTGGCTGCTATTAAACCACTTTTACCTACTCCACACAAAATTACTTTAGATTTACATTTTGTAATTTCAACGACAGCTTTATTAAACGAATTATCAATTTTTTTTTTTAATTTTTGTAATGCTTGTATCTCAAGATCAATTACTTTTTTTGCTAACGGTATAAATTTTTTAGTCATTAGTGGGACCAGATATCATCTTTAAATAATGCCAAATCTAATTTAACTCTAGTTTTTAAAAATTTTAAGCATTCCTTATAAAGATCAATCCTATTTTCTCTTTCTAATATTTTATTAAGTTCTTTATGAATTTTATGCAAATACAACACATCATTTGCACAATATTTTAATTGAGCCGAAGATAATTCACCCCCAAAATCTGAACTTTGAAATTGTTTACTGATATCAATGTTAATAAATTCTTTTATTAATGTCTTTAATGAATGATTATCAGAGTAAGATCTTGCCAATTTTGAGGCAATTTTAGTATCAAGAATGTTATTAGTGTCTGTTTTTAAATAGTATTTAATATGAGCAATATCTGCTCTTCCGTAATGAAATATCTTTGTGGTATTTTCATCAGCAAGTAATTTTATTAAGTTTGGAGCGTTGTAATTTTTTCTATCAAATTGAACTATATGTGCATCAGAATTTCCTGAAGAAATTTGAATTAAGCAAAGAGGATCTCGTCTAACATTCAGCCCCATAAATTCACCATCAACTGCTATTAGATTGCCTAAATCTAAATCATCTGGTAAATCATTTTTGTGAAGTTGAATATTATTACTCATTTCTAAACATATATAATGGAATTTAAATGAAAGCAAAAAATTGTCTTATTTTTGGTGGTAGTGGGCAAATAGGTCGAAACTTAATTAGAAAGCTAACAAAAAATAACTATAGGGTAACTGTAGTTACGAGAAATATTCACCAAAAGAGCTATATAATAAAAACACAGGCAAATGCTGGGTATATTGATGTAGTTGAAGCCAATATTTTTGATGAGGATAAAATTAGAAATCTTTTTAAAAAAGCCGATATTTGCATAAATTTGATTGGAATATTATTTGAAAACAAAAGAGGCAATACTTTTAAAAATATTCACTCAGTTTTACCTTCATTATTAGCTAAACTTTGTAAAGAATACAATCTTAAGCATTTTATTCATTTATCAGCTCTTGGAATAAATGATGCAATAGACTCTAATTACGCGAAAAGTAAACTAGAGGGTGAAGGAAATGTATTAAAAAATTTTCCGCTAGCTACAATCTTAAGACCATCAGTAGTGTATTCCGTAGATGATAATTTTACTACTAACTTTATGACCTTGTTAAATAGATTGCCAGTTTTCCCGATTTATTATGAAGGTAAGACAAAATTTTCACCAATTCATTGTTCTGATTTAACAGATACTATTTATCATGTAATCTCTAAAAATATTTATTCAAAAATAATTGAATGTACTGGTCCTGAAATTATAACTTTCAAAGAGCTTTTAGAAAAATTACAATTATTAATTGGTAAAAAAAGAATTTTATTACCTTTCCCTTTACCCATTGCTGAGTTGACAGCAAGATTTTTTGAAATTTTACCGACACCATTACTAACAAGAGACCAACTAAGATTGTTAAAATATGACAATGTTTCATCTGGGAAATATAAAACTAATTCAGATGTAGGAGTACCCAGTGTTAGGTTTTTTGATCAGGAAGTAAAAAAGTATTGTTATATGTGGAGAGAGGGTGGGCAATTTTCCACAGAAAAATATTTAGCAAATAAAGAGTTGTAGAAAATCTCAACAATCGATTTTAAGCAGATTTTATTTTTTTCTCAATAAATTCTGGCACTTCTTCTTTGTCTGTTACTTCCTCTTTTTTTCCTTTAGGTTGGTAAGCATACAAAAGATGTAATTTACAATAAGAAAAATCTTTTAATGAGGATCTGCCGCAAAAATAAAACGATTTTTCGTCTGGATGACCAATCGGCCATTTGCATGAACTTTCATCTAATTCTTCTAACTGTTTAGGGTTTTCTGGTTCAAAGTTTTTTTCAATAATTAAAGATTTAAATTTGCTTTTTCTTCCTCTTTTGCTTTTGATATTTCTTTCTTCTAAAGAGTTTTCAAAATTTTGGTTTGAAGTTGCTGCCCTTGTCTTAATTTTTGCTGAAAGATTTAGTCTATGGGCTTTACCAATTACTGCATTTCTACTAATACCACCAATAATCTCAGCAATTTGGCTTGCAGTGTTACCTTTACCCCAAAGTTCTTTAAGTTTATTAACTTTTTCTTCGTTCCAGCTCATATCAATATGTTGTATTACAGTTTATATAAATAACAATATACTGATATATCAAGAAATTAAACAAGCAAAATCTCAAAGTTATCAACAAAAATGAATGAAACTGGTTTACTGGTATTTTCAATCATAACTTGTATCTAATAATTAAAATTTATAAAAACTGATTTAAAATTATGAGCTATTTAGCAAAAAATTATAATAGAAAAAAAATTTCATTTAAATATGGAAAGGGTAGTTTTTTATATTCAACTAATGGAAAGAAATATTTAGATTTTGTCCAAGGTATAGCTGTAAATTCTTTAGGACACGCACATCCTAAATTGGTAAATGCTATAAACAAACAATCAAAAAAACTTTGGCATGTTTCAAATGCATTTCAAATTCCTGAAGGAGAAATTTTAGCTAAAAAACTAGCAAAAAAAACTTTTGCTGACTTTGTAATATTTCAAAATAGTGGCGCAGAAGCAACTGAAGCAGCAATAAAAATTGCAAGAAGATATTTTTATTCAATTGGAAAACCAAAAAAAAATAGAATTTTATGTGTTAAAAATAGTTTTCATGGAAGAACACTAGCAGCAATATATGCAAGTGGTTCAAAAAAAATGACTGAAGGTTTTGGGCCAAAAGTAAATGGTTTTGATCATTTTGATTTTGGTAATCATAAATCCTTAAATAAGAAAATTACTAAAAATACAGCAGCTATAATGATTGAAACTATTATGGGTGAAGGTGGCATTAAAGTAATTCCAGATTGGTGTTTAAAAGAGCTTAGAAAAATTTGTAATAAAAAAAAAATTTTATTAATATTAGATGAAGTACAATGTGGAATTGGAAGATCAGGCGATTTTTTTGCTTTTGAAAAATCTATGGTAAAACCGGATATCGTTCCAATTGCGAAAGGTATTGGGGGTGGATTTCCGATTGGAGCAGTTTTAATGAATAAAAAAGTTGCTTCTGGTATGACGGCTGGAACTCACGGGTCTACTTTTGGGGGTAATCCATTAGCAATGACTGTTGGTAATACAGTGATGGATATAATTTCAAATAAGAAGTTTTTAAAAAACGTGAAAAGTATTTCAAAATACTTTTTATCTAATCTTAAAGAGATACAAAATAAATATCCAAATATTATTAAAGAAATAAGAGGAAGAGGTTTGTTGATTGGAATACAGCTTAAAACAGATCAAACAAAATTTATAAAGAAACTTATGGATAATAACTTATTAACAATAAGAGCAGCAGAAAATGTCGTTAGAATTTTACCACCTCTTAATGTAAAAAAGAGTGAAATTAACTTGTCGCTTAAAATAATAAAAAAAGTTTGTTCAGAATTAAATTAAAATGAAACATTTTATAAACTTGAAAGATATACCAGCCAAAGATCTTAGAAAAATTATTATTGATGCAAAAAAAAGAAAAAATCTTAGAAAAAATTTAAGTACTTTAGAGGTTGACAAAGGATCTCCACTGAAAGGTAAAATGCTTATCCAAATGTTTGAAAAAGCAAGCTCTAGAACAAGAATAAGCTTTTATTTGGCAATAAAGCAGCTTGGAGGAGGAACTTTAACTCTGAGATCTAATGAATTACACCTTGGGCAAGGTGGTGAAAGCATATCTGATACAGCTAAAATACTATCAACATATGGTGATGGATTTATGCTAAGAACAGATAGTGATAAAAAAATTGAAGATTTTAAAAAATATTTATCAATTCCAATAATAAATGGTCTAAGCCCATCTTCACACCCAACTCAAGTTTTATCTGATGTTTTTACTGCTGAAGAAATAAAGAAAAAACCAATTTCAAAATTAAATATTTGCTGGATAGGAGATTCCAATAATGTTCTTGATAGTTTAATTGCAGCATCTGTAAAATTTTCATTTAAACTTAGTATAGGATGTCCAAAAAATTTTGAACCAGGTAAAGAAGTTAGAACTTGGGTTAAGAATAACAATAAAAAAATATTTATTTATAATGATCCTAAAAAAGCTGTTATTGGGGCTGATGTTATCTTTTCGGATAAAGTCATATCTCTAAATGATAAAGGAAATAAAAAGAAAAAAATTGAACAATTTAAAAAATTTAAAATAGATAAAAAATTAATGAGTTATGCAAAGAAAGATTGTATTTTTTTACATTGTTTACCTCGAGGAACTGAAGTAAGCGATGAAGTTTTTTTAGGAAAAAAATCTCATGTTTGGCAACAAGCTCTTAATAGAGTTCACGTGCAAAAAAGTATTTTATTATATTGTTTTGGAAACCTAAGGTAGTGGTACAGGACTATCTGAATTTTGATTTAAATATTTTATAACTGAGGCTCTATCTTTTTCTTTTCTTAATCCAGCGAATGCCATTTTTGTTCCTTTAATCCACTTAGCAGGTTTTGTTAAGTAACCATTTAATTCTTCAAAAGTCCATTCTTTCTCAAATGAAGCTAAAGCTTTAGAATACTTATAATCTGTAACAGCTCCAGTTTTTCTTCCGACTACATTATATAGAGCAGGACCAATATTATTTTTTCCACCTTTAACTATTGAGTGACATGCAGCACATTTTTTAAAAACTTTTTTACCTAAATCAATATCTCCCATCGCCATTAATGCGGCTATATCAACTTTTTTTTCTTCAGCCTTTTCTATTGTTGATGATACTGTTGTAGCTTGTTCAACCTCTACAGCATACCCAGGAGTTTTTGGTTTTTCTACATGAAATATTACATTTGATAATTTACCTATACCAATAACCAAAAGTGCAACCATTAATACCGCAGCTACTATTTTATTAATTTCAAAAGAATTCATTTTTTCTAAATTTTATTTTCGAACATATATCACGATAAATTAAAAAATTACTAAAATTTAATGTATAAATTTGCCTCTATTACTATTTAATAGGTATAATATTAATTAAATTATTAATGAAAACCTTAACGATTATACCATCACGATTGTCTGCTACTCGGCTACCTGGCAAACCTTTATTAAAAATAAACAATTTATCAATTATATCGCATGTATTTAAAAGAGCGCAGGAGGCGAATATTGGTGATGTTATCGTTGCAGCAGAGGATCAAGAAATAGTAGATGATGTAATTAAAAATGGCGGTACAGCCATTTTAACAGGAAAAAATCACAAAACTGGAACAGATAGAATTTACGAAGCTTTCAATAAATTAAAACTAAAGGACGTAGATTTGATAATGAATTTACAAGGTGACGAGCCAGCAATAAATATTGAGGATATTGTAAGTTTAAATAAAAAAATGGTTAGCAATCAATCTAAAATGGGCACTCTTGCTGCCAAAATCAAAGACCTTAAAGATCTAGATAATGAAAACATTGTAAAAGTTGTAACTAGGGAAAATTTAGACAAGGATCAGTTTTCCAAGGCAAATAATTTTTTAAGAAAATCATTAGAGGTAGAAAATATCTATCATCACATTGGTATTTATTGCTATTCAACCGAAACATTAAAAAAATTTGTACAATTAAATCAATCAAAAAATGAAATTGAGAGTAGACTAGAACAGTTGAGGGCATTAGAAAATAATATTGAAATAAATGTTGCACTTTCAAATTCTTCTCCGATAGGGGTTGATACAGAAGAAGATTATCTAGCCTTAAAAAAAATTATGGAATATAAAGCTTAATGTCAAAAATTTATTTTCAGGGTACTTTTGGAGCATATTCACATTTAGCTGCATTAGCAGTTGATCCAGATGCAGAAATAATCCCATGCAAAACTTTTGACGATTGTTTTAATAAAGCAGGTCTTGAACCAGATTGTAAAATAATTATTCCTGAATCTAATAGGATTACAGGAAATATTGGTATTGAATATTTAATCTTTAAACACAGACTTAATATCTATAAAGAACATTTTCAAAAAATAGAGCATAATTTGCTAGGTCAGCCTGGCGCAAAGCTTAGGGATATAAAAGAAGTATATTCTCATGCGCAAGGTTTGTCACAATGTTCTAAATTTATAAAAGAAAATAACATAGCTGAACACATCAGAGCAGATACTGCTGGTTCTGCAGAAATGATTTCAAAAACAAAAGATATTAAACAATCTGCTATAGCGTCTTCTTTGAGTGCCAAAATTTATGGATTGGATATTGTGAAAAAAAATATTGAAAATGAAAGTGGCAATTTAACAAGATTTTTAGTAATGGGTAAAAATATTTCCCAACCTGAATTTGGCAATAATAAATATATCACTTCTTTTTTATTTAAGCTCAAAAGCAAGCCCGCCGCCCTTTATCAATCTTTAGGTGGATTTGCTATTAATGGTGTGAACTTAACTAAATTACAAAGTTATCCTGAAAAAAATACTTTCGATTCATTCTTTTTTTTATGTGATTTGGATGGTCATATTGAAGACCCGAAAGTCCAAAAATCTTTAGAGGAGCTAGGCCTTCATTGTGAGGATTTTCACGTCTTAGGTGTTTTTGAGGCCGATAAGTTAAGAGAGAAAAAAAATTAATCTTTTATTGTAGAATAGAAAATATAACTGCTATAATAGTTTTGGAGGCTAGAGGTGGATGCTGCTTGAACCCGACCAGATCCTAACGGAAGCAGTCGTAGAGACAGTTATTCAGGTTCTAGTCTCCTTAAAATAAATAAAATGAACAATAATTCTAAAGTATTAGCATTAAAATATAGACCCCAAACCTTTGACAGCCTTATAGGTCAGGAAGTAATGTCTGAAACTATAATAAATTCAATTAAAGCTAATAAGGTGCCAAATGCTTATTTGTTCACTGGAATTAGAGGAATTGGTAAAACTACAACTGCGAGAATTGTTGCTAAGGCACTTAATTGTCTAAATGGAATAGACAAATTATGTGAAGAAAATTTTTGTGAAAATTGTGAAGCAATAATAAACTCAAGTCATATAGATGTCATGGAGATAGACGCTGCTTCCAACACAGGCGTTGACAATGTACGTGAGTTAATCGAATTTTCTAGGTACGGGCCAACATCCTCTAGATATAAGATTTTTATAATTGATGAGGTTCATATGCTTAGTAAACAAGCTTTTAATGCCTTGTTAAAAACACTTGAAGAACCACCAGAATATTTAAAATTTATTTTTGCAACAACTGAAATTAAAAAAATTCCAATTACAGTAGTGTCAAGGTGCCAAAGATTTGATCTTTCAAGGATTAAATCTTCAGAATTATTTGAATTTATAAAAAAAATTAAAGATAAAGAAAATGGTAAAGTATCTGATGAAGCCTTGAAGCTGATCGTTAAAATTTCAGAAGGATCAGTAAGAGATTCTCTATCTTTATTAGATAGAGGCTTACTAAGCTTAGATGAAAAAACAGAACTAGATCTTAATGCTGCACAAAAAATTTTTGGATATTTTGATAAATCTCAGTTGATTAAATTATTTGAATTAATATTAAGAGGTGAAGAGGAAAAAGTTATTAGTATCTATAGGAAAATTTATAATCAGGGGGTTGAACCAAAAGTATTTATTAATGATTTTTTAGAGATACTTTATTACTTTAAAAATATAAATTCATTATCTTTAGAAAGTACAAATTTTTCTCTTAATGATGAGGAATTTTCAAAAATTAAAGATATTTCTAATCAAGTAGACTCTGAAGTTTTAATTTTATTTTGGCAGTTTGCAATATCCTCGCTTGAAGAATTAGATATAGTTTCCAATCAACATCTATCAATTGAAATGTTTTTAATAAGACTAATGCATTTAAGTTCAATTAAGATAAATAAAAACCTAGATCAAGTTGAAGGTAAAGATATTTTAGACAATCATAAAGAACAAGAAGAAAACAAAAATAATTCTGAAGATAATTCTAAAACTGTTAATCAAATAAAAAATATAGCTCAAGAGGAAAAACAGAAACCAGAAGTTAAACCAGAGATAAAAGCAATTGATAAGAATTTAATTAATTCATTTGATGATCTTCTTAGTGTCTGTACCTCAAAAAAAGAAATTAAATTAAAATATGAATTAGAAAAAAATGTAAACCTTGTAAAATTTGAAAGAAATAGAATTGAAATTTCATTTAATGATAATTTAGATAAAGATTTTGTAAAAGATATTTCTTCAAAACTCTATGAATGGACTGGAGAAAGATGGATAATTACTTTTAGTAAATCTAAAGGTGAGATGTCGGTTAAAGAAAAACAAAAAAATAAAAAAGATGAATTAATGAATGAAGTTAAAAGTTTAGAAATTTATATGAAAGTAATGGAAAAATTTCCTGATGCAGAACTTATAGATGTTAAGTTAACCGAAAAAAAAAAGGATTGAAATGACCGATTTTACAAAGATTTTGGATAAGGCTAAAGAGCTAGAGGCTAAAATGAAAGAAAGCCAGGAAAAAATTAAAGAAATTAAAGCTGAAGGAGTTTCAGGCTCTAATTCAGTTAAAATTACTCTTGATGGCGAAGGTGAAATGCAAAAAATTGAATTATCTGAGGAAATAATTAAAGAGGATAAGACGATAATTGAAGATTTAATTGTTGCCGCCCATAATAGTGCAAAATCACAACTAAAAACGAAGACCACTGAAGAGATTTCAAAAGCCACAGGAGGTTTTGGAATTCCTGGTTTTAAATGGCCATTATAATTAATGCAAAATATTACTGAGATTGAAGAATTAATTAAATTAATTTCAAAGCTTCCAGGCCTAGGACCAAAGTCAGCGAAAAGAATAGTTCTTAAACTTATTAATAATCGAGATGAATTAGTAAAACCTATGGCTAGTACACTAGCTCAAGTTTATAAAAATGTAACCAGATGCAACTCGTGTGGTTCATTAAAATCAAATTTAAATGGTTGTGTTAATTGCGAAAGTTTAAAAGAAAAATACACAAAGATTTGTGTTGTTGAAGATATTGCCGATCAATGGTCAATTGAAAACTCAAATATTTTTCAAGGATACTTTCATATTTTAGGAGGAACAATTTCTTCTGTTGGTCAAAGAAAAGAAGATCTTTTAATTAACTCTTTAGTTGAGAGAGTAAATAGAGACAAAATAGAGGAAGTTATACTTGCAACAAGTGCGACTGTTGAAGGACAGACTACAGCTTATTATATACAAGACAGTTTAAAAAATACTAAAGTAAAAATTACTAAATTAGCTCAAGGATTGCCAGTAGGTGGCGAGATTGAAAGCTTAGATGATGGAACGCTGTTTTCAGCTTTTAAAAATAGATCTAACTTAAATTCTAATTCAGATTAAGTTTCTTTTTCAATCTGTTTTGATGCAACAATGGTTCAGTATATCCCGAGGGTTGATCTTTACCTTTGAAAATTAAATCACATGCTGTTTTAAATGCTAAAGATCGATCAAAGTCATCACTCATTTTAACATATTTAGGGTCACTTTTATTTTGATTGTCTACAATTTTTGCCATTTCTTTCATTATTTCTGTAACTTGAATTTTAGTGGTTATTCCGTGATGTATCCAATTCGCAATATGTTGTGATGAGATTCTAAGCGTTGCCCTATCTTCCATTAGTCCAATGTTATTTATATCTGGAACTTTTGAACATCCTACGCCTTGATCAATCCATCTAACAACATAACCTAATAATGTTTGTGCTGAATTTGATATTTCATTATTAATGTCCTCGACTGACCAATTCGGTCTATTTGCGACAGGAACTGTTAAAAGGTCATCTAGTTTTGCCTTTTCTCTTTTTGCAATATTTGTTTGTTCATTAAAGATATTTATTTCGTGATAATGCAGTGAATGCAAAGCAGCTGCAGTGGGTGACGGAACCCAAGCACAATTAGCTCCAGCTTTTAAATGTCCCATCTTTTGTTCCATCATATCTTTCATTTTATCTGGCATTGCCCACATTCCTTTTCCAATTTGAGCTTTTCCTGATAAACCACATTTTAATCCAACATCAACATTGTTATTTTCGTATGCTAAAATCCATTTAGAAGATTTCATGTCTCCTTTCTTAATCATTGGCCCAGCTTCCATTGAAGTATGCATTTCATCACCTGTTCTGTCTAAAAAACCAGTGTTAATAAAGAAAACTCTATTTTTTAAGGTTCTAATGCATTCTTTTAAATTTGAAGATGTTCTTCTTTCTTCATCCATGATTCCTATTTTGCAGGTATATTTTTTCAAACCTAATACTTCTTCTACTTTTGAAAAAATTAAATCTGTAAATCTAGTCTCATCTGGTCCATGCATTTTTGGCTTAACTATATAGATTGATCCTGCTCTAGAATTCGTTTTATTTTTTAAATCATGAATAGCTGCAGCTACTGTGATAAATGCATCCATAATACCTTCAGGCACTTCGTTACCATTAGATAAAATTATCGAAGGATTTGTCATTAAATGACCAACGTTCCTAACTAATAATAAACTTCTTCCATGTAATTTTAGTCCTTTGCCATCTTTTGAAATGTAACTTCTATTTGGATTTAGTTTTCTTTCAAATAATTTTCCGTCTTTTTCGAACTGTGTTTTTAGGTTACCCTTCATCAAACCAAGCCAGTTTCTATAACAAACAACTTTATCTTCAGCATCCACTGCTGCTACACTATCTTCATTATCACAAATTGTTGATACAGCAGCTTCTAGAATAATATCACTAATCCCTGCATGATCTTGTTGAGCACTGAACGCTCTTGGGTCTCTTAAAATTTCTATATGCAGGTTGTTATTTTTTAATATAATTGCTGAAGGGTTATCTGCTTCACCTCTATGACCAATAAATTTTTCTTCTTCAAATAAATCAAATATATCAGCTCCTTTCAAAACTTTTAATTTGCCTTCTTTAACAGCAATACTTGTAATTTTATGCCAACTTAGATTTTTAAGGGAAAAATATTTGTCTAAAAAATCCCTTGAGTATTTAATTACCATCTCTCCTCTCAAAGGATCGTATCTTTCCGATACACTGTCTTCAGATTGTTCTATGACATCAGTTCCATATAGACTATCGTATAAACTCATCCATCTTGCGTTTGCAGCGTTGAGAGCATAACGTGCATTCATAATTGGTACGACTAGTTGAGGTCCAGCTATTTTAGTTATTTCATCATCTACATTTTCTGTTTCTATTGAAAAATCTGTTCCTTCTTCTTTTAAATATCCAATTTCGTACAAAAATTCTTTGTATTCATCTAGTTTAATTTCATCGCCTTTATTTTTAATATGCCAATTGTCAATTTTTTTTTGTAAAGTTTCTCTTACCTTAATTAGTTCTCTATTTTTTGGCTCAAGTTCGTTAACAGTTTTTTCAAACCCTAACCAAAATTGATCAGTTGAAACACCTGTATCTGTTAGCAGTTCTTCATTAACAAAATTTGATAAGCTTTCTGAAACTTTAAGAGTATGAATATTTATATATTTATCTGGCATAGCACTTTTGTTACCCCATCTGTATTTTTGCCTGAGAGTTTTGCTCCTTCGGCGGAAATTAATCTCTTTCCAGAGTGTTATGCTTTGATCGGTCCTTTTGCCTGAGAGTTTCCGGGGTGGTTGCTCCTTCGGCGCTAAAATGCAGTTAGTCTCTCCCGATATGAAATTTCTATCGTTTAAATATTTTAAGTCAATTAATAATACTAAAAAATAGTTTTAATTATCATTTTATTGCCTTTTTTATAATTTAAGTTTCTATTATAAACAATTCATGAAGAATTATCTTAATTTTGAAACAGATATTAAAAATTTAGAATCTGAGATAGAGAAATTAAAAGATCCATATAACCAAGATGGTCTTGCAGAGGTAGATACTCAAAAAATATCTAGCACACAAGCTGAGCTTGATGAGAAATTAAAAGATATCTACTCAAATCTAGATCCTTGGCAAACTACGATGGTTGCTCGTCATGAAGACAGACCAAAATCTAAATTTTTTATTGATAATTTATTTGATGATTTCATTTCTTTATCTGGAGACCGTTTCTATGGGGAGGATAAATCTGTTTTAACAGGATTTGCAAAATTTAATGGCGCTTCAGTTTTAGTAATAGGCCAGGAAAAAGGTGAAAATTTAGAGACTAGAATTGAAAGAAATTTTGGAATGATGAGGCCTGAGGGATATCGCAAAACAATTCGATTAATGAATTTAGCAAATAAATTTAATATCCCAATAATATCATTTATAGATACACCAGGAGCATATCCAGGCGTAGGTGCTGAAGAAAGAGGTCAGGCAGAGGCTATTGCTAAATCAATTGAATGTTGTATGGAGCTTAGTGTTCCAACTTTAGCAATTATTATTGGAGAAGGAGGTTCTGGAGGTGCAATTGCCTTGGCGTCATCTAATAAAGTTATAATGTTAGAAAATGCTATTTATTCTGTAATTTCTCCAGAAGGGTGTGCAACCATCTTATGGAGAGATCCAAAAAAAATGCTTGATGCTGCTAAAGCAATGAAACTTTCAGCAAAAGATTTATTAGAATTAAAAGTCATTGATGAAATTATTCCTGAGCCATTAGGTGGCGCCCATAGAGATAGAGATCAAATGTTGGAAAGTTTAAAAGACTCAATATCAAAAAATTTAAACTATTTTAAAGAACTATCTTCCGAAGAAATAATGAATGAAAGAAAAAATAAGTTTTTAAAAATTGGAAGAAATCAAGGATTTATCAGTAACTCTGATGATTTAAGCACTCTAACAATTAAAAATAATAATTTTGATAAAATTTTAAAATCAAAAAAAGTTTTAATTGGATCTATAATTGCAGGTTTGGTTTTATTAGTTGCTGTTTTTAGTCTGATCTAAATTTATAAAGCACCACAGCAATGCTTAAATTTTTTACCAGATCCACATAAGCAAGGCTCATTTCTGCCAATTTTTTTACCACTTTTAATTTGATCCACTATTGACTCTTTTTTTTCTTCTTGTTGCTCTGTAACAATTTTTAAATTCATTAGAATAGTTACAAAATCTAATTTTAATTTTTCAAGAAGATTAGAAAATAAATCAAAAGCTTCTTTTTTATACTCAACTAAAGGGTCTCGCTGCCCATACGATCTAAGCCCAATTACTTGTCTCAGTTGTTCAAGATATTGAATATGAGACTTCCAGTTAAGATCAATTGATTGCAAGAAAATTCGTTTTTCAATTTCCTTTGCATGACCTTCTCCTAAAATTTTTATTCTCTCATTCCTTGTCACTGAAAATTTATTGATGATTTTATCTTTTAATTCACCATCTTTTGCAGAAATTAATGATTTTAATTCTGACTCATCAAAACTTTTACCAACAATTTGTTTTAGGCGGTTACTAAACTCATTACTTTTAGGATTTGATAAATTTTGGATTTTTAATTTGATGATATCGTCAATTATTTCTTTTAAAAACTCATCAGAATAATCAAATATGCTTTGACTATTCATTGCATTTTTTCGTTGAGAAAATACTACATGCCTTTGATCATTCAAAACATTATCAAATTTTATTAAGGTTTTTCTAATATCAAAGTTTCTAGCTTCAACTTTTTGCTGAGCTCTTTCTAGAGCCTTATTAATCCAGGGGTGATCAATACTTTCTCCATCTTTAAGTCCTAATTTTTCAAGCATTTTATTCATAGACTCTGATCCAAAAATTCTCATTAAATCGTCTTCAAGACTTACATAAAAAATGGAACTACCTTCATCACCTTGTCTTCCAGCTCTTCCTCTTGCCTGATTATCAACTCTTCTTGACTCCATTCTTTCAGTTCCAACTACAAATAAGCCGCCAAGGGACTTTATTTTGTTTTTATCGATTTGAAGTTGAGACTCTTCGATAGACCCTTTTTTTCCACCCAGCTGAATATCTACACCTCTTCCAGAAATACTTGTTGTGATTATTACTGATTTCTCTTTACCTGCATTAGCTATTATATCAGCCTCATTTTCATGATTTTTAGCATTTAATACAACATGTTTAATATTTTTTTTCTTTAATAAGATTGAATAAACTTCAGACTTGTTAATGCTAGATGTGAAAATTAAAATTGGTTGTCCAGCATCATGACGCTCAACAATTTTTTCAATAATTGCATTATTTTTTTCTTCCTCAGTTCTAAAAATTTGATCATTGTAATCTTTTCTAATCATTTCATTATTAGTTGGAATAATCACAACACTTAAATTGTAAATTTCAAAAAATTCTTCAGCTTCAGTTGCAGCAGTTCCAGTACATCCTGATATTTTTTTATAAAGTTTAAAATAATTTTGATATGTTATTGAAGCCAAGGTTTGGTTTTCTGCTTGAATATTTATTCGCTCCTTTGCTTCTAATGCTTGATGTAAACCATCACCAAACCTTCTACCCTCAAGTATTCTACCTGTTAGTTCGTCTATAATTTTTAAGCTTTCATCTTTAACTATATAATCTTTACCTTTTTCAAATAAATGATTAGCTCGAAGAGCTTGATTGACATGATGAACTAAATGTAAGTTTTCTGGATCATAAAAGTTATTTTTTTTTAAAATTCCGGCAGTAGAAAAAATTCTTTCTACATTATTTATTCCATCATTGGTTAAAAGAATACTTTTTTCTTTTTCATCTATTTCATAATCTTTATTACTTAACTGTCTTACAAGCTTATCAACAGCAAGATACTGGGCAGTTTTATCCTCAGCTGAACCTGATATGACTAGTGGAGTTCTGGCTTCATCGATTAGACAAGAGTCTATTTCGTCTACTATAGAAAATGAATGTTCTCTTTGAACCATTTCATTCTCTGAGAATTTCATATTATCTCTCAGGTAATCAAATCCAAGCTCACTATTTGTTGCATATGTGATGTCACAATTATAATTTTTCTTTCTTTCATTATCATCTTGGTCGTTATTAATGTAACCTGATGACAAACCTAAAAAGTTATAGATTTGCCCCATCTCAATCGAGTCTCTTTTTGCAAGGTAATCGTTAACAGTTACAATATGAACACCCTTTTCAGTAAGAGCGTTTAAGTATGCAGCAAGAGAAATTGTGAGAGTTTTTCCTTCTCCAGTTCTCATTTCAGCAATTTTACCCTCATGAAGAACAACTCCTCCAATTATTTGAACATCAAAGTGTCTTTCATTTCGAGTTCTTTTTGACGCTTCTCTTACCAATGCAAATGCCTGTGGTAAAAGTTCATCCAAGGTTTTTCCTTGTTTAATTTGTTCTTTATATTCTTGGGTTTTTTTTGGAAAATCTAAGTCGTCAAGTTTTTTAAATTCATCCTCAAGTGAATTTATTGTCTTTACAATTTTACCAATTCTATTCAACTCTTTTTGATTGCTAGATTTAATAAATTTTGTAATTAGATTTAAAGGATTGAACATGACTATTTGATTTATTCTTTACTTATAATGTTTAATATATGTATTAAATAATTATTTTAAACACTATGGGAATTAATTTATCAAACTTTTTATCTTCAAGATCAAAAAAAGCCAGAATGATTGATTTTCAAGACCTTGATCATGTTGATGGTGTATCTATTTCTATTGTAAGTGCAAATCTGTATAATGATAATAGAGATGACTTATCCATGTTCTATTTTAGAGATGGAGCTAATCATGCATCAGTTTATACTCAGTCAAAAATAATATCTGAAAATATCAAGTGGAACTTAAATCAAAATAGTAAAAAAATTTATTCTCTTATAGTTAATACTCGGAATGCTAATGCTTTTACGGGTAAGCAAGGTTATGAAAGTTTAAAGAAACTATCACATATTATTTCATCAGAATTAACAAAAAAACAAGAACAAGATGAAGATATTCCAAAAAAAATTTATTCAAAAGATATAATCTTTGGCTGCACAGGAACTATTGGGGAACTTTATCCTTATGAAAAAATTTCTTATCAAATACCTAATTTAATTAATAAAATTAAATATACCCAAAATAAATTTATTTGGATGAAGGCTGCGCTCTCCATAATGACAACTGATACTAAGCCCAAATTAGCAATGGAAGAATGCACAATTGCAAATAAAAAAATTAAGATTTATGGAATAGCAAAAGGTTCAGGAATGATCCAACCAAATATGGCAACTACTTTAGCTTATGTTTTCACAGACGCTAAACTTTCAAATGATATTTTAAATAAATTACTTAAAAAAAATATAGCAACAACTTTTAATGCCATAACTTGTGATGGCGACACAAGTACCAATGATATGGCAACAATTTTTGCAACTGGTAAAGTAGATAATGTCCAAATTAAAAATATAAATGACAAAAAAATTCAAAATTTTGATAAGGCTTTAAACAACGTTTTGTTAAATCTAGCAAAAAGAGTTGTTTCAGATGGGGAGGGATCTTCAAAGTTTGTAACGGTAAATGTTAAAAAGTGTAAATCAGAAATAGAAGCAAAGAAGATTGCTCTTTCTATCGCTAATTCTCCTTTAGTTAAAACTGCAGTTGCTGGTGAAGATCCTAACTGGGGTAGAATAATTATGGCAATAGGTAAAGCTGGACCAAAAATAAATTTGAAAAAACTTTTAATTAAATTTGGAAATTTAAAAATTGTACAAGATGGAAAATTACATCAAGGTTATGATGAAACAAAAGCTTCAGAGTACATGAAAAATGAAAATATCGATCTAGATATTGAAATATTTACTGGAAAGAAAAGCTTTACTGTTTACACAATGGATTTTACAAAAAAATATATTGATATTAATGCAGATTATAGAAGTTAGTGGTATTGAAAATTTTGTAAGAATTATTAATTCAATATTATGATTAAATATAAACTAACATGTAAAGACTGTGAAACAACATTTGATAGTTGGTTTGCTTCATCTAAGGAATTTGAAAAATTAAAAAAAAAACGTCTTTTAATCTGTCATATTTGTAATTCTAAAACAGTAGATAAATCTCTAATGGCACCTAGCCTAAGAAACAATAAAAAATATACAAAAAACGATTTGCAATTAGATAAATATGAAAACGTAAAAAAAACTATAAAAAATTATCAAAAATTTATTAAAGAAAATTTTAAGTTTGTTGGTGAAAATTTTGCCTATGAAGCACGATCTATTCACTACAGTACTAAAAAAAAAACTAAGGGTATCTATGGAAATGCTTCCAAGAAAGACCTTATGGAGCTTAAGGAAGAAGGCATCAATGCTCAGGTGATACCCTGGGTAGAGGACAAAGATAATTAGAGTTTTATAGATTTTACAATATAATTAATTGAAGTATCCGAGGATACAGTCCACTCATCCTTAATTATATTAAAATTCATTCCATCTAACTTTTCTAATTTTAAATTATTTTTGCTTAATATTTTTTTAAGATCTTCTGGTCTTACAAATTTTTCCCAGTCATGAGTTCCTATCGGAAGCCATCTTAAAACATATTCTGCCCCAACTATTGCAAATATATAAGATTTTAATGTTTTATTAAGGGTGGCGACAAACATAAGGCCATTTTTTTTTAAAAGTTTTGAACAAGAATTTATAAAAAAATTAATATCTTCTACATGTTCAACTATTTCCATATTTAAAATAACATCAAATTTTTTTTTAATTTTTAATTTTTCAGGTGATGAGCACAAATAATTAATTTGAAGTTTATTTTTTGTTGCATGTAACTTAGCAATACTGATATTTTTGCTTGATGCATCAATTCCAGTTACATTTGCACCCAATCTTGTCATTGGTTCAGATAGAAGTCCTCCACCACAACCAATATCTAATATATTAATTTTATCTAGAGGTCTTTGTTTGGTTTTTAATTTAAAACTATTAATAATATTTTCTTTAATATACTTAATTCTTATAGGATTAAATTTATGAAGTGGCTTAAATTTTCCACTTGGGTCCCACCATTCAGCCGCCATTTTTGAAAATTTTTCAACTTCTTTTTTATTTACAGTGCTCATAATCGATAATTAGTTGACATAACAACTAAGATGTATTTTATCAATTATTTATTAAATTATAATAAATAAATTTGATTAATGAAAACTGTTGTTATAAAGTTTGGTGGAACTTCTGTTGGAAGTATCGATAGAATTAAAAAAGTATGTAAAATTATATCTTTTTATAAAAAGAAGAAGAGTAATGTAGTAGTGATTTCCTCTGCCATGAGTGGAGTAACTAACGAACTAGTTAATAAATCTAAATTAATTAGCAATAATTTTGATAAAGCTGAATATGACTCTCTACTGTCCACAGGAGAACAAGTTTCTTGTGCTTTAATTGCTGGAAGATTAAAGCATATTGGGTTTAAATCTAGATCTTGGTTATCTTGGCAAATACCTATTGTAACTGAAGGACCTTATTCTGCAGCAAGAATTAATAGAGTAGTAACAAAAGAATTACAGAGCTATCTTAAAAGTGGAGGAATTCCTGTAATTACTGGCTTTCAAGGAATTAACAAGAATTATAGGCTAACAACTATCGGCAGAAGCGGTTCAGATGCTACTGCAATAATGTTAGCTAAATTTATTAAAGCAGATGAATGTATTATTTATACTGACGTAGATGGTGTTTATACCACAGATCCTAGACAGTACAAAAATGCAAAAAAAATTAAAAAAATATTTTATGATGAAATGTTAGAAATGGCATCTTTGGGTTCAAAAGTAATGCAGCCAACTTCTGTACAAGATGCAAAATTGAACAAAATAGACATACAAGTTAAATCTTCATTTGTTTCAAAGCCTGGAACTTTAATCACAAATTCATCAAAAGCTTTTAGTGATCAAATTATTACTGGAATTTCATCAACAAAAAATGATGCAAAAATTACAATTGAAGGAGTTAAAGATAAACCAGGGGTAGCAGCTTCAATTTTTAAACCTTTGTCTCAAAATTTGATAAATGTTGATATGGTTGTTCAAAATATTTCGCTTAATGGCAAGGAAACAGATCTTACATTTACAATCAAAGCTGATGACTTAAAAAAAACTGAAAAATTCATAAAACAAAATAAAAAGATATCTTACAAAAAGTTATCTTTTGATAAAGATGTATCTAAAGTTTCAATAATTGGGGTAGGAATGATAACAACCCCTGGAATAACCTATCGAATGTTTCAAGCTTTAGCCTCAAAAAAAATAAACATCTTAGTAATATCTACTTCTGAAATTAAAATTTCAGTTTTAGTTGCTACCAATCAAGTTAAAAAAGCTATAGCAGTTTTACATAAAGAATTTAAATTAGACTAAATTTTATGAGCCTTAGGCCTTTCAGAAATATTAATCGAAAAAAAACTAGAGTCATTAACGTTGGTGATGTAAAGATTGGTGGGGATAATCCAATTTCAGTTCAGTCAATGACCAATACTTTAACAACTGATGTTAAAGCTACAATTGATCAAATAAATGCAATTCATGAAGAAGGAGCAGACATTGTAAGAGTTTCTTGTCCAGATGAAGATTCTACAAAAGCATTAAAAGAAATAACAAACAATGTTAAATTACCGGTAATTGCCGATATTCATTTTCATTATAAACGAGCAATTGAGGCTGCCGAAAACGGAGCAAAATGTTTAAGAATAAATCCGGGCAATATTGGTGATAAACAAAAAATTCATGATGTTTTAAGTGCTGCAAAAAATAATAATTGTTCAATTCGGATTGGTGTAAATGCAGGTTCGCTTGAAAAAGATATTCTAGAAAAATATAAAGAGCCTTGTCCAGAAGCTTTAGTAGAGAGTGCTTTGAGAAATATTAAAGTCTTAGAAGATCAAAATTTTTTTAACTTTAAAGTTAGTGTTAAGTCATCAGATGTTTTTTTGTCAATTGCAGCTTATCGCCAACTTTCAAAAGCAATGGATTATCCATTACACCTTGGAATTACAGAAGCTGGAAGTTTTGTTTCTGGAAGTGTAAAGTCATCTATTGGACTTGGAACGTTGCTTTTAGACGGAATTGGTGACACTATCAGAATTTCACTTTCTGATGACCCAGTAAAAGAAATAAAAATTGGTAATGAGATTTTAAAGTCATTAGGACTAAGAAATAGAGGAGTAAAAATTATTTCTTGCCCATCATGTGCCAGACAAGCATTTCAAGTAATTGATACAGTAAAGGTTTTAGAGGAAAAATTATCACATATTAAAACTCCAGTTACGCTGTCAATAATTGGATGTGTAGTGAATGGACCTGGCGAAGCAGCAATGACAGATGTGGGTATTACAGGCGGTGGAAAAGGAAACAATATGCTTTATCTTTCTGGTGTACAAAGTAAGAAAGTCTTAACAAATGAAATAATTGATAAAGTAGTGGCTGAAGTTGAAAAAAAAGCTTTAGAGTTAGAAAAAAAATAATGATACCCGCAAAAACAATTGAAGAACTTATATTAAAGCACTCAACTTTAGAAAAAGATCTATCTTCAGGTGAAATTGATAAAAAGCTATTTGCTGAAAAATCAAAAGAATACTCCGATCTTAATGAAATTATAATAAATGCTAAAAAATATCTATCATATGAAGATGATAAAAAAGATTTAGAAAAAATTTTAAATGATGGTTCGGCAGATAA
Organism: Candidatus Pelagibacter sp.; assembly: GCA_028226535.1. Next base: position 10,851 of record JAOJEG010000002.1, on the reverse strand, counting down.
AGAATTAAAAGACATGGCTGAATTTGAATTATCAGAATTAAAGACTGAATTCGAAATAAATGAAAAAAAGTTAAAATTATTTTTACTTCCTAAGGATGAAGCTGATAAAAAAAATGCAATCATAGAAATTAGAGCGGGTACTGGAGGACTTGAGGCGAGCCTATTTGCTTCAGATCTTTTTAAGATGTATGAAAAAGTTAGCCATAAAAAAAAATGGACATTAGAGTTAATATCAATCTCTAGAAGTGATGCTGGAGGATTAAAAGAGGTTATTGCATCAATAAAAGGAACTAATATTTACTCTACTTTAAAATACGAAAGTGGAGTACATAGAGTTCAAAGAGTGCCAGATACCGAAACGCAGGGCAGAGTTCATACTTCAGCAGCAACAGTTGCAGTGTTGCCAGAGGCAGAAGAGGTTGATTTAAAAATAAATGAGTCTGATTTAAGAATAGATGTTTTTAGAGCAGGTGGGCCAGGAGGACAGTCAGTAAATACAACTGATAGTGCAGTTAGAATTACCCATATTCCAACAGGTTTATCTGTTTCACAGCAAGATGAAAAATCTCAACATAAAAATAAAGCAAAAGGAATGAAAATTTTAAGGTCAAGATTATATGAATTAGAAAGATCAAGAATTGACCAAGAAAGATCACAAGATAGAAAAACAAAAATAGGGACTGGAGATAGATCGGAAAGAATTAGAACTTATAATTTTCCGCAAGGAAGAGTGACAGATCATAGAATTAATTTAACACTTCATCGGTTAGAGGAATTTTTAGAGGGCGAAGCTTTTGACGAAATGATCGAGTCATTAACATTACAAGCACAAGAAGATAGTCTAAGTAGTTTAAATTAAATGAATATTCACTCAGCAGTTATAGAGGCAACAAATATTTTAAAAGACAAATCTATTCTATCGGCTCAACTCGACACAGAAATTTTAATGGCTAAAGCTTTAGATAAAGATCGTGAGTATATAATTTTAAATCATGATAAAATCATAAATAATGAAAATTTAGATTATTTTAAAAAATTGGTTTATGAACGAGCAACCAAAAAGCCAATAGCTTATCTTTTGAATAAAAAGTTTTTTTGGAAAAGTGAATTTTATGTAAATAAAAATACACTTATACCCCGTCCTGATACAGAAATTATTATAGAGCAAATTTTAAAAGTTACTAAGAATAAGCATTGTTTAAGAATTCTTGATATTGGAGTTGGTTCGGGGTGTATACTCTTGAGTATTCTAAAAGAAAAAAAAAATTTTTATGGGACTGGGATAGATATTAGTAAAAATTCATTAGAAATATCTAGATTAAATGCAAAAAAGCTCTTAGTAGATGAAAGGGTAAAATTTTACAAATCAGATGTTGACAAATTTGCCCAAGGCAAATATGATTTGGTTGTTTCTAATCCCCCTTATATTAAAAGAAGTGATTTAAAATATTTGGAGAGTGATGTTTTAAAGTTTGAGCCTAAATTAGCTCTAGATGGTGGATTAGATGGTTTATCAGTAATCAGAAAAGTAATTAACAAAACATCTGAGCTGTTAAAAAAAAATGGAAAATTTATTTTAGAGATTGGTTTTGATCAAAGAAGTAAAGTTATTAAATTATTAAACAATAAAGGTTTTTATATAAATAGTTCAGTCAAAGATCTTGCAAACAACGATCGTTGCATAATCAGTACTAAAATATAATTAATTAGATATATGGTAACATTTAGAAACAATAATAACGCTAGAAGAAATAATTTTAGAAGAAATGATAGAAATTTTAAAAGTAATGGAGATAGATCTAAATTTGGATCAAATTATTCAAACAACGATAATTTTAAAAGAAAAGTTCCAGGAAGAAACAATCATAATGCTCCGAAATTAATTGAAAAATATAATGATTTAGCAAGAGAAGCCTCTTCTAATGGAGATAAAATATTATCTGAAAACTATCTACAACACGCTGATCACTTTACAAGAATCTTAAATGAACAAGAAAATTATAAAAGACTAAAATTTGCTGAAAATAAATCAGCCGAAAATAACCCTGAAACACAGGAGTTATCTGATAAAAATGAAGAAATTAGTGCCAAAGATAAGAAAGTTGTAGCAGAGATTAAACCAATTTCTAAAAAAAAAACTGAAGAAAATTAGTTTAATCCAATAATTTTTTCTGACTTTAAAACGTTTAATTTTATTTTGTTAGTTTCAAAAAGTTCTCTATTTTTTCCTTTCAAAACCTTACCTGATGGAAGTTTTAGTTTTTGAGAGTTTACTTTTTTTCCATTAACGATAACTTCATAGTGTAAATGAGGACCTGTTGATTTTCCAGTTGATCCAACATAACCAATTGTTTGTCCTTGTTTAACTCTAACCCCTTTTTTTATTCCACGTGCAAATTTTGACATATGTGCGTAAATTGTTTCGTATGTTGAGTTGTGTCTAATTTTTACACAATTTCCACCGCCTCCACACCAGCCAGCTTTTTGGATTATACCATTTCCAGAAGCCATGATGGGCGTTCCTTTGGGTGCTGCAAAATCAGTTCCTCTGTGCATTTTGTTAAACCCATCTATCGGATGTTTTCTCATTCCAAATGATGAAGATAATCTTGCACCATTAATAGGTGTTTTCATTAATGCTTTTTGTACACTTTTTCCATTTTTGTCGTAATGTCCTTCAACATTCTTTTTATCAAAATAATATAATGAATTATCTTGACCACTTAATTTTAGATTTGCATAAAGAATTTCTCCTGTTTCAACCATCTTATTATTCTCATCAATAAATACTTCATACATAATTTGAAATTTATCTTCTTTACGAATATCTCTTTGAAAATCTACTTGAAAACCATAAATTCTTGCAAATTCGATTATTGTGTTTGGTGGTATATTTTGATCAGTTGCAGCCTTATAAAGACTTTGAAGAATTATATTTTCTTTGTAAATAATCTTTTTATCTAATTTTATAGATAATATTTTTTCATTAAATTTCGACTCACCACCATTCTTTGATAAATATATTTTTTCAGTACTTGAAATTTGAAAAATAAATTCTTTAATTTTATTATTAGTTTTATCTAAAATAATTTCAATTTTTTGATTAGTATTTAATTTATTTATATTAAATTTTTTTGAAAGACTTTCTTTGATAGCAATTATCTCTTCTCTTTCTATAGAGTATTGGCTAAGTATTTTGTCAAAAGTTTCTCCAGATTTAATTTTGTGATTATATTTTTTATACCTGGGTTCTAAATTGTTAACAATTTCATTAAGAGTTTTTTTGAAATAAATATTATCGATAAAATCATTATTTTGATTTTTACTTAAATTTTTTTTTTGATTAGAATACCCTGCTATTATAACAGTAAGGATTATTAAAAAAATTAATCCTATTGATGTTAAGTTTTTAAAAAAAAATGTTAACAGTTTTTTTTGCATTTATTAATCTTTTGATGAGAATTATTAGATTAGCAAAGTCAAAAAATCAAAAAAAACCCAATAAAATCATCAATTTTTAGTGTTTTTTTTATTCATAATTGCTTGATTTACTTTTATTTTAGCCTATAAGCGTCACACTTTCTCACGAAAATTATTGTTAACACAATAGATTAGTGAGGATTATTGGGCTTTTTAGACCCAATTAGCTATTTAAAATGTAAAAAATTTAAGAAGAGAAGTGTGGACGGTTAAGGTTACCAAAATTTGTCGTACACACTTCAACATTATATAAATTTTATTCTTAGAATTTATATAGAAGCTAGTGTGCGCCGTTTTTAAACTTGAGAGTTTGATCATGGCTCAGAACGTACGCTGGCGGCACGCCTAACACATGCAAGTCGAACGAAGTAGCAATACTTAGTGGCAGACGGGTGAGTAACATGTAGGTATCTGCCCTTTGGCCTGGAATAACACGAGGAAACTTGTGCTAATACCAGATAAGTCTTTACGGAGAAAGCTTTATGCACCATTGGATGAGCCTGCACTTGATTAGTTTGTTGGTGGGGTAATGGCCTACCAAGACTGTGATCAATAGCTGATTTGAGAGGATGATCAGCCACATTGGGACTGAGACACGGCCCAAACTCCTACGGGAGGCAGCAGTGGGGAATCTTGCACAATGGAGGAAACTCTGATGCAGCGATGCCGCGTGAGTGAAGAAGGCCCTTGGGTTGTAAAGCTCTTTCGTCGGGGAAGAAAATGACTGTACCCGAATAAGAAGGTCCGGCTAACTTCGTGCCAGCAGCCGCGGTAATACGAAGGGACCTAGCGTAGTTCGGAATTACTGGGCTTAAAGAGTTCGTAGGTGGTTGAAAAAGTTAGTGGTGAAATCCCAGAGCTTAACTCTGGAACTGCCATTAAAACTTTTCAGCTAGAGTATGATAGAGGAAAGCAGAATTTCTAGTGTAGAGGTGAAATTCGTAGATATTAGAAAGAATACCAATTGCGAAGGCAGCTTTCTGGATCATTACTGACACTGAGGAACGAAAGCATGGGTAGCGAAGAGGATTAGATACCCTCGTAGTCCATGCCGTAAACGATGTGTGTTAGACGTTGGAAATTTATTTTCAGTGTCGCAGGGAAACCGATAAACACACCGCCTGGGGAGTACGACCGCAAGGTTAAAACTCAAATGAATTGACGGGGACCCGCACAAGTAGTGGAGCATGTGGTTTAATTCGAAGATACGCGCAGAACCTTACCAACACTTGACATGTTCGTCGCGACTCTAAGAGATTAGAGTTTTCGGTTCGGCCGGACGAAACACAGGTGCTGCATGGCTGTCGTCAGCTCGTGTCGTGAGATGTTGGGTTAAGTCCCGCAACGAGCGCAACCCTCACTTTTAGTTGCCATCATTAAGTTGGGCACTCTGAAAGAACTGCCAGTGATAAGCTGGAGGAAGGTGGGGATGACGTCAAGTCCTCATGGCCCTTACGTGTTGGGCTACACACGTGCTACAATGGTATCTACAACAGGAAGCAAGACTGCGAAGTTAAGCAAATCCCTAAAAGATACCTCAGTTCGGATTGCACTCTGCAACTCGAGTGCATGAAGCTGGAATTACTAGTAATCGTGGATCAGCGTGCCACGGTGAATGCGTTCCCGGGTCTTGTACACACCGCCCGTCACACCATGGGAGTTGGTTCTACCTTAAGGCAAGGTTTTAAACCCTTGACCACGGTATAGTCAGCGACTGGGGTGAAGTCGTAACAAGGTAGCCGTAGGGGAACCTGCGGCTGGATTACCTCCTTTCTAAGGATGAATGAAAGTAAAATTTCATTCTAAATAATATACATCGGTAATGTTGACCGTCCTCATTTCTCTTCTTAAAGTAATGTTTCCTTCTTGTAGGGCCGGTAGCTCAGTTGGTTAGAGCACACCCTTGATAAGGGTGGGGTCGAAAGTTCGAGTCTTTCTCGGCCCACCACACTTAACTGGGGGATTAGCTCAGCTGGGAGAGCGCCTGATTTGCATTCAGGAGGTCAGCGGTTCGATCCCGCTATCCTCCACCAGGAAACATTTAGTTATATAAACTGTAAATAAATTTAATAATTAATATCAATATCTATATCCGAACATTAGTAATGTTATTAGCTAATGTTCAAAATAAAAATTTGATCACAACATAGATAATTATTTTTTTAAAAAAGAATTTTTTTCTGTGCATAAATCAAGCGTTTAAGGGCGTGTAGTGGATGCCTTGGCACTGAAAGCCGATGAAGGACGTGATATACTGCGATAAGTTTCGGGGAGCTGTATGTAAGTTTTGATCCGAAAATTTCCGAATGGGGAAACCCACCACTTTATGTGGTACTTTAAACTGAATACATAGGTTTAAAGAGACAACCTGGAGAACTGAAACATCTAAGTAACCAGAGGAAAAGAAATCAATTGAGATTCCGTTAGTAGTGGCGAGCGAACGCGGACTAGGCCAGTAGTTTTGTTAAAAAAATTTGAATAGTTTGGAAATGCTAACCATAGAGGGTGATAGTCCCGTATGAGTAATGTTTAACAAAATTCTTGAGTAAAGCGGGACACGAGAAATCCTGCTCGAATGTAGGGGGACCACCCTCTAAGCCTAAATACTCTTCAGTGACCGATAGTGAACTAGTACCGTGAGGGAAAGGTGAAAAGAACCCCTATTAGGGGAGTGAAATAGAACCTGAAACTGCATGCCTACAATCAGTCGAAGCTCTTTTTAGAGTGACGGCGTACCTTTTGTATAATGGGTCAGTGACTTAATTTATTAAGCAAGCTTAAGCCATCTAGGTGTAGGCGCAGCGAAAGCAAGTCTTAATAGGGCGATTAGTTTAATGAATTAGACCCGAAAACGAATGAGCTTACCATGAGCAGGTTGAAAGTTGGGTAACACCAACCGGAGGACCGAACCAGTTGACGTTGAAAAGTCTTTGGATGACTTGTGGTAAGGGGTGAAAGGCCAACCAAATTCGTAGATAGCTGGTTTTCCGCGAAAACTATTTAGGTAGTGCGTTGAATAAATAGATGTTTAGAGGTAGAGCACTAAATGGGCTAGGGGGAAGAGATTCTTACCAAACCTAATAAAACTCCGAATGCTAGACATTGTTCTTCAACAGACAGACTGTGGGTGCTAAGGTCCATGGTCGAGAGGGAAAGAGCCCAGACCACCAGATAAGGTCCCCAAATTATGATTAAGTGTGAAAGGATGTGGAAATTCCTTAACAGCCGGGAGGTTGGCTTAGAAGCAGCCATCCTTTAAAGATAGCGTAACAGCTCACCGGTCTAATAGAGTTTCTGCGCCGAAGATGTAACGGGGCTAAAATCATATACCGAATCTGTGGGTTTATAAAACTTTCGAGTTTTATAAGCGGTAGCGGAACGTTCTGTAAGCCTGCGAAGGGATACCCGTGAGGGATCCTGGAGGTATCAGAAGTGCGAATGCTGACATAAGTAACGATAAAAGAAGTGAAAAACTTCTTCGCCGAAAATCCAAGGGTTTCTGCGCAAGGTTAATCCGCGCAGAGTTAGTCGGCACCTAAGGCGAGGGCGAAAGCCGTAGTCGATGGAAATAAGGTTAATATTCCTTAACCAGATGGTAGTGACGGATCTTGTAAGTTGTGTACTCTTAATGGATTGAGTATGCCGCGAAAAGGTTCCAAGAAATAGCTCCATCATTAGACCGTACCCTAAACCGACACAGGTGGATTAATAGAGTATATTTAGGCGCTTGAGAGAATGATGTTGAAGGAACTCGGCAAAATGCTTCCGTAACTTCGGGATAAGGAAGACCTGTTTTTAGGCAACTAGAGATGGGTGGCACAAGCCAGGGAGAAGCGACTGTTTATCAAAAACACAGGGCTCTGCTAACACGTAAGTGGATGTATAGGGTCTGACGCCTGCCCGGTGCTGGAAGGTTAATGCGGTTGGTGCAAGCTAACTTCTGAAGCCCCAGTAAACGGCGGCCGTAACTATAACGGTCCTAAGGTAGCGAAATTCCTTGTCGGGTAAGTTCCGACCTGCATGAATGGCGTAACGATTTCTCCGCTGTCTCCAACATCAACTCAGTGAAATTGAATTCTCCGTGAAGATGCGGAGTTCGCGTAGTTAGACGGAAAGACCCCGTGCACCTTTACTGCAACTTTACATTGGTATTAGGAAAAACATATTTAGTATAGGAGGGAGACATTGAAGCAAAGGCGTCAGCTTTTGTCGAGTCACCAGTGAAATACCTCTTTTGTTTTTCTTGATATCTAACTGATTGCCGTCATCCGGCATCAAGACATTGTATGGTGGGTAGTTTGACTGGGGCGGTCGCCTCCCAAATAGTAACGGAGGCGTGCGAAGGTAGGCTCAGAACGGTCAGAAATCGTTCGTAGAGTGCAATGGCATAAGCCTGCCTGACTGTGAGACTGACAAGTCGAGCAGAGACGAAAGTCGGTCATAGTGATCCGGTGGTTCTGAGTGGAAGGGCCATCGCTCAACGGATAAAAGGTACGCCGGGGATAACAGGCTGATACTGCCCAAGAGCTCATATCGACGGCAGTGTTTGGCACCTCGATGTCGGCTCATCACATCCTGGGGCTGGAGCAGGTCCCAAGGGTTTGGCTGTTCGCCAATTAAAGTGGTACGTGAGCTGGGTTCAGAACGTCGTGAGACAGTTCGGTCCCTATCTGCTATGCGTGTAGAAGAATTGAGAGGAGTTGACCCTAGTACGAGAGGACCGGGTTGAACATACCACTGGTGGACCGGTTGTAGCGCCAGCTGCAGTGCCGGGTAGCTAAGTATGGAAGAGATAACTGCTGAAAGCATCTAAGCGGGAAACTCACCTCAAAACTAGTTCTTCCTATAGAGCCGTGGTAGACCACCACGTTGATAGGCTGGATGTGGAAGCGCAGTAATGCGTGTAGCTGACCAGTACTAATAGCTCAATTGGCTTGATTTATGCACTGAAAAAAATTTTTAAATATTAAAGTTAGTTTTTTTCTAACAACAGATAGATAAAAAAAATATACTAGTTATTATTTATTAAATAATTATAAATACCTCTTTAAATGAATTTAATTTTAGAAGTTGGACTAAATCATTTTGGAAATCTAAAAGAATCAAAAAAATACTTAAATTTTTTTTTAAAATCAGACTTCAAATTCATTACTTATCAAATTCAAAAAGAAATTTTTTATAAAAAATTTAAATTTAAATTGCCTATTGATCACTATGAATACTTAATTAATCAAGTTCATAAAAAGAATAAAAAAATTGGTTTAGCAGTTGCCGACATAAAAAGTTGTCAAGATATTGCTAAACTAAATTTTGATTTTTATAAAATTTTAAGTATTTCTCTATCAGACAAAAAATTAATTCAATTCATAAAAAAATTCAAAAAACCAATTTTTGTATCTTGTGGAACTGCTAGTAACTCACAAATTCAAAGATGTGTATCAAGCTTTAGTAATTTTGAAAAAAAAAACCTTAATTTGATACACACCAGTCTATCCTATGAAGATGTTGATCAAAATTTAAAAAGAATAAGATTATTAAAAAATTTTCACCAACAACTTTCATACGGCCATCATTATAAAAACTATTTACCTTTGATTATGCTGATGTACAGTGATATAGAATATTTTTTTGTATATATTAAGAGTATTGACTCAAAAAAACGTGTTTATCCAGATGATAATCATGCTTTTAGTTTTAAAAGTCTTGAAAAAATTAAAAAAATAATCTCTGAGTGTGAAAATTTACTTGGATCAAAAAATAAAAGAAATAAACATATAAAGATTATCAATGATGAAAAAGTTTCATTTTAAAAAAGCTATAGTCCTTGGAGGAAGTAAAGGATTGGGTGCAAATATTGTAAAAAATCTAAAAAAATCATCTATTAGAGAAGTTTTTGCGTGTTCTTCTAAAGATATAGATACATCAAATCTTAAAGCAGTGCAGAGTTTTTGTAAAAAACATCCGGTAACTGATATAATTGTCCTAAATACTGGTGGTCCTCCAAACCTAAAATTTAATGATATTACAAACGAATTATGGGTAAAATATTTCAATCAATTGTTCCTAGGGTACATAAATATTTTAAAAAAAATTAAAATTAGAGATGGAGGTTACATTTTTAATATTTCAACAGCCTTAATTAAAGAACCCAGCTCAAATTTAATAATTTCAACTTCTTTAAGGATAGCATTTACCTCCTTGCTTAAATCTTTAACGTATGAATTTAGCAAAAAAGATGTTTCTATAATTTCTATAGCACCTGGACCATTTAAGACCAATAGAATCAAAAAATTAGTTAGTAATTTAAATGAATTTGAAAAAAATCTACCTTTAAAAAAAATTGGCAATCCAGATGATATTGGGAAATTTATTAATTATATTGTTACTAACAATGTAAAGTATATTTCAGGTTCAACTATTTATTTTGATGGAACGACTAACAAAAGTTTTCTATAAATATTTATGAATATAGTAGCTATTATTCCAGCCCGTTCTGGTTCTAAATCAATTAAAGATAAAAATATAATTTTATATAAAAACAAACCTCTTATTTATCACTCAATTAAAATTGCTATAAAATCAAAGTTAGTCAATAGAGTTATTGTTTCGACTGACTCAATAAAGTATGCAAAATTATCTACTAAATTTGGTGCAGAAGTTCCTTTTTTGAGACCAAAAATAATATCAAAAGATAATTCGAATGACTCAGGATGGATTTTTCATTCAATTGATTATCTGATTAATAAAGAAAAATATTATCCTGATTTAATAATACACCTAAGGCCAACAAGTCCAAATAGAGAGATTAAAACTTTTGAAAAAGGAATAAAATGGTTTTTAAAAAATAAAGATTCATCAACCTCTATGAGGTCTGTGAGTATTTTTTCACAACCCCCTCAAAAACTATTTCAAATAAAAAATAAATTTTTAACAGGTTTTTTCAATAAAAAATATAAAGGAGAATATCATAGCAGACCTAGACAAGATTATCCCGAAACCTATCTACCTAATGGATATATAGATATTTTGAAAACTAGTTATATTTTAAAATCAAAAAAAATTTACGGAAATAAAATACTTTCATATGTTACAAATCCAATACTTGATATAGATACTAAGCAGGATTTAAAATACGGATAAAATTATGCACTTTGGAATTATGCAAGGTCGACTTTCGAAAGCCAAGAAAGGTATTTTACAATTTTTACCAAAAAATTGGAGGATGGAATATGATTTACTCAATAAAGCCAACTTAGATTATATCGAATTATTTACCACGAGATATAATGATAGAAGTCCAATTTGGAATAAAAGAAATTTAGATTTAAAAAAAAAAATTAGTCAAACAAAATTAAAAAAAATAATTTTATG
>JAOJEG010000019.1 GCA_028226535.1 Candidatus Pelagibacter sp. | reverse complement strand
TTAGTGTTCCAATTAACGAATTAGCAAAAATTGTAAAATGTAATTGTTCTATCTGTAAAAGAAAAAATGCAACAATGGGCATGGTTAAAAATGAAGATTTTAAAATTACTAAGGGAGAAGATAAATTAAAACTTTATCAATTTCATACTAAAATAGCTAATCATTATTTTTGTTCTGAATGTGGAATTTACACTCATCATAACCCAAGAAGTAATCCTGCAATGACTGGATTTAATTTAGGTTGTGTAGATGAAGTTGATGTTGCAGATTTAAAAGATATAACTTTGATAGATGGTCAAAACCATCCAATGGATCAAAAAAAATAATAAGTTCAATGAAAGTTACCGAAGAGTGTTTTAGTAAAGTTAAAAAAGATTGTTTTAAATTTATTAAATCACAAGAAACCTCTACCGAAAAGTTTGGTAATAAAGATGGGATGCTAAAGTCTTTTTTAATTCCAATGTGTTTTTGGATTGCAAAAAAAGCTAATAATAAAAAACCCTACTTTGTTGGTTTAGCGGGTGGCCAGGGAACAGGTAAAACAACTATCAGTTCAATTATAAAAATTATATTAGAAAAGTATTTCAAATTAAAAGTATTTAAAATTTCAATAGATGATTTTTATAAAACTCGAAAAGAAAGATTAAATTTATCAAAGAAAGTTCATCCAATGTTAGCAACAAGAGGGGTACCTGGAACTCATGATATGCAAATGATGTTGGATTTTTTTAAAAAAACAAAAAGTAAGAACTTTAAAAAAATTGATTTACCAAATTTTAATAAAGCAGTCGATGATAGGTTCCCCAAAAAACATTGGTACAAAATAAAAGAAAAACCAGATGTGATAATATTTGAAGGATGGTGTGTTGGAGCGAAAGCAGAGGACAATAAAACTCTTAAAAAATCAATTAATTCACTAGAAAAAGTAAATGATCAAAAGTTAATTTGGAGAAAATATGTTAATCAGCAACTAAAGACCAAATATAAGAAACTATATTCTGAACTTAATTGTATGATTTACTTAAAGGCTAAGAATTTTAGTTTGCTTCAAAAATGGAGATTAAAACAAGAGCATAAACTTTGGATTAAGACTAAAAAGTCTTCTAGTCATAAAATAATGAGCAAAGGAGATGTGATCAATTTTATGCAAACTTATCAAAGAATTACAGAAAATATGTTCAAAAAAATGCCTAAATACGCGTCAATTGTTTTAAATTTAAATAGTAACCATCAAATTAAATCTGCGGTATATAAGACAAAATGAAAAAATTATTATTAGTAGTTAGTCTTACAGTATTTAGTTTTAGTAACGCAATTGCTGTTACTTTATATGATGCCTTAAATCAAACTTATCAAAACAATATTCAATTAAATGCTGAAAGAGAAAATATTAAAGCTTCAGAAGAAGATATTAATATTTCAAAATCTGATTACAAACCTACTATTACCCTAAGTGGATCAAAAAGTATTGAGAACACAAATAAGCTTACTAATCAAAGCGGAGGAGATGCAACAATCAATGACGTAGATCCATTTACAACATCTATTAAATTGGAACAAACACTCTTGGATTATGGAAGAGATTTAACTCTTGAAAAAAATATTACAGCATTAGATTTAGCAAAAGCAAGATTGATTAAAAAAGAACAAGATGTTCTTCATAGTGCAGTTGATGCTTATACAAATTTAATCTTAGCTAGAGAAAAACAAGATATAAATAGGAAGAATTTAAATCTGTTAAGAAGACAAGTTGAAAATGATAAAATCCGAAGAGATCGTGGGCAAATTACAAATACTGATTTGGCACAATCAGAATCTTCACTGGCAGGTGCTCAAGCTCAATTTACTCAAGCAAAAAGTGATTTATTAATTGCAAAACTAACTTATGAAAATATTATTGGTAAAATAGCTGATCCTAATCAATTAAAGAAAAATTCAAAATCAATTGTTAATATTCCAAATTCTTTAAGTGATGCAATTAATTTATCAAAACAAAATAATCCAGACATTAAAATTGCAAAATTTGATTTAGAACAATCTGAAAAAGATGTGGCTATTTCACAGTCAGATTTAAAACCATCTGCTTCTTTATCTTTAGAGAGATCTTATTCAGATGATTTAAGTTCTACAATTGATCAAAGAGAAAAAGATGTATTAAAGGCAACTGTGAGTTGGCCTTTCTTTACAGGTGGAAAAACACAATCAAAAATTAACAAACAATCAAATTTAACTACCAGAAAAAGATTATTATTAGATCATGCAGTTAGAACTAATGAAACAAATGTTGCAAGTGCATGGTCAAGTTTAGAGTCTTCACAAAGTTTTTTGAATTCTGTAAAAGTACAAGTAAGAGCAGCCCAAATAGCAAATGAGGGAATTGCTGCGGAATATGAGAGAGGATCAAGAACAACACTTGATGTAATCCAGTCAAATTCTCTACTACTTTCCGCCCAATTATCTCAAGTAAATTCAGAGAGAAATTACCTTATGGCTCAATACAACTTGTTAAAAGCAGTTGGGCTTCTTAATAGCCAATACCTAAAACTTAAGTAATTATTTGTTTTTTTAGCTCTCAAAATTAATATATTGCTAATGAGAACAAAATGTGTACATTTATTCAATGATTCGAGAGTTAAAAAAATTAAAAAAAGAGGCTAAAAATGACGAAAAGTAACCTAAAAGTAGTTAAATCTACTAAAGATCAAGAAATGGATATTAAAGAAAAAAATAAAGCGCTAGATGCAGCAATAGCTCAAATTACCGATAATTTTGGAAAAGGTTCAGTAATGAAGCTTGGACAAAGAAGAGCAATGGATATTGAGTCTATATCAACAGGTTCTTTAAGTCTTGATTTAGCATTAGGGATAGGTGGATTGCCTAAAGGAAGAATTGTTGAAGTTTATGGACCAGAATCTTCAGGAAAAACAACATTAGCATTACAAGTTGTTGCTGAAGCACAAAAAGCTGGTGGAATTTGTGCATTTGTAGATGCAGAGCATGCGTTGGACCCAGTTTATGCAAAAAAATTAGGAGTAAATACTGAAGAATTATTAATTTCTCAGCCAGATGCTGGTGAGCAAGCTTTAGAAATAGCTGATACTCTTGTTAAATCAGGATCAATATCAGTTATCGTAATTGACTCAGTAGCAGCTTTAACACCAAAAGCTGAAATTGAAGGTGAGATGGGAGATCATCACGTTGGTCTTCAATCTAGATTAATGAGTCAGGCTTTAAGAAAATTAACAAGCTCAATATCAAATACAAACACAATGATGATTTTCATTAATCAAATTAGAATGAAAATTGGAGTTATGTTTGGAAGTCCTGAAACAACATCAGGTGGAAATGCACTAAAATTCTACTCTTCAGTTAGAATGGATATTAGAAGAATTGGTGCAATTAAAGATAAGGATGAAATTATTGGAAACTCAACAAGAGTTAAGGTAGTTAAAAATAAAGTAGCACCACCATTTAAAGTTGTTGAATTTGACTTGATGTATGGAAAAGGGATCAGTAAAATGGGGGAACTCGTAGATCTTGGTTCAAAAGCAGACATTATTGAAAAATCAGGAGCTTGGTATGCTTATAAGGGTGAGAAAATAGGTCAAGGTAGAGAAAATGCTAAAACTTATCTTGCTCAAAATCCTAAAGTAGCTGCTGAAATAGAATTAGCTATTAGAGAAAAAGCTGGTGTAATTCAGAAAAAAATTGAAGGAAACCCTCTAGATCCTGAAAAAGCTGCGAAAGATCAAATAGAAGATCCAAAAGCAGAGAAGAAAGAGGAAGAAGTAGTTCCTACTAAAAAAAATTAGTTAAAAGGTCATCTTTAATTATTAAAGGGCGCTTAAATTAAGCGCCTTTTTCCCTTACTGTTATCTAGACATAAAATAAAAAAGCTGTATTTTAAAAATATGGCTGACAAATCTTTAAACGAAATAAGAAATACATTCTTAAAATATTTTGAGAAGAATGACCATAGGATTGTAGAGTCTAGTAATTTAGTTCCAAATAACGATCCAACCTTGATGTTTGCAAATTCAGGAATGGTTCAGTTTAAAAATGTATTTACCGGTTTAGAGAAAAGAGATTATCAAAGAGCCACTACCTCACAAAAGTGTGTAAGAGCAGGCGGAAAGCATAATGATTTAGAGAATGTTGGGTATACACCAAGGCACCACACATTCTTTGAAATGTTGGGAAATTTTTCATTTGGAGATTATTTTAAAGAACAAGCAATCCACTATGCTTGGAATTTAATTACTAAAGATTTTGGTATAGATAAAAATAGACTTTATGTAACGGTTTACCATGAAGATGATGAAGCCTTCAATTTTTGGAAGAAAATAGGAGGTTTTAGTGATGATAGGATAATTCGAATAGCAACATCTGACAATTTTTGGTCAATGGGAGAGACAGGTCCTTGTGGGCCATGCTCTGAAATCTTTTATGATCACGGAGATCATCTAGAGGGAGGGTTACCAGGAACTAAAGATGAAGATGGAAATCGTTTTATTGAAATATGGAACTTAGTCTTCATGCAATTTGAACAAATTTCTAAAGATAAAAGAATAGATCTCCCGAAACCATCTGTTGATACTGGAATGGGTCTAGAGAGAATCGCAGCACTACTTCAAGGCACACATGACAATTATGAAACAGATCATTTTAAAAAAATAATTAGTTCAGCTTCAGAGATTATAAAAATTAAACAAGATCAATCTAATCAATCAAGCTTTAGAGTTATTGCAGATCACTTAAGAGCTAGTGCATTTTTAATAGCAGAAGGTGTTTTACCTTCTAATGAAGGAAGAGGCTATGTTCTAAGAAGAATAATGAGAAGAGGAATGAGACATTCTCATTTACTTGGATCTAAAGATCCAGTTTTTTTTAATTTATTTGATACACTAAAAAATGAAATGTCAGGAAACTATCCTGAACTAGTTAGAGCAGAGTCTTTAATTAAAGAAACTCTAAGAATGGAAGAAGAAAAGTTTTTGGTACTTCTAGATAGAGGAATTAAAATTTTAAATGATGAAATTTCAAAAATAGACAAAGTTCTTCCTGGTGAAGTAGCGTTCAAGTTATATGATACTTACGGGTTTCCATTAGATCTTACTGAAGATATTTTAAGAAACAAATCAATGTCCATTGATACAGAAAAATTTCAATCGTTGATGAAAGAAAGTAGAGAACTTGCTAAAAAGAATTGGAAAGGTTCTGGTGATGCCGCGGTTGAAGATATTTGGTTTGGAATAAAAGACAAATTAGGTGCTACAGAATTTTTAGGCTATGAAAGTAATCAAGCTGAAGGTGTAGTTTTATCACTTTTATCAAACAATAAAGTGGTAAATGAATTACAAGAAAACGATGAAGGTATGATCATTGTTAACCAGACACCTTTTTATGGAGAGTCTGGTGGTCAAGTAGGTGACACAGGTGAAATTATTGCAAATAATTTTAAATTTGAAGTAACTGATGTTCAAAAAAAATTAGGCGATCTATTTGTTCATTATGGAAAAGTAATTAGTGGATCAATAAAGGTTAATAATAGTGTTGAGCTTAAAATTGATATTAAAAGAAGAGATGACACTAGAGCATATCATTCTGCAACTCATTTACTGCACGAGTCTTTAAGAAGAGTTTTAGGGGATCATGTAACTCAAAAAGGTTCTTTAGTGGAACCAAGTAGATTAAGGTTTGATTTTAGTCATATGAAGCCAATCCCAACAGAAGAAATCGATAAAATAGAAAAATTTGTAAACACAATGGTCTCTAAAAAATCAGATGTAAAGACACGTTTGATGACACCGGATGAAGCGGTTGAAAATGGTGCTTTGGCTTTGTTTGGAGAAAAATATGGTGACGAAGTTAGAGTTTTATCAATGGGAGAGGAAGGAGATAAGTATTTTTCAACTGAACTTTGTGGGGGTACTCACGTTAAAAATACAGGTGATATTGGAAAATTCAAGATAATTAGCCAATCCTCAATTGCTGCAGGGGTAAGAAGAATTGAAGCTCTAAGAGATAAACAATTAGAGGATTATTTAAATAATAAAGAAAAATTATCTAATCTTTCATCAGAAAAAGATAATGAATTTATTAAAGAATTAAGTGATCAAATTACTAAATTAGGTGGAAAACCAAATTTAGATCAATCAGATCAAAAAACATTAATTAAGAATTTATCAAAACAATTAGAGACAATCTCTGTTAATTCAATTTTGGAGGATAAATCAAAAAATATTATTAAGGATGAAGAAATTAGTGGAGTTAAACTAAGACTTCAAAAAGTTGAGGGATTACCACCAAAAGAATTAAGAAAACTTGTCGATAAAGGTAAAAAAGAATTAGGCGATGGAATTATAATAGTGTTTGCAAGCAAATACGATAAAGTTGGTATTGCAGTTGGTGTCACAGATAGTTTAACAGTAAAGTTTGATGCGGTTAAATTTGTTAAAGTAGGATCAGAAATTATTGGAGGTCAAGGAGGAGGTGGTAGAAAAGATTTTGCCCAAGCAGGTGGCCAAGACCAATCTAAAATTGAACAAGCTTTTGAAAAACTTAAAACTTTAATTTAATTTCTTTTTAAGATTACCATCAATTTCATCTAAGAATTGATTAGTAGTTAAATACTTGCTTGATGGGCCAATAAGAATAGCTAAATCTTTAGTCATTGAACCACTTTCAACACATTCGATACAAACTTTTTCAAGTATATTTGCAAATTCAATTAGTTCATTATTGCTATCTAATTTTCCTCTGTGGGCTAATCCTCTTGTCCAAGCAAAAATAGAAGCTATGGGGTTAGTTGAAGTTTCTTTTCCTTGTTGGTGCATTCTGTAATGTCTTGTAACTGTTCCGTGAGCAGCTTCAGCTTCCATTACTTTTCCATCTGGTGTTAATAATGTACTAGTCATTAAACCTAATGATCCATAACCTTGTGCCATAGTATCTGATTGAACATCGCCATCATAATTCTTACATGCCCAAATATATTTTCCACTCCATTTCATTGCGCACGCAACCATGTCATCAATCAATCTATGTTCATACGTTAAGTTATTTTCATCAAAATCTTTCTTGTACTCTTTTTCAAAAATTTCTTGGAAAATATCTTTAAATCTACCATCGTATTGTTTTAGAATTGTATTTTTAGTCGACATATAGACAGGCCATTTTTTCATTAAACCATAACTAAAACAAGACCTTGCAAAGTCTTCGATGGATTTGTCTAAATTATACATTGATAGTGCTACACCTGGACCTGTAAAATTAAATACTTCATATTTTATTTCATCTTTTCCATCCTCAGATGTCCACTTAACTTCCATTTTACCTTTTCCAGGTACTTTAAAATCTGTTGCTCTATATTGGTCTCCAAAAGCATGTCTTCCAATGACCACAGGATCAGTCCATGAAGGAACAAGTTTAGGAATATTTTTACATATGATAGGTTCTCTGAAAACGGTACCACCTATGATGTTTCTTATAGTTCCATTTGGAGATCTCCACATTTTCTTTAAATCAAACTCTTCAACACGAGCTTCATCAGGAGTAATCGTTGCACATTTAATCCCAACACCAATTTTTTTTATTGCATTTGCAGAATCTATTGTGATTTGATCGTCTGTATTATCTCTACTTTTCATACCCAGGTCGTAATATTCAATACCTAGATCAAGATATGGAAGTATTAACTTACTCTTGATAAATTCCCATATAATACGAGTCATTTCATCACCATCTAGTTCGACGACTGGGTTATTTACCTTGATTTTGCTCATTAAAATAAATTTATCTTATTAATTGAATTTGAGTGGTTTATATACATATTAATCAAAAATTAGCAAATAGAAGAATATGTTTAGCAAGATATTTCCACCGATACATACTGAGGGCTATAAATTTTTAGTCATAGCAGGATTTATAACTCTAGTTTTATTATTCATTAGTGGTTTTTTAGGAACGATTGGTTTGTTATTAACTGTTTGGGTTTATTATTTTTTTAGAGATCCTGAAAGAGTTATAATTGAAGATGATGATTTTCTAGTTAGCCCTGCTGATGGCGAAGTCATAAAAGTTGAAGAAGTAGATGGACCAAAAGAAGTTGGTTTAGATAATAAAAAATTCAAAAAGATAAGTATCTTTATGAATGTTTTTGACTGCCATGTTAATAGAACCCCGTGTTCTGGAAAGGTTGAAGAAATATTATATAAACCTGGAAAATTTTTTAATGCATCTTTGGATAAAGCAAGTGAAGATAATGAAAGAAATTATTACAAGCTAAAAGACAAAAGTGGAAATGATATAATCGTAGTTCAAATAGCAGGACTTATTGCGAGAAGAATTGTCTGTGAAACGGATGATGGTCAAGAACTTAACCAAGGGGATAGAATTGGTATGATTAGATTTGGAAGTCGTGCTGATGTTTATTATGAAAACTATGAGCCGTTAGTGAAACTTGGACAAAAAACAATTTCTGGTGAGACCCTATTGGCTAAAAAATAAAAAATGGAACAACCAAAAAATAATTTAAAAATCATAGTAGATAAAAAAAATACTAGGGTAATCCTACCTAATATGCTTACTTTAATTGGAGTTTGCATTGGGTTAACCTCGATTAGATTTGCGCTAGATGAGAAATTTGAATTTGCAATTATAGCAATAATTTTTGCAGCTTTATTTGATTGGTTAGATGGAAGAATTGCAAGATTAATTAAAGGAACCTCAGAAGTTGGAAAAGAATTAGACTCTTTGGCGGATGTGATAAGTTTTGGTGTAGCGCCAGCATTTATTATGTATTTTTGGAAGCTAAATGAGTTAGGAAGATTTGGTTGGCTGTTATGTTTGATTTATGTAAGTTGTGTGGCGTTAAGATTAGCAAGGTTCAATGTTAATTCAAATCAAGAACCATCATGGAGAGATAATTTTTTTGAAGGTGTTCCTTCACCAGCAGGTGGTATTTTAGTTTTAACACCACTAATCATAAGTCTAACGGACTTTAGTTATGTTAAATTAAATTATGACATTATTGTACCAACTTGTTTTATAGTAATTTCTTTATTATTAATAAGTAAATTTCCTAGCTATTCATTTAAAAAGATAATTGTTCAAAGAAAAGCAACTATTTTTTTATTATTTGGTATTGTTTTATTTTTAGGATTGCTTTTAATATATCCTTTTAATGTAATTGCGATAAGTGCGGTAATTTATCTGTTAATGTTACCAATAAGTTTTTTTCATTACCAAAAATTAAAAAAACAAAATCAAGACTCTAGTGAAGAAGACGATGATCTTGAAGATGTATTGTAATGAAAAAAAATGTAATTGTATCTTTAGCAGACTCTAACTATTTCCCTTTATTAGACGAGCTAATCAATTCTATTAAAAGATTTAAAGAAAGTAGCAATATAGCAATTTGTATCTTAGATGCTGGGCTAACTATCGAGCAAAAAGAAATATTATCAACAAAAGTTGATGAAATAAAATCAGCAGAATGGGACATAGAGGTACCAGATAGCAAAGTTAAAGGACGGGAGTGGCTTAAGAGTCAGGTTTCAAGAGCCTTTCTTCCAAAATACTTCCCAAGTTATGAAAAATATTTATGGATTGATTGTGATGCATGGGTCAATGATTGGAAAACGATAGAAATATATTTTAAAGCATGTGATGATGGTAAACTTGGAATAACACAAACTATTGGACCAGGTTATAAAATAACTTCAAGAGTAAATTGGATAATTGGAAAGTTAGCGATTATTAAATCTCAAAATTTTAAACATGCTATGAAGTCTAATATTGGTTATGTAAAAGCTAGAAAACTTGCATTTGCACCCCACATAAATATTGGTGTTTTTTCTTTAGAAAAAAATTCAACCTCATGGAATTCTTGGCAAAAAAATTTAGAACAAACATTAAAAGGTGGAGATATATTTGGTTCTGAACAGTTAGCAATGAATATGTCTGTTTATATTGATGAAATTGAAACTGAATTTTTACCTCTTAACTGTAATTGGATAACAAGTAATCTTTTACCAAAGTTTGATGAAGAAAATTCTACTTTTGTTGAACCTTATTTGCCTAATTATAAAATTGGTATAATGCATTTAGCAGCAGGTATTTGGAAAGATAAAAAAGACATGAGATTAAATAAAGAAATTACAATAGAAATTAAAACACTTGGTGGAAAAACAGTGAGTAAAAGCTTAAGGTTTAATAATTAATTGAAAAAAAATAAAATTTCAAAAAATTGGGTTAACAAACAAAGACGGGATACTTTCGTAAGACAATCAAAAATAGATGGTTATAGAGCTAGATCTGCTTATAAATTAATTGAAATAGATGAAAAATTTAAAATATTTAAAGGAGGTATTTCAGTTATAGACATAGGTGCGGCTCCAGGTAGTTGGTCTCAATATGCATCAAAAACAGCAAAAAGTGGAAGACTCATATCAATAGACTTAAAAGAAATGGAGCCAATTGGTAATACAGTACAAATTCAAGGTGATTTTACTGAAGAAAATATTCAAGATGAGATTAAAAAACATATTAAAGATAAAATAGATGTTGTTATGTCAGATATGGCTGTGAATACGACTGGTATTAAGAATATAGATTCTATTCAAACAGGAGAACTATGCAAAGAAGCAATGTTTTTTGCAAAAGATCAATTAAAAAATAGTGGTTACTTTATTTCAAAAATTTTTATGGGTGGAACCTTTAACGAAATAGTCGCAGAAGGAAAAAAATACTTTAAAGAAGTTAGGGTTTTTAAACCAAAATCTAGCAGAAAAGATTCCAAAGAAAGTTTTATAATTTGTAGCAAACTTAGATAGAGACTTTAATTTTTAAAGGAATCGTATATAAAAGATCATGGTTCCTATAAAAGAAGCACTTACCTTTGATGATGTCACATTAGCCCCGAAATACTCGGAAATACTACCTTCCGATGTTAATACTACTATTCAATTAACTAGAAACCTCAAACTTAAAATTCCACTTTTGTCTTCTGCAATGGATACGGTCACCGAGAGTAAAATGGCAATCGCTATAGCTAAATCAGGAGGGTTATTCATAGAAATTTAGATATTAAAAATCAAATTTTAGAAATTAAAAAGGTAAAAAAACAAAAATTGATAGTAGGAGCAGCAGTTGGTGCTGGACCAAACGAATTCAAAAGAGCTGAAGCTATTATTAAAGAAGGTGTTGATTTAATAGTTGTCGATACAGCTCATGGACATACAAAAAAAGTTGGAGAGATAATTAAATTTATTAAAAAATTTAAAAACAAAAAAATTGCTTTATGTGCAGGAAATATAGCAACACCAGAGGCTGCTAAATTTTTAATTAAATTAGGTGTTGATATTATTAAAGTTGGAATAGGCCCCGGATCTATTTGCACAACAAGATTAGTTGCTGGAATTGGCGTCCCTCAATTGAGTGCAATTTTATCTGTAAGAAATGGATTAAGAAATAAAAATGTAAAAATTATTTCTGATGGTGGGATTAAATATTCTGGTGACCTTGCAAAAGCATTTGCAGCAGGAGCTGATGCGGTAATGATAGGATCACTATTTGCTGGTACTGACGAGGCACCAGGCAAGTTAATTAAAAAAAATGGAAAATTATTTAAAAGTTTTAGAGGAATGGGTTCTGTAGGTGCAATGAATAAAGGTTCAGCAGACAGATATTTTCAATCAAAACAAAAAGATACATCTAAATATGTCCCTGAAGGAGTAGAAGGGTTTGCTAAATATAAAGGTGATGTTGAAAGTATTATTTATAAATTGATTGGTGGACTGAGATCATCTATGGGTTATCTTGGATCAAAAAATATAACTAAGCTTAGAATAAAACCAAACTTTGTTAAGATTACTAAGGCAGGATTTTATGAAAGCATGGTTCATAATGTAGATATGGTTAAAAATGATAGTAAGTATTAATGAATAAAATTATTAAAATAATTACACTAGTATTTTTTTTAGTTGTCTCTTCAAATTTAGCTTCAAGTAAAGAAAATTTTTTTGATGAAGCTCTAAAAATGTATCAAGATAAAGAGTATGATGATGCGCGATTTCTTTTAGAGCGAAATATAGTTTTTAATCCAAAAGATGCAAAATCTTACCTATATTTAGCAAAAATTTATAATCATGAAGAAAATCAAAGAAAAGAAGAATATAATTTAGATACAGCATTATTGATAGAGCCAAACAATGAAGAAGTTATTTTAATGCTGATGAAGGTAGCTTTAAAAAAATCAAATTATTCAAAAGTTAAAGATCTTTCCCAAACATTTGTCAAAGTTTGCAAAAAATTATGTGATGAAAATGATGAAATTCAGAAGTCTCTTAAAAATATAGAACCACAAAATGAGTCTTGATCAAAATCTAGATAAAATCTTAATCATAGATTTTGGCTCTCAGTTCACACAGTTAATCGCAAGAAGAATAAGAGAATTTGGTGTTTTTTCTGAAA
>JAOJEG010000018.1 GCA_028226535.1 Candidatus Pelagibacter sp. | reverse complement strand
ATTGTAAAATTGTATTAGACAAAACCAAACCAGACGGAACTTTCAGAAAAATCATAGATAACAAAATAGCATTAAAATATGG
The DNA here is from genome assembly GCA_028226535.1 of Candidatus Pelagibacter sp. Next base: position 13,122 of record JAOJEG010000018.1, on the reverse strand, counting down.
ATGGAAACCAAAAATTACACTTAAAGAAGGACTTAAAGCTACAATTAAAGAATATATCTCAAAATTATAATTATGAAAAAAAGTTATATTGTTGTAACAGGTGGCTGTGGATTTATAGGATCAAATTTAATTAAAACTTTGGTTTTAAAAACAAATTACCAAATAATTAGTTTAGATAATTATTCTAGTGGTAAAAAAAAAAATCATATCAAAAGCAAAAAAGTACAATATTTAAATGCTGATACTAAAAATATTTCTAACACATTAAAAAATTATAAAAAAAAGATACATACAGTTTTTCATTTTGGTGAATTTTCTAGAATTTATCAAAGCTTTTTAAAGATGGAGGAGTGCATTAACTCAAATTCTATAGGTTCTCATGCAGTTTTCAATTATTGTCTCACAAATAAAATTAAACTTATATACTCAGCCACCTCAGCTAGTATAGGTAATAATGGACTTGATAAAAATTTATCACCCTATGCTTTTACTAAATCTAAAAATCTGGAATTATTAGAAAATTTAAAAAAATGGTTTAAATTTAAATATGAAGTAATTTATTTTTACAATGTATATGGACCTAATCAGATTTGTTCTGGTAACATGGCTACTGTTATTGGAATTTTTGAAGACCAATTTAAAAACAATAAATATTTAACAATTGTAAAACCAGGGACACAAACGCGTAGATTTACTCATGTCCAAGATACTGTTGAAGCATGCTATTACGCATGGAAAAATAAAAAATGTAGACATTACAGTATATCTAGCAGAGAGAGTTACAGCATTACGCAGGTTGCAAAAATGTTTAATACAAAAAGCAAATTTTTGCCACCAAGGGCTGGGGAAAGATATGCTTCTGCATTAACGAATATGAATTTATCAAATAAAGTTTATAAATTATTCGGTAAAATTCAACTGAAGAACTATATTAAAAATTTAACTAAATGAGCCAATTCTATAATATTTCATTGTTTACAATGTAAATAAAAAAGGTATAAGACTACTGCCGGTGATTATTGCGTAGGTGTTATACCCGATCCCATTCCGAACTCGGAAGTCAAGCCCTTCAGCGCCAATGGTACTTTGTCTTAAGGCACGGAAGAGTAGGACGTTGCCGGCATTAACTTAAATTTATGAAAATTAAAAGCTCATTAAAATCTGTAAAAAAAAGAGATCTCAATTCTAAGTTAGTTAGAAGAAGAGGTCGTGTTTACGTTATCAATAAAACTAATCCAAAGTTTAAAGCAAGACAGAAGTAATTTTTATGGATAATGAAAACCATAAAAATACCTGGAATAATTTTACAAAATTTGTGTTGTGGGGAACTGTCGCGGTTTTAGGTGTTTTAGTTTTAATGGCAATATTCTTATTGTAAGCTCAATGTATGAAAATTGCTTCTATTTTAGAAAATCAAAAAATTGAAAAAAGAATAGCAATTACTCCTGAAATTGCAAAAAAATATATATCCCTTGGTTTTGAAGTTTTATTATGTGAAAAATATGGAAGCCATCTTGGAATTAAAGATGAAGTGTATAATGAATTAGGGGTATCAATTTTAAAAGATGAAAAAGAAATTATAACAAGTGCAGATATTATTGTTCAGCTAGGTTTATTAGATGATGACAAAAGTTTTTTATTAAAAGAAAATCAAACATTTATTGGGGTGTTAAACCCATACGATAATAAAGATAAGATAAATGATTTAGTTAAAAAAAATATCAATACTTTTTCACTTGAATTGCTTCCAAGAATAACAAGAGCTCAGTCTATGGATATACTATCCTCACAAGCAAACCTTGCAGGTTATAAAGCAGTAGTAGAGTCGTTTGCTCATTTTGAAAAAGCAATTCCAATGATGATGACTGCAGCAGGAACAATACCAGCTGCAAAAGTATTAATTGTTGGTGCAGGGGTTGCAGGACTACAAGCAATTGCAACTGCAAAACGAATGGGCGCAATAGTATTTGCAACAGATGTTAGAATGGCTTCTAAAGAACAGGTTGAAAGTTTGGGAGGAAAATTTTTAACAGTTGAAGGTGCTGAAAATTTAGAAACCGAAGGAGGTTATGCTAAAGAAGCATCAGATGATTTTAAAAAGAAGCAAGAAGAATTATTATCAGAAACACTAAAGAAAATTGATATTGTAATTTGTACAGCTTTAATTCCTGGAAAAAAAGCACCAGTAATTATTAAAGAAGGTATGATTAATAATATGAGCTCAGGTTCAATAATTTATGATTTAGCAGCCATTCAAGGGGGAAATACAGCACACACTAAAGTTGATGAAATTGTTGATAGTAATGGTGTTAAAATAATGGGAGAAAGCAATATTTTAAATAAGCTCCCAACTTCAGCATCTAATTTATATGCTAAAAATGTATTTAATTTTGTGTCTAATTTATATGATAAAGAAAATAATAAAATTAATATAAATTTAGAAGACGAGATAATTGAAAAAACGTTAATAAAATAAAATTATGGAAATAGATCCTTTTATATTCAGATTAAGCATTTTTATCCTTTCAATTTTTATTGGATACTATGTAGTTTGGAGCGTTACCCCATCACTTCATACACCTTTAATGTCTGTAACTAATGCAATTTCATCTGTCATAATTGTAGGCGCGATCATTGCAGGATTAGCAGGGAACTCTGACACTATATTTAACACTTCAAGCATCTTTGGGTTTTTAGCAATATCATTAGCAGCTATAAATATATTTGGTGGTTTTTTAGTCACACAAAGGATGCTCGCAATGTATAAAAAAAAGAAAAAGGATAAATAATGTTATCAGCAAATTTATCAGCCATATTTTATTTAATTTCAGGGGTATTATTCATTTTAGCTTTAAGAGGACTTTCTTCACCCGAAACATCTAGACAAGGAAATTTCTTTGGAATTTTAGGTATGATAATTGCAATTACAGTTACTTTTTTATCTATTGGAAATTTTTCAACTGGATTTGTAGTTGTTTTAATCTTTCTTTTAGTAGGGGGATTAATAGGTGCGTTTATTGCTTATAAAATTCCAATGACTGCAATGCCAGAATTGGTAGCAGGCTTTCATAGTTTGGTTGGGCTCGCAGCTGTATTTGTTGCAATAGCTGCTTTTTTAAACCCAGAGGCTTTTAATTTAGGATCTCCAGGTAACATTAAACTTGGAAGTTTAATTGAAATGTCAATTGGTGCAGCGGTGGGTGCAATCACTTTTTCAGGTTCAATTATTGCTTTTTTAAAACTTCAAGGAATAATGTCAGGTTCACCGATAACTTTTAAAGGACAACATCCGCTAAATGCTTTAATTTTAATTTCAATAATTGTATTAACTTATCTACTTTGTTCCACTCAATCTTCTAATCTATTTTGGATATTATTAGCAGTTTCTTTTTTAATTGGTTTTTTATTAATCATTCCAATTGGTGGTGCAGATATGCCGGTAGTGATTTCAATGCTGAACTCTTATTCTGGTTGGGCGGCAGCTGGGATTGGTTTTACATTAGAAAATACAGCTTTAATTATTACAGGTGCGTTAGTTGGTTCATCTGGTGCAATCCTTTCTTATATAATGTGCAAGGGAATGAATAGATCTTTCTTTAATGTTATATTAGGTGGATTTGGTGCAACTGAACAAAGCGTAGGAGAAAAAAATAAAGAACAAAGGCCTGTAAAAAGTGGAAACGCAGATGACGCTGCTTTTTTAATGAAAAATGCATCATCAGTTATAATTGTACCTGGTTATGGGATGGCAGTAGCACAAGCTCAGCACGCCTTAAGAGAGATGGTAGATACTTTAAAAAAGAACGATATAAAAGTTTCATACGCTATACATCCTGTTGCAGGTAGAATGCCTGGTCACATGAATGTTTTATTAGCTGAGGCAAATGTTCCATATGATGAAGTATTTGAATTAGAGGAAATTAATAATGATTTTGCAAATGCAGATGTTGCATTTGTAATTGGTGCTAATGATGTAACAAACCCAGTCGCAAAAACCGATCCTCAAAGCCCAATTTATGGAATGCCAGTATTGGACGTTGAAAAATGTAAATCAGTTTTGTTTGTAAAAAGAAGCTTATCACCTGGATATGCTGGAATAGATAATGATCTTTTTTATAAAGAAAATACATTGATGTTATTTGCGGATGCTAAAAAAATGACAGAAGATATTACAAAAAAACTTATAGATTTGATGAATACAAAAATTTTTTGTGATATTGCTGATTTATCTTCAATAAAAAAATTTAATAAATTTAAAATTGTAAAAGGATTTACAACTAATCCAAGCCTGATGAGAAAAGCAGGAGCTAAAGATTATAAATCATACTCAAAACAAATACTTAAAATTTGCAAAAATAAACCTGTTTCTCTTGAAGTATTTGCTGATGATCTAAAATCAATGATAGAGCAGGGAAAAAAAATTAATAGCTGGGGTAAAAATGTATACGTTAAAGTACCTGTTGTTAATTCAAAAAATAATTTTACTGGAAAAGTGATAAAAGAACTCAATAATAGTAATGTTAAATTAAATATCACAGCTGTTTATACAGTCAAACAAACAGAAAAAATTTTAAAAGTTATAAACAAAAAAACAAAAGTAATTATATCTATTTTTGCGGGAAGAGCAGGGGATACAGGAAAAGATCCAGTCCCAGAATTTGTAAAAAGCATTAAGTTAGCAAAAAAATTTAAAAACGTAGAGATTTTGTGGGCAAGTGTAAGAGAACCTTATAATTTTTTGCAAGCAAAACAACTAGGTTGTCACATCATTACAATTCCACCTTCAATTATTGAAAAAATTACAAAATTTGGAAAGTCGTTTGATCAATTAACACAGGAAACTGTAAAAGCTTTTTTAATTGATAGTAAAAAATCTAATTTTAAAATTTAGTCTGGAATTGGTTGCGGGGGACGGATTTGAACCGCCGACCTTCAGGTTATGAGCCTGACGAGCTACCAGACTGCTCCACCCCGCGGTATAGTTAAATTCTATTTTTAAGTTTATTTAACTTTTTAACTCTCTTAATATTTTCTTGTAAAATTCTTTTTTTCTTCTCAGAAGGTTTTTCGTAAGTATTTTTTAATTTTATTACTTTGAAAAAACCATCACGTTGAAGTTTTCTTTTAAGTACCCTAAGTGCTTGTTCAATATTATTATCTTTAACTTCTATTTTCATAAATAATCCTAAATGCGTGTAACTATCACTATAAAATTTTGATGTCTATTAAATTTATTCAATGTTTGAAATTTCTTTTGCTTGTTTAGCTTTTTCTTTTTCTTTTTTCTCTCTTTTTATTCTTCTCTCAGCTTTTTCTAGCGCTTCCACAAGATCTTTTTGGGTGAATAGATTCAAGGCAACAGGATCTTTTGGATTTAAATTATTATAATTCCAATAACTTTTGTTTCTAATTGATGTAACGGAATTTTTAGTAATTCCGACTAGCTTTGCAATTTGGGAATCTTTTAGCATGTTATGCTGTCTAATTAACCATAATGCAGAATCTGGTTTATCTTGTCTTTTAGATAATGGTACATATTTTTTAATTTTTTTTTCACTATTTGAAATTTCAATATCAGTGCTTTTGATTAGCAAAGGTCTATTTTCATCTTTAGATGATAATTCAATTTCTTCCCTAGAAAGTTGACCAGAGATTATTGGGTTATAGGCTTTAATTCCTTTTGCAACTTCACCATCAGCTATTCCTTGAATTTCAACTTCATGCAAGTTACAGAAATTCGCAATTTGTTTAAAAGTGAGTGTTGTATTTTCAACCAACCAAACAGCTGTAGCCATTGGCATCAAAGGTGCATTTGACATTTAATTTTTCTTATCTGATTTAAAGTTTTGAAATTTTTTATTAAATTTACTTATTCTACCTTTGTCCATTAATTTTTGTTTTCCACCTGTCCACGCAGAGTGAGATTTTGGATCAATTTCTAATTTAAGTAAATCACCCTCAGCACCCCAAGTTGATTTTGTTTCAAATTGAGTTCCATCAGTCATTTCGACCTTAATTGTGTGATAATTTGGGTGTATGTCTTTTTTCATATCGAGACTTATAGCAAAAGAATTTTATAACACAATTAAAAGTTAATTAAATTTTCCAACATTTTGTCATTAATTGCAGCACTTGAGGCTTTAATATCAATCTTATTTAAATCAAATTTATGAATATCATTTACTATTCCCCCAGCTTCTTTAACTAATATCTCTCCAGCAGCAATATCCCAAAGATTAATATTATTATGAAAAAAACCATCAAGTCTTCCAGATGCAACATAGGCTAAATCTAAGGCAGCACATCCACTATATCTCATATTAAGATTGCTAAATTTTACACCTTCATGGTTACTTGAAAATAGACAATCATCAATGGAATTTTTTTTTGATACTCTTAATCTTTGGTTATTTAAGAATGCTCCTTTGTCTTTTTCTGCAAAAAACATTTCATCTTTGATTGGATCAAAAATTAAACCACTTACAATTTCATTTTTGTACTGAAGAGCAATACAAATTGCAAAGTGAGGTATGCCATGTAAAAAGTTTGTTGTTCCGTCTATTGGATCAATTATCCAAATATTTTCTTTATCTTTATTTTTAATTATTCCAGTTTCTTCAGTTATAAAGGAATAATTTTTTTTAATTTTTGATAATTCTTCAATCAAAACTTTTTCTACATGCTTGTCTGTCTTTGTAACAAAATCATAGGGTCCTTTTTTGGATACTTGTAATTTTTCAACTTCACCAAAATCACGGATTACAGATTTGGATGCTTTTTCAGCAGCTTTAATCATGATATTTAAATTTGATGATATAGAAATCATTCAATTATACTTTTTTGACGTATTCTAAATTTCTTGTGTCAACGATGACTTCATCGCCAGACTCAATAAATGGAGGTACTTGAATGTTTAAACCATTATCAAGTGTTGCAGGTTTATAAGATGAAGAAACAGTTTGTCCTTTTAGTGCAACGTCTGTTGTTTCTATCTTACACTTTACTTGATTTGGAAGTTCAATTGAAATTGGGTTTTCATTATAAAAACTAACAGTCACCTCTAGATTTTCAGTTAATAATTTCCCTTGTTCTCCAACAATTTCTTTTTTGATTTCAACTTGCTCAAATGTTTTTGGTTCCATAAAAAAATAATTATTTTCATCTTCATAGAGATAATTAAATTTAGTTTCTTCTAATGATGCTTTTTCAACAGTCTCACTAGATCTAAATCGCTCATTTAATTTTGTGTTTTTTTCCAAACTTTTCATTTCCACTTGGGCAAATGCTCCACCTTTACCTGGTTTCACATGTTGAGTTTTTAGAACTTGCCATAAATCACTTTTATATTCTAAAAGCATTCCTACTCTAATTTCGCCAGCGTTAATCTTCATTTAATTTTTACTATAGTTTCTAAGGGTTTATATTTTTTATTATTCCAAACGTAGCTTGAAATAGCTAATAAATTAGCATTGTTCAATAGCAGTTTTTTATAATTATCAAAATTTATTCCACCAATTGCAACTATTGGGGTTTTGGTTAACTTTTTAATTTTATTTAAAATTTTAATATCAGCCTTGAATATTACTTTTTTGGTTTTAGTGGAAAAGAAAGCCCCAAAGGCAATATAATCAGCATTTTCTTTAATAGCAGCTTTTGCTAATTTGATAGAATTATGGCAGGTAACTCCAATAATCTTATTCCCAATTATTTTTCTAGCATTTTTTATGTCCATATCTTTTTGACCTAAATGACAACCATCTGCGTTAAGTGTTTTTGAGAGCATGGGATCATCATTGACTATAAATTTAATATTATTTTTTTTACAAATTTGCTGAATTTTTTTCCCAATTACAATTTTTTGTTTAAGTGAATATTTTTTAAGTCTTAATTGAAATATAGCTACTTTGCCAGTTCTAAGTACCTGGTTTAAATCATGATAGAACTCAGGATAAATTTTATTTGGGGAAATAAGATAAATAAATCTTTTTTTATTTATTCTCAAGTTCTTTAGACCATTTGCCTTGAGCTGCTAAAGTGTTCATTCTTGCTCTATGATTAAAAATATTTTGAGTACCTTCGATGTTGTTAATATCTTTCGCCCAGAATTTTAAAGCACTTTGTTGAAGTGCTCTTCCATATGAGTAAGTCATTATAAAATTAGTATTATTATTTTTATTGATTAAGTTTAAATTTTCTGTTGCCTCAATTTCTGATTGACCACCAGACAGAAAAGCAATTCCAGGAACTTCATTTGGGACTGATTTTTTTAAACACTCAAGTGTTTTAGAAGAAACTTCTTGATTAGATATTTTATTTTTTGATTTATTGCCTGCTAAAATCATGTTTGGTTTTAAAATTATGCCTGTAAGGTCAATTTTGTGAATTAAAAGCTCTTCAAAACATTTTTGAATTACTTCTGATGTTTTTATTAAGCAATCATAAGCAGAGTGTTCACCATCCATTAAAACTTCTGGTTCAACAATTGGAACCATTCCACTCTCTTGAACTAGAGCAGAGTATCTTGCAAGCGCATGTGCATTTGAGCTAATAGCAAGTTTACTAGGATATTTTTCCCCAATATTAAAAACACCTCTCCACTTTGTAAATCTTGCACCAAGCTCATAATATTTTTTTAATCTTTCTCTTAATCCATCTAAACCCTCGGTAACTTTTTCATCTAATGAATTAGCCAAATCTTTTGCACCAGTATCAACTTTAATACCTGGAACAGCTCCTGTCTCTGAAATCATGGCTGGGATTGTGTTTCCATTAGCTGATTTTTGATTGATTGTTTCATCATACAATATAACTCCGCCAATACAGTCTTTCATGCTATCTGCTGTAAAAAGTGTTTCTCTAAAAAGAAGTCTATTTTCTGGTGATGATTGAATATTTACTGACTCTAATCTTTTAGTCATCGTTCCATTACTTTCGTCTGCAGCTAGTATGCCTTTACCATTTGAAAGAATTTTAAGGGCTATTTTATTAAGTTCAGACATTTTAGTTTAAAGCTTTTATACCAGGAAGTTCTTTACCTTCAAGATATTCTAAAAAAGCTCCCCCAGCAGTTGAAACAAAATTAAAATCATTTACTGCATTTAAACTATTCAATAATGAAACTGTATCTCCTCCTCCAGCTACTGAATAGATTTTATTAGATTTATTATTTTCAATTATCTTCTTAGCAATTTCAATACTACCATTAGCAAAGCTAGGATTTTCAAAATATCCAGCAGGCCCATTCCACAAAATAGTATTACTTTTATCAATGATATTTTTAATAATTCCAATAGTTTTTGGACCGATATCTAAAATCATTTCATCAGATGAAATTTCATTCAACTCTTTAGTTTGTGGGCTTCCATTTAAGTTTTTTCCTACCACAGCATCTTGAGGATAAATTATTTTACAGTTTTCTGTTTCTGAAAGTGAAATAATTTCTTTTATAATAGGGTCACAGTTTTCTTCTTTTAAGGATTTTCCAATTTGGCTACCCATATATTTAATAATATTGTTAGCCATTCCGCCTACAATTATAATGTTGTCAAATTTAGGTATTAAGTTCTTAATTATATTAATTTTAGTAGAGATTTTTGAGCCTCCAATAATACAGGTTATAGGTTTTTTAATTTCTGAAGTAATTTTTTTTAAAGCATCAACTTCTAAATCAAGCTGTAATCCAGAGTAACAAGGTAAAAAATTTGTTATTTCATCAATTGATGCGTGCGCCCTATGAGAACATGAAAAAGCATCATTAACATAAATATCAGCTAAACTTGCAAGTTGTTTTGCAAAGTGTGAATTATTTTTTTCCTCATCAGGATAAAATCTTATATTCTCTAACATGACTATTTTTTCATCATCATTATTAAATAAATCTTTTAAAGCTATTTCTTTAATACTTTTAGTAATGAGTTTTATATTTTGATTTAATTTTATTTCTAAATCTTGACATATAGGTTTAAGTGAAAGTTCTTTTACCACTTGTCCTTTAGGTCTTCCAACATGAGATACAATTATGATCTTTGTGTTTTGAGAAATTAGAAATTTTAGAGTTGGTAGAATTTTATCAATTCTTGTCGTGTCAGTAATTTTGTTATCAATTAAAGGAACATTTAAATCTAATCTTAATAATATTTTTTGATTATTAAGATTTAATTCTTCACTGATACTTTTCATTAAGAGATTTTATGAACGTATTCGGCTATATCGCACATTCTATTTGAAAATCCCCACTCATTGTCATACCAAGCAGAAATTTTTCCCATATTTTTACCTACTACGCTAGTAAGGGATGAATCTACAATTGCTGATGATGAATTATGATTAAAGTCAATAGATACCAATTTTTCTGATGTAACTTCTAATATTTTTTTAGACTGATTTTTTGTAACTTCTTTAAAAGCTTCATTAATTTTTTCTTTGTTTATCTCTTTTTTAGTGCAAAAAACTAATTCAATAAGGGATACATTAGGAGTTGGAACTCGCATCGCAACACCTTCCAATTTACCTTTTAAAGATGGAATTATTTCCCCTATAGCTTTTGAAGCTCCGGTAGAAGTTGGAACAATCGATTGGCTTGCAGATCTTGCTCTTCTTGGATCTTTATGAGAATTATCTAAAATTCTTTGATCACTGGTAAAGGCATGAATTGTAGTCATAAAACCTTTTTCAATTTCAAAATTTTTATGAAGTGTATTTGCAACTGGAGCCAGACAATTTGTGGTACAAGATGCTGCAGAAATTATTTGATCATTTTTTGTAAGCTCTTGTTCATTTACACCAAATACGATAGTTTTGTCTGCGTTTTTACATGGAGCAGAGACTAGAACTTTTTTTGCACCATTCTTGATATGTGATAATAATTTTTCTTTTGAATTAAATTTTCCAGTGCATTCAAAAACGTAATCAACTCCAAATTTTTTCCAGTTAATATCTTCAATTTTAGATTCTTGAGAAAAAGTAATTTTATTTTTATTTATAATTAAATGATTTTCATCGTAATCAAGATCTGCATTAAATTTTCCATGAACAGAGTCGTATTTAATTAGAGCGCAACTTGCCTCCGAATTAGATCTATTATTGATATGTTTTATTTGAATATTTTTATTTTGACTCTCAATAATTGCTCTAATAACCATTCGACCAATTCTTCCCATTCCATTGATTCCAACATTTATAGTCATATTTTTTTTCCTAAAAGCTTTTTTGATTTGTTGGCAATATTTGCCGAGGTTAAACCAAAGTGTTTATAAATTTCTTTGTAAGGCGCACTCTTTCCAAATGTATCAATTCCAACAGATAAGCCATCTTTACCAACATATTTTTTCCAGCAATCAGTTGATGCTGCTTCTATAGAGATTATATTTTTTGTCTCATTAATTATCTTTTGTTGGTATGAGCTTGATTGTTTGTCAAATAGTTCTTGGCAAGGCATCGATATTACTTTTGAATATATCTTATCTTTGGCTAGTTTATGACTAGTTTCGATTGCTAAATTAACTTCAGAACCACTAGCAAGTATTGTTAAATGAATTTTTTTGTTTGTCCTCAAAACCTCATATGCACCTAGAGAACATTTATTAGTTTTTGAAACTTTTTTTCTTATTGGCTCAAGATTTTGTCTGGTTAAAGATAAGACACTAGGTGTTTTTGAACTTTTTAATGCATGTTCCCAACATTCAATAGTTTCCATTCTATCTGCAGGTCTAAAAACATTTAAATTTGGAATAGATCGCAAACCTGATAATTGTTCTATGGGTTGATGGGTTGGACCATCTTCTCCAAGACCAATAGAGTCGTGTGTCATGACATAAATAACTCTCTGCTCCATTAATGCAGATAACCTGATTGAAGGTTTACAATAATCTGAAAATATCAAAAAAGTTCCTCCATAAGGAATAAAACTACCATGAAGAGCAATCCCATTCATTATTCCACTCATTGCGTGCTCTCTCACACCATAGTGAATGTAATTACCATTAAATTCACCAGGCTTAACTATTTTATGATGTTTAGTTTTAGTATTATTTGATCCTGCTAAATCTGCAGAACCGCCAATTAAATTATTAGCAACACTAGTTAATGTGTTTAAAGTAAGCTCTGAAGATTTTCTTGTGGCTAAACTTTTTAATTCTATAATTGCATTTTGTTTTTCAGTTAGTAAAATTTTTGTAAAATTATTTTTTAGTAAATTACTTATTATTGCTTTTTTCTTTTTGTAAATCTTACTCCAAGCATTCTCCAGTTTTTCACCTCTTTTGCCAATTTTTTTCCATTCATTTAAAATTTTATTTGGAATCTCAAAAGGTTTATAATTCCAATTTAAGGTTTTTTTTACAAGTTTGATTTCATCTAAACCTATAGGGCTTCCATGAGATGATGATTTACCAGATTTGTTCGGTGACCCATAACCAATTTGAGTTTTACAAGAAATAACAGTTGGTTTTTTTGCATTTTGAACTTTTTTTAAAGCTTTAAAAATTTCTTTTTCATTGTGACCATCGATAAGAACATATTCCCATCCATAACTTTCAAATCTTTTTTTATAATTATCTGAAACTGCCAAACTAGTTGGTCCATCGATCGATATTGAATTATTATCAAAAAGCATCACTAAATTTTTAAGTTTCAAATGTCCAGCTAAACTCATTGATTCATGACTTATTCCTTCCATTAAGCAACCGTCTCCAGCAAGGACGTAGGTTTTGTGATTTATTATTTCTTTACCTAATTTTTTTTTTAAAATTTCCTCAGCAATTGCAAAGCCAACTGCATTTGCAATTCCTTGTCCAAGTGGACCTGTTGTGGTCTCAATGCCAGTATTAGGATGATACTCTGGGTGACCTGCACATATTGAATTAAGTTGTCTAAACTTTTTTATATTATTAAGTGAAATACTTTTATATCCAGTTAAGTATAATAAGGAGTAAAGCAACATTGAACCATGACCTGCTGACAAAATAAATCTATCTCTATTTAACCAATTTGGATTTTTTGGATTAAATCTTAAAAAATTTTTAAAGAGAACAGTCGCAACATCTGCCATACCCATTGGCATACCAGGGTGACCAGAATTTGCCTTTTGTACAGCATCAATTGAAAGAAATCTGATGCAATTTG
>JAOJEG010000017.1 GCA_028226535.1 Candidatus Pelagibacter sp. | reverse complement strand
TATTTCTATAATTTTGACTTAACAATTTAGGAGCAATGATATTATTTTTGATTAAGATTTTATTAATTGAGTCATAAATTAATAAGTTTTTAATTTTTTCTAAATTAGCAAATACGATAATTGAATTCTTTCTGGTATTTCTATAAAATTTTCTAATAGATGCATCTCCTTTAATTTTCTTAAAATTTTTTGAAAATTTCATCCTAAAAGATTAATCTAAACCAACAATTTTAACAGATCTATTATTTAATTCATTTTTGTAATCAAATATTAAATCTATAGTCTTATTTAATTTATCTTTATTAATTAATTGAGGCCACTCTATTAGAGTTATTGCATTTTTATTATTTTCAAATATGTCCAAATTTTTTAGTTCAGATTTGTCTTTTAATCTAAACAGATCATAATGTTTAATACTAAGATCATCTACATCATACTCATTGAGTAAATTGAATGTTGGACTTGTTACCTCACTAGTCTGTAAATTTTTTTTTATTTGAAATTCATTTATCAAATATTTTACAAAGGTGGTTTTGCCCACACCCATTTCTCCAAATAAAAAAATTATCTCCCCACCTTTTAGATAATTTGACAGCCCTTTAGCTACTTCTTTGGTTGTCTCTTCTGAAGATATATCTATTATGCTATTTTTAATAGCGATAGGCATCTGGTTTGAATGGACCTTCAGTCCTAACACTTATGTAATCTGCTTGTTCTTTAGACAATTTAGTAAGTTTAGCACCTACTTTCTTTAAATGAAGAGTTGCCACTTTTTCATCCAAGTGTTTAGGAAGTACATAAACTTTATTTTCATAATTTTTATGATTATTCCAAAGTTCAATCTGGGCAATTACTTGGTTTGTAAATGAAGCACTCATAACAAAACTTGGGTGTCCAGTTGCACAACCTAAATTAACTAGTCTACCCTCTGCCAATAGAATAATTCTTTTTTTACTTGGCAATTCAATTTCGTGAACTTGTGGTTTAACTTCACTCCATTTGTAATTTTTTAAAGCTTCAACTTGAATTTCATTATCAAAGTGACCAATATTACATAGAATTGCTCTATCTTTCATATCCCTCATATGATCAGCAGTAACAATATCTTTATTTCCTGTAGCTGTTACAACGATATCTGCTCTACTAATTGCTTCTTCCATTAAAACAACTTCGTATCCTTCCATTGCAGCCTGTAACGCACAGATTGGATCCGCCTCGGTTACTAAAACTCTCGCTCCACTTTGTCTTAATGATGCAGCACTTCCTTTACCAACATCTCCAAAACCAGCTACGATTGCAATTTTTCCTGACATCATTACATCTGTTGCTCTTCTAATTCCATCTACAAGACTTTCTCGGCAACCATACAAATTATCAAATTTTGATTTAGTCACTGAGTCATTAACATTAATTGCTGGCACCAAAAGAGAATTATCTTTTTCCATTTTGTTTAAAGCTTTTATTCCAGTAGTAGTTTCTTCAGAAACTCCTTTTATATCTTTCATTAAATCTTTATATTCATTATGCATAATTGCAGTTAAATCACCGCCATCATCTAAAAGCATGTTTGGTTTCCAGTCAGGTTTTCCAACTATAGTTTGTTTAATACACCAAAGATATTCCTCCTCAGTCTCGCCTTTCCATGCGTAAACAGGTATTCCAGCTTTTGCAATTGCTGCTGCAGCATGATCTTGAGTTGAAAAAATATTACATGAAGACCATCTCACCTCTGCTCCTAGAGCAACTAATGTTTCTATCAAAACAGCTGTTTGGATAGTCATATGCAAACAACCGATAATTCTTGAGCCTTTTAAAGGTTTAGTTTCTGAATATTCTTCTCTTAATGCCATTAATCCTGGCATTTCACTTTCTGCTATAGATATCTCTTTTCTACCAAACTCAGCTGATGATATATCTTTAACTTTGTAATCTTCCATGGGAAAGTTTTATACAGTTAACCAACAACAAATCAAGTTAAGATTAAACGCTTGGAAACCTTATTTCTACAATTGCTCCTTCTCTATCCAATCGATTTGATGCTAAAATTTCACCATCATGAAGATCAACTAAATTTTTAACAATATTTAGTCCAAGGCCTGAATGTTCTCCAAATTTATCTGGTCTGTTGCTATAAAATCTTTTGAAAATTTTTGAAGTATCTTTTTCTTTAAATCCTTGCCCATCATCAATAATCTTTACCAAAATCTCTTTAGCTGCAGTATTTGATATATTTACATAAATATTTTCACCCTCTTTACAAAATGAAATTGAATTATCTAGTAAGTTAGCAATTATTTGCTCAATCCTGTTTTCAATGCCATTTATATTATAGTTTTTGTTACCATTATTTTCATAGTTGATTTTGATATTTTTTTTAAGCTTTTGAATACTATTATAATCTTCTACAACAGATTGAATAATTGGCTCTATATTAATTTTTTTCATCTTTTCTTTACTAAGAGCCACTTCATCTTTTAGCATCTGCGAATAATCGGTTATAAGTCTTTCAATTCTTAAGACATCGTGACTAAGAATATTTAATAATTTCAATCTTTGTTCAGAGCTATTAGTATCTTGTAATATCTCTGAGGCACTTTTAAGGGATGCCAATGGATTTCTTATTTCATGAACTAGATCTGTAGAAAAATTCTCTGCGTGAGCAACTCTTTTTTGAAGCTCAATTGTCATATCATCCAGTGACTTTGATAAAAGTCCTAATTCATCATTACGACTTTTTAAATTTTCAATATTTGTTTTAGTCTGGCTTTTTTCTTTAATTACTTTTGTGTAGCTTACAAGATTTTGAATTGGTCTAATAAAATATCTGCTCAATACAAAAGAGAAAATTAAAATTACAAAACCTACAGCAATTGCTGTCCTAAGAACAAAAGCTTTTCTCTCATCGGTAGCTATTTTGATATCATTGGCATTTTCTGTAATTGCTATGTATCCAATATTTAAATCATTTTTAGTTACATTTTTAATTGTAATTAATTTAAATTGATTAAGATCTTCTTGTATGAATGTATAGGAGTTTCCATAATTATCAGAATTTAGATAATCTTTTAAAACTTTTTCAAAAGAAAAATCTTTTTTTTCAGATAAATCTATATTTTTATTTTTATCATTCTTCTCATTTTCATTATTATTTAAATTTTCAAATTCAATTTCATCTAATCTCGTAGAGAAAGATCTTGGATCCAGGTCTAATGTGTCTGTGTCTCCCATAAGACTAAAATCATTATCAAAAAATATTACCCTATCTAGGTTTTGAAAAATAAATCGTGTTGAAAATAAAAACTTTCTTATATCTTCAACATTAAATTTTACATCTAGTCTTACAAGTGTGTTAATAGTGTTATCTATTACATTTACGTGTTTTACTGATTTTTTTTTAATTAGATTAGGTTGAACGCTGTTTAGATAAATAAATGTAAATAAACTAATAATTGTAAAAATTATAAAATTTATAAATAAAAATTTTTTTAATATAGATAGACTTTTTAAGTATTTACTAAACATTAGCTAACATTCCATCTATATCCACTACCATATCTAGTTTCAATAGCTGAAAAATCAGGGTCTATTTTTTTAAATTTTTTACGAATTCTTTTAACATGACTATCAATAGTTCTGTCCTCAATGTCAGTGTCTTCTCTATAGGCAATGTCCATTAACTGAGCCCGTTCCTTAATAATTCCAGGTCTTTTTGCTAACTCTTTAACAATTAAAAATTCTGTTGTGGTCAGTTTATCTGGGAGTTGTTTATTATTCCACTCACATTCAAGTTGAGATGGGTCCAATTTTAATTTTCCATGTGATATTAAACTTTTGTTTTCCTCTAAAATATTATTTGAGTCTTTCTTTCTTAATTGAACTCTAATTCTCTCAATCAAAACTTTAATTGAAAAACCTCCAGATTTTTTTACAAAATCGTCTGCTCCTAATTTCAATCCTAATAATTCGTCAATCTCATCATCTTTAGATGTCAAAAAAATTACTGGTAATGACGTTTTTTTTCTAAGTTTTTTTAGTAACTCCTCCCCATCCATTTTAGGCATCTTTATATCAACTACTGCTAAATCAGGAGGTGTTCTTGTTAAACCAATTAATGCACTTTCACCGTCAATATAAGTTTGAACTTTAAAACCTTCTTTCTCTAAGGCGATACTCAAGCTAGTTAGGATATTTCTATCATCATCTATTAAGGCTATAGTTTGTTTGTGCATCCCTTATATAAAAATACTAAATTGTTCTAAATTGGGCAATATATTTAAATTAATGAAGCATTCCCCAATTATCTCCAACATTAACATCAACAGTAAGTGGAGTTGAAAATGAATGATGGTCACTTTGAGCAACGCTGGTCATTTCTTCTTTGATTAGTTTAATCATCATTTTTTCATCTTTTTTTGGTACTTCAAATATTAACTCATCATGAATTTGTAAAAGCATTTTAGATTTAATATTTTTTTGTTCTAATAATTTTTTGTCTAATCTAATCATGGCTAAACGCATTATTTCTGATGCTGAACCTTGTATAGGTGCGTTGATTGCAGCCCTTTCTTGAAAATTTCTGACATTAAAATTTTTATCATTAATTCCATTAAAGTGGGAGCGTCTACCAAAAATATTATTTACATAGCCACTTTTTCTACAAAACTTAATTGTTTTGTCCATGTATACTTTTATCTCTGGGAATTTAGCAAAGTAAGCGTCTAAAAATTCTTCTGCCTCGTAATTTGAAACATTAATTTGCTTTGCTAAACCATACTGAGAAATTCCATAAATAATACCAAAGTTAATAGCTTTAGCTTTTCTTCGATGATCTTGATTTACTTTTTTAATATCTATGTTGAAAATCTGGCTTGCTGTTAAAGAGTGGATGTCCTCATTATTTTTAAATGCCTTTTTGAGCTCTTTAACATCTGCAAGATCTGCTAAAATTCTCATTTCAATTTGATTATAATCTGCTGAAATTAATAAATGATCTTTTTTAGCAGCAAAAGCTTTTCTTATATCTTTTCCATCTTCAGACTTTATAGGAATATTTTGTAAATTTGGATCACTGGATGCTAATCTGCCAGTTGTAGTAGCTGCTAATAAAAAAGAAGTGTGTACTCTTTTTGTTGTAGGATTAATATGTTCTGGAAGGGAATCTGAGTAAGTATTTTTTAACTTTGATACTTGTCTCCAGTCTAAAATTAGTTTTGGAAATTCGTGACCTTTAAAAGCTAAATCCTCTAAAACACTGGCGCTTGTTGCAAAGCTTCCTTTTTTAGTTTTTTTTAAACCTGCTATTTTAAGATCATTATAGATTATTTCACCCAATTGCTTTGGGGAGGCAATATTGAATTCTTTTTTTGAAATTTTAAAAACTTTTTTTTCTAAGTTCTTAATTTTTTTTTCAAATTTTAAAGAAAGAGATTTTAGAAATTTACTATCCACTTCAATTCCTTCCATTTCCATAAAGGCAAGAATTTTTATTAATGGTTTTTCAAATATTTCATAAATATTAACCATTTTTTCTGACTTCAAATTTTTGATAAGCTTTTTGTATAATCTAAAAGTTATATCGGCATCTTCAGCAGCATAATCTTTAGCTTTATTAATCTCTACATCGCTAAAATTTATCTCTTTTTTTCCAGTTCCAACAATCTCTTTAAAAGAAATTGTTTTGTGGCCTAAATGAATTTCAGATAGTATGTCCATGTTGTGTCTATTTTTTCCAGCATCCAATACATATGACATAAGCATTGTATCTTCCATTGATGAAATTATTATTCCCTGTTTGTATAAAACTATAAAATCAAACTTAATATTTTGACCAATTTTTTTAACACTTGGATCTTCCAATAAAGGTTTTATTTTTTTTATGACAATATTTTTATCAATACATTTTGATGATTTATGTCCAATTGGAATATAACAAGCTTTACCAATCTTAGAGCATAAAGAAACACCAACTAAATCTGCCTGATGAGGATCTAAAGAATTTGTTTCAGTATCTACCGCAACCTCTCCTGCTTCTTCAGCTTCTTTTATCCATTCATCAATTTCGTCAGAATTTTTTATTAAATGATAATTTTTATTATTAATTGTCTGCTGCTTTTCTGGTGATTTTAACTCACTTGGTATGCCTGATAATTTGGGTTCACCATATGCAGAAATGACAGAACTTAAAAGTCGATTAAACTCCATCTCTCTTAAAAATGCATAGAGCTTATCTTTGTCTATTTCTTTTAACTTAAATTCACTTAATTCCCTATCAATTGGAGCATCTTTCATTAAAGTTACAAGTTGTTTGCTAATTAATGCTTTATCTTTATTTTCAATTAAAGTTTCTCTTCTTTTATTTTGTTTTATTTCAACGGCTGATTTTAAAAGTTTTTCTAAAGTTCCATACTTATTGATTAATTCTGCAGCCGTTTTAACTCCTATGCCTGGTACACCTGGAACGTTATCACTGCTATCACCAGCAAGAGATTGTACGTCTATTACTTTTGAAGCATCAACCCCAAATTTTGTTTGAATATCTTCTTCTGAAATAAATTTATTTTTCATAGGGTCAAAAATACGAACCCCTTTTTTATATAATTGCATCAAATCTTTATCTGATGAAACAATTGTAACTTTAGCACCTTTCTTGAGTATTTTTTCAACGTAAGTTGCAATTAAATCATCTGCTTCATAGTTGGGTAAATCAACTGAAGGTAAATTAAAAGCTAACACTGATTTTCTGATATACTCAAATTGAGGCGCCAAATCATCAGGGGCTTCTGAACGATTGGCTTTATAATCGCTATAAATATCATTTCTAAATGTCTTTCTTGCGGAGTCGAAAATTACTGCAAAATGAGTTGGTTTCTGTAAATTTTGATCAGATTTTGAATCTTCAAGTAATTTAAAAAGCATACTACAAAATCCACTTACAGCTCCTGTTGGCAATCCATCACTTTTTCTAGTTAATGGAGGTAGAGCATAATAAGCTCTAAAAATATATCCTGAGCCATCAATAAGGTAAAAATGATCTGTTTTTTGAATTTTATCCATTAAAATATCATTAAATATTACAGGCGTATTAAAATCTGTATATAAAAAAATTTACTTTTTTTAAGATCATTAATTATGTCTAGATTATTTTAAAGTTTGATAGTATCATTCTTTTATGGAGTTAACCAAAAATATATCTCAAACTAAATTAATAAAAACAATCTTAGTAATAATACTTGGATCTATAGCACTGACAATTTCAGCTAAAATTAAAATACCTTTTTACCCTGTTCCAATGACTATGCAAACATTTGTGGTTTTGTTTTTAGGTGTTAGTCTTGGATACAAAATTGGACTTGCAAGTATAGGTTTATATTTGTTTGAAGGGATTTTAGGTTTGCCTGTTTTTTCAAATTCTCCAGAAAAAGGTGTTGGATTAATTTATTTTACAGGTCCAACTATGGGATATTTAATAGGTTTTTTAACTGCAGGATATTTAGCTTCAAAAATAAATAGTAAAGATAGTTTTTTTATGGTTTTAGTTAAGCTTACGGTGGCTACTTCAACAATCTATATATTGGGATTATTATGGTTAGGAACTCTTATTGGATGGGACAAACCAATTATAGCATTAGGAGCCAAACCATTTCTACTTGCAGAAATTTTTAAAGTAGTACTTTTAGCTCTAGTAACAAAAAAAATTATAAAAATTAGAAGCTTTATCTAGGTGATCTTTTAGAGAGAATTCTTTGTAGAGTTCTTCTGTGCATTTTTAATCTTCTTGCAGTCTCAGAAACATTTCTATTACATAATTCAAATACTCTATGTATATGTTCCCATTTCACTCTATCTGCAGACATTGGGTTTTCTGGAGGAGCAGCTTTTTTTGCTGGATCTGCAAGTAATGCCTTTTCAACATCCTCTGCATCAGCTGGCTTAGCAAGATAATCAATTGCACCCTCTTTGATGGCTGCTACTGCTGTTGGAATGTTTCCATAACCTGTAAGCATAATTATTCTGCTTTCACTATTTGAATTTTGAATTTCTTTTACAACCTCTAGTCCATTACCATCTCCCAGTCTTAAGTCTACCACGGCAAAACCAGGTTTTTTTGCTTTAACAGAGTCTACGCCTTTTTGTACACTTTCTGCTTGAGTAACTTCAAAACCCTTTTTTTCCATTGCTCTAGCTAGTCTCTCTCTAAACGGATTGTCATCGTCAACTATAAGTAGAGATTTATTCTCAAAATCATTGATATTTTTAAGGACTACTTGTTCTTTCATTGATCTAATATGGTGATTAGCTCAGATAATTCAATGCCTATTATTTGCTTTACATTGTTAATCTATAGCCTTAATAGGAGGAAATTTTAAAGTTTTTTAGCAATAAAAAGCTTTTTTTTATTAAATTTTTTTTGGAGGCATTTTAAATGCAAAAATTTAAATCAGTTGAACAAATAATAAATCAGCTGAAACCTGAAAAACCGATATACTGTATAAGAAAGAATTCAATTCGATCTGCAGTAAAATATTTCAACAAAAATTTTCCTGGTAAAATTTTATACGCTGTGAAGACAAATCCACACCCTGCAGTAATCCAAACGATTATAGATAGTGGTGTTGAGCAATTTGATGTTGCTTCTATAGAAGAAATTAAAAGTATTAGAAATTTTAGCCAAACAGCAAAATGTTCATATATGCATACAGTTAAGAGCAGAGAGAGTATTAAAGATGCTTATTTTCATTATGGAGTTAAAACATTCTCACTAGATACTAAGGATGAATTGATAAAAATAATTGAAAGCACAAATAATGCAAAAGACTTAGAATTATTTGTTAGGGTTGCAGTTTCTAATGAACATGCTGAAATTGATTTATCAAAGAAATTCGGTGCACTGAACTCTGAAGCTGCAGGATTATTAAGATTAGTAAAACAACATGCAAAAAAAATTGGACTAAGTTTTCATGTTGGATCACAATGCATGCATCCAATTTCATACTCAAAAGGAATTAATGAAATTGGAAATATAATTAAAAAAACAAAAATTTTACCTGATTACATTAATGTAGGTGGAGGGTTTCCAACAATTTATCCTGACTTAATACCTCAATCTATGGATAGTTATTTTAATGAAATTAAAAAAGGATTAGATAATTTAAAACTTGAAAAGTTACCAGAAATTATTTGTGAACCAGGAAGAGCATTGGTTGCAGAGAGTGGCTCTACAATTGTAAGAGTTAATTTGAGAAAAAAACAAAAACTTTATATAAATGATGGTACTTATGGGACTCTGTTTGATGCAGGAACACCGAATATAGTCTTCCCATCTAAAATGATTAAAGATAATTCAAATAAAATAATATCAAAAAAATTAACTGCTTTTGATTTTTTTGGACCAACATGCGATAGCATGGATTATATGAAAGGTCCTTTTCTTCTTCCTAATAATATTAAGGAGAATGATTATATTGAACTTGGCCAATTAGGTGCTTATGGTTTGACATTTAGAACTCAATTTAATGGCTATTACTCAGATGAAATCTTTGAAGTAGAAGATAAACCAATCATGACAATGTATGACAAAGACATTAACAAAGCTACTTTGGTTGCTTAATGTCAGATCATAAAAACCCAGGTCATAATAGTAAAAAAGACTTCTTAAAAAATCCTGTTGAGCATATTGATATTACTTCGTTCGACTCTCGAAAAATAATTTCCTCAATGGAGAAAATGTCTTTTGTGTCAAGAGAAACAGCTAATGCTGCAAATATATATAATGAGATGTTGAAAGATAAGGATTGTACAATATTTTTAACTCTAGCTGGATCAACATCAGCTGCTGGATGCATGAATATTTATAAAGATTTGGTAAAATATAATATGGTTGATGCAATTGTTGCAACTGGTGCTTCTATAGTGGATATGGATTTTTTTGAAGCTCTTGGATTTAAACATTATCAAGGTTCGCAATTTCAAGATGATACTGAACTGAGAAATAATTATATAGATAGAATTTATGACACTTATATCGATGAAGAAGAACTTCAAATGTGTGATAAAATTATTTGTGATATTGCTAATACTTTAGAACCAAGAAGTTATACATCTAGAGAATTTATTTATGAAATGGGTAAATATTTGAAGAAAAATTCAAAAAAGAAAGACTCTTTAATTGAAACAGCTTTTGATCATAATGTACCAATTTTTTGTCCAGCATTTACAGACTCGAGTGCTGGTTTTGGTTTGGTAATTCATCAAGAAAAAAATCCAAAAAAACACATGACTATAGATTCTGTAAGAGAATTTAGAGAACTCACAGAAATTAAAATTAAATCTAAAGGATCTGGCCTTTTTATGATTGGTGGAGGTGTACCAAAAAATTTTATACAAGACACTGTGATTTGTGCTGAATTATTAGGTAAAGAAGTTGATATGCATAAATATGCTGTACAAATTACTGTGGCCGATTCAAGAGATGGTGCTTGCAGTAGTTCAACTCTAAAAGAGGCTAGCTCATGGGGCAAAGTTGATATTACAAAAGAACAAATGGTATTTGCAGAAGCAACAAGTGTATTACCCTTAATTGCAAGTGACGCTTATTATAAAGGTGAGTGGAAAAATAGAGATAGAAAAAACTTTACAAAAATTTTTGAGTAAAAATTGAAATATCTTTCAAATAAAAATGGATTTCTAGGAATTGATAATAAAGTCAATTTTAAAGAAAAAGTTGTAGTAGTTCCTTTTGGTTTAGAAAAAACAGTTAGTTATGGCGGTGGGACTAAAAATGGGCCAAAAGAAATTATCAAAGCTTCTCATCAAGTAGAACTATATGATGAAGAGTTGAATTGTGAACCGTATAAAAAAATAGGTATTAAAACTTTAAAACCTTTTAAGATAGATAAGGATATCAAAAAAGCACTCTCTAAAATGACTAAAATTAACAAGGAAATTTTAGATAAAAAACTTTTTCCAATGACTTTTGGAGGTGAACACTCAATTACACCTGGATGTATTGCCCCTTTCGTAAAAAAATATAAAGATATTTGTCTTCTACACTTTGACGCTCACGCAGATTTAAGAGAGAGCTATAATGGAGAGAAATTTTCTCATGCCTCAGCAATAAAAAGATGCTTAGATTTTCCGAATGTTTCTTTAATCTCTTTTGGTATAAGAAATATATCTGAAAGTGAAATCCCCTTTTTAAAGAAAAACTCATCAAGAATTAATATTTTTTGGGCAAAAGATAAGAGTAAATGGAATTTAAATAAATTTAAGAAATTAATAAAAAATAAAACAGTTTATCTTACATTTGATGTTGATGGCTTAGACTCAAGTATTATGCCTGCAACTGGGACCCCGGAACCGGGTGGATTATTATGGGATGAAACTTTAAATATCATTAGAATCGCAGCAAAAAATTCAAAAATTGTTGGTGCTGATATTAATGAATTATCGCCAATAAAAGGTTTTAATTCCTATAACTTTCTCGTAGCAAAGTTAGCCTACAAAATTTTATCGTATAAGTTTTTGTACTAAATTTAAATTGGCTTACTAATTTTAAGTAAAATTCTGAAAGGTATCAACATTAATAAAGATACAAATAATTTTACTGCTAAATCACCTAATGACAATGTTATCCAAGGAACTCCTGTTGCATAAAACGATATTGAAAAAAATAAAAAAGTATCAACTGTTGAGCCAATAAAAGATGAAGTTAAAGGTGCAATAAACCACTCTTTTTTTCTTAAACGATCAAAGACTTGAATATCTAGTAGTTGTGCTGTGATAAAAGCAACTCCAGATCCAATTGCTATTCTTATTGAAATTAAATCTGCAAAATCAGTTGAGAATAAAAGAGTAAAGATTATTCCTATAAAAAATCCAATATATACAATTTTTCTAGCTACAAATTTACCATAAAATCTATTGGCTAAATCTGTAATCAAAAAAGCTATTGGATAACTAAAAGCTCCATACGTAAGGATTTCACTTAAGCCATAATAGTTTATTGGAAATTGTACGAGATAATTAGATGATAAAACAACTACTCCCATCAAAATTGATAGGGTAATAAATAGTTTGCTCATTAAGCAGATTTAGCTACAGGCTTTTTCTTAAAAGGAGATTTTATTAGTATGCTTTTTTTTAATTTTTTTAATCTTGGAGATAAATTTTTATTTTTAACAGCTTTAAGAAATTCATCAAAACTACCTTTTTTATCAACAGATCTAACACCTGAATTGCTGACAGTTAGTTTTAAACTTCTCTTCATTAGTTCACTTGTGAACTTTACTTTTTTTAAATTTGGCAAAAACCTTCTTTTGGTCTTGTTGTTAGCATGACTAACATTATGACCTTTCATAGGGATTTTACCGGTTAATTCACATTTTTTTGACATAATAATAGTGCCTATATAAGGGGAGATCCGTAAAGCGTCAAGTTTAATACATTTAAGATAGAGTTTTATTTCCTATAATTTCTGTATAATTTTTAACACCCTCTCTAATTAATAATTCTTTTAGCTCCTTTTTAATAATTCCAGCAATATTTGGACCATTAAAAACCATTCCTGTGTAGAGTTGAACAAAATCTGCTCCAGCTATAAATTTATTATAAGCTGACTGACCAGAGTCAACTCCACCAACACCTATTATTTTAATTTTTCCTTTTAACAATTTATAAAATTCATTTATCAAAATATTAGATTTTTCTTCTATAGGTTTTCCAGACAAACCACCTTTTTGATGTCTTTGGATATTGCCAAGTTTGTCTCTGGTAGCTTCTGATGTGTTTGAAACAATTATTGCTTTTATTTCATGCTCTAAAAGAATTTCAGAAATTTGGCTCACTTGATCTTTACTTATGTCCGGTGAAACTTTAACTGCAATAGGAATATTTGAATTTAAATTTTTCTTTTCTTCCATGATAGATTTGAGCAAATCTTGTAGCTTATCTCCTTCATGAAATATTCTCAAATTCTCAGTATTTGGTGATGAAATATTTATTGTTATATAGTCTGCATCATCATAAAAAGTCTTTAATCCAATTAGATAATCATTCAATCTATCACTGGAGTCCTTATTAGGGCCAATATTAATACCTAATAATCCTACTTTTTTATTTCGCTTGATACGATCTTTAACAATTTCAGCACCATGATTATTAAAGCCTAGTCTATTAATCAAAGCTTCATCCTCTACCAATCTAAATACTCTTGGCTTAGGATTACCATATTGTTTTAAAGGAGTAATTGTTCCAACTTCTACAAACCCAAATCCTAACTTAAATAATGCATTATATACCTCAGCGTTTTTATCAAACCCAGCTGCCATTCCAATTGGATTGTCTAAATCTTTACCAAAAATTTTTGTTTGAAATATTGAGTCGTTTTTGTGTTCATCAAATACGCTTGGAATTAAATTAAATTTTAACGACTTGATTGCTAGAGTATGTGCTTTTTCTGGATCTACTTTAAATAATAGTGGTCTTAGTTTAGAAAACATTATTTTAATTTATTCATTAACAGCTCGGTAGTTTCTTTTACACCAAAAAAACTAATAAAAAATCCCATTCGAGGTCCATTTTCATCTCCAAAAACAACCTCATATATCAATTTAAACCAATCTCTTAGATTTTCAGCATAACCATTTTCTTTTCCTGTTGAATAAATCAAAGTTTGAATATCTTCTGGTGACATTTCATCAGTACAATTTGCAAGAGTTTTAACTAATGCTTCGAGTGCCAATCTTTCTGACTGATTTGGTGTTTTATATTTTTTTTGAGCTTTAATTACATCATTAAAATATTTTATTGCATAACCAACCAAGCCGTTAAAGATTGGAAAATTTTCTTCAGAAATATCTGGTTT
>JAOJEG010000016.1 GCA_028226535.1 Candidatus Pelagibacter sp. | reverse complement strand
TTAAGAACCCAGGTATAATTAGTAAAAGAGCTGAAAAAGCTATAGCGGCTCCTGATATTATTTCATATGTAGGAGCTTCATTTTTGTTTAATTGAATAAAACCTGATTTTAGAGTGCTTAGACCTTCATATTTTGCATAATAAATACCAACAATTGCGGTAATAAATATCAATAAAATAGTGGTAATCGCTCCAATTTGAGAACCAATTTTAATTAATAAATAAATTTCTATTGCAGGTATTAAAATAATTAGAAGTATTACTGAGTTCATTTGTCTTTAACTTAAATTGCTAGTTGAAATTAACTAACATAGTAATTACTATAGGTCTATGAGTTATAGTTTTGAATATATTGATATAATTTTACTAGCGATGATTGCTGGGTTTATTTTTCTTAGATTAAGAGGAATACTTGGTAAAAGATCGGGGTTTGAGGGAAAATCAACCCGCCCATTTGATAAAATTTTAAATGAAGTTAAGACAACTGAGCCCAAAAAAGTCAAAGAAACATTTGATGAAAAGGACCAAAAAGAATTTTTGAATGGGGCCAAAATTGCTTATGAAACAATAATCACAGACTTTAGTGATAATGATAATAAAATCACAACAAGTAAACCACTTTTAAATAAAAAAATTTATAAACAATTTGATGAAGCTCTTAAAGAAAGAAGTTCTAGAGGTCATTATGCTGAAATAACTTTTATTGGAATTAATTCTGCAATTATTAAAGAACAAAAAAAAATAGACAAAATTTTAAATGTTACTGTGGAATTTATTGCTGAAGTAATCACCTGCATTAGAGATAAAGATAAAAAGATAATTTCTGGAGATCCAGAGAAAATTAAAAAAATTTATGATACATGGGTTTTTTCAAGAGATATTACTTCTTCAAATCCTAACTGGCAACTAGTTAA
Source organism: Candidatus Pelagibacter sp. (assembly GCA_028226535.1). Next base: position 13,491 of record JAOJEG010000016.1, on the reverse strand, counting down.
TACCCTCACTTAGTTGAATAATAATATTTCAGATAAAGATAAAAAAGATTGGGAAAAATTTGTTTCAAGTAAAGACAAATTAATTAACAAAGATGAAAAATTTAAAAAAAAAAAATTTCATGAAACGAGATCAATAGATCTACACGGATATACACTGGACGAGGCAAATATTGCCATTGAGGACTTTATTCATATGTCTCATTTAAATGGAGTAAGTAAACTTATTGTTGTAACGGGTAAAGGAATTCATTCTCAGAATGAAAAAGATCCTTATGTTTCTAAAGAATTAGGTATATTAAAATACTCAGTGCCAGAATTTATTATGAATAATAAAAATTTAATGAATATAATTTATGAAATAAAAGATGCAAAACTTGAAGATGGTGGGAGTGGAGCTTTTTATATTTATTTAAAAAAAAAACGATGATAATCTGGCTTGCCTCATACCCTAAAAGTGGAAATACATTATTAAGATCAATCTTAGCATCATACTTTTTTTCAAAAGATGGAAATTTTAATTTTAATCATTTAAATTTTATAAATCAATTTCCTACCATCAGCCAATTTAGTAAATTAGGCATTGATACATCAAACGAAAAGGAAATATTTAGAAATTTTATTGAAGCACAAAAATTAATGAACAAGGATGAAAAATCTATAAAGTTTTTAAAAACTCACAGTAGTTTGAGTAAAATTAATAATGTAAATTTTACAGATTTTAATAATTCATTAGGCGCAATATATATAGTAAGAGATCCAAGAAATGTTGTTACTTCTTTCGCACATCACTATGGACTAAGCATTGAACAATCAACAAATATTATGATAGATGAAAAAAAATGGTTATCTAAAACTGATATTACCTACAAAACATTTTTAGGATCTTGGAATATAAATTATAATTCATGGAAACAATTTAAAAACAATTTACTTTTGATTAAATATGAAGATTTAGTTAGTAAAAAAAAAACTACTTTAATAAAAATTTTCAAATTTATTAAAAATTTGACCAATAATAATTTTGATATTGATATGGTTAAGCTTAATAAATCTATTAAATCCACAGAATTTCATAGATTAAAAAAACTTGAGGAAGAAAAAGTTTTTACTGAAAGTATGATTGATAATGTTACTGGAAAAAGACGAAAATTTTTTCGTCTTGGTAAAGCTAATAATTGGAAACTACATTTAGATGAAAAATTTACTGGTATAATAGAAAGTAAATTTGAAAAAGAAATGACTGAGCTAGGATATTTATAGTTAAAGTATAAATTTTGAAAGATCTGTATCTTTAACTAAGTTATCTAAGTTTTTATTAATATAATCTTTATTAATTATTATTTTTTCACCAGAACGATCCGTAGCAGTAAAGCTAATTTCATCTAGTATTTTTTCTATGATAGTATGAAGTCTTCTGGCGCCAATATTTTCTACTGTTGCATTTACTTCAGACGCAATATTTGCAATTGTATCTATTCCATCATCTGAAAATTCTAGTTCTACATTTTCAGTTTTTAAAAGGGCGACATATTGCTTAATTAAACTAAAATCCGGTTCTCTTAAAATTCTTTTAAAATCATCGCTTGTTAATGCTTCTAGCTCAACTCTTATGGGTAATCTACCTTGTAATTCTGGCAGTAAATCTGAAGGCTTTGCTAATTGAAAGGCTCCTGATGCTATGAATAAAATATGATCAGTTTTAATTGAGCCGTGTTTTGTATTAACAGTCGTACCTTCTATTAATGGAAGCAAATCTCTTTGAACTCCTTCTCTTGAAACGTCACCTCCAACTCTATCCGTTCGCGCTGAAATTTTGTCAATTTCATCTAAAAAAACTATTCCATTATTTTCTGTTGAGATCTTAGCTGCTTTTATAATTTTATCTTGTTCAATTAATTTATCAGACTCATCATTAATTAAAATTTCATGAGATTCTTTGACAGTCATCTTTTTCTTTTTTTCTTTATTTCCCATTGATTTACCTATCATTTCACCAATATTGATCATACCAACATTAGCTCCTGGCATTCCTGGAATTTCAAAAGAAGTATTATTTGATCCATTATCGCTAACTGCAATTTCTATTTCGTTATCATCTAGATCACCGTTTCTTAGTCTTGTTCTAAAACTTTCTCTTGTTGCTAAGCTTGCTTTTTTACCAACCAGAGCATCTAAAACCTTTTCTTCAGCAGATTTTTGCGCTTGAGCATGCACCTCTTTTCTCATTTTGATTTTTTCCATTCCAATAGCTATTTCAATCAAATCTCTAACTATTTGTTCTACATCTCTTCCAACATAACCTACTTCAGTAAATCTTGTGGCCTCAACTTTAACAAATGGAGCTTCTGCTAATTTGGATAATCTTCTAGAAATTTCTGTTTTACCAACTCCTGTTGGACCAATCATTAAAATATTTTTTGGTAAAACTTCATTTTTCATTTCACCACTAAGTGCTTGTCTTCGCCATCTATTTCTTAGTGCAATAGCAACCGCTTTTTTTGCTTTGTTTTGTCCAACTACAAATCTATCTAATTCAGAAACTATCTCTCTAGGAGATAGTGAACTTACTAAAGAACTTTCTTCTTTAGTATTTTTATCTTTAGGAACTAAAGTAGTTACGTTTGATTTATCCATTATATTTTTAAGACCTTAATATTGTCATTTGTAAATACACAAATTTCTGAAGCAACCTTAATAGCTTTTTTTGCGATTTCCTCTGCACTTTTATCAGTTTCCATCAAAACTTTCCCTGCCGCTAAAGCATAATTTCCACCTGAACCAATTCCAATCACATCACCTTCCGGCTCTAAAACATCTCCAGTTCCTGAAATTATATAACTATTATCTTTGTCACCAATAGCCATTAACGCTTCTAATCTTCTAAGATATTTGTCTGTTCGCCAATCTTTTGCTAATTCAACAGCTGCTCTTGATAAGTTCCCAGCATGCTTTTCAATTTTTGCTTCTAATCGCTCAAATAAGGTTAGCGCATCTGCTGTTGATCCTGCAAACCCTGCTACTACATCCCTTTTTTCAATTTTTCTAATTTTTGAAGCTGTACTTTTAACAACAGTATTACCCATACTTACCTGTCCATCACCAGCAACCACTACTTCATTATTTTTTCTAACTAATACAATTGTTGTCATTCCTAATAAATGGTAACTATTTTTGATACTTCAAGTGTTTATACTAATATTGATATAGAGGCATTATGTATGTATACCTCTAAAAATATATGGCTAGAAAAGGAAAAGTATCTAGAAAAACTAAAGAAACCAGCATCAGTGTTGAAGTTAATATTGATGGAAAGGGTAAATATCAAATTGACACCGGTATAGGTTTTTTAGATCATATGCTTGAGCAATTATCAAAGCATTCATTGATAGATTTAAAGGTTAAGGCAAAAGGTGATACACACATTGATCTTCACCACACCACAGAAGACACAGGTATTGCAATTGGAGAAGCTTTAAAAAAAGCTGCAAAAAAATTTGTAGGTATTAAAAGATATGCACACAGAGTTATTCCAATGGATGAAACGTTAACTAGAGTTGCTATAGATGTTTCAAACAGACCTTATTTAATTTGGAAAGTAAAATTAAAAGTGGAAAAACTTGGAGAAATGGACACAGAACTATTTAAAGAATGGTTCCAAGCATTTTCTCAATCTGCTGGTATTACTATGCACGTTGAAAATATTTATGGAGACAATAGTCACCACATTATCGAGTCTTGTTATAAAGCATTGGCAAGATCATTGAGAGAAGCATTGGAGATGGACCCAAGAAGTAAAAAAAGCATTCCATCAACTAAAGGCTCACTATAAGTTTAATGAATGTCACAATTGTTGATTATAATTCGGGCAATATAAGCTCGGTAATAAACTCTTTTAAGGAAGTTGCTAAAGATAAAGTAAATATCGAAGTAACTTCAGATTTAAATAAAATTAAATCTTCAGATAAAGTTGTTTTACCAGGCCAGGGTTCGTTTAAAAGTTGTGTTGATGCATTAAACAATATCAATGGTCTGACAGATTGTTTAAATGAATTTGCAATTAACAATAAAAAACCTCTTCTTGGAATTTGTGTTGGATTGCAAATGTTCGCAGATGTTGGTTATGAAGAGAATGAAACAAATGGTCTTGGATGGATATCTGGCAAGGTATCAAAAATAGATAATCAAAAAGGAAAATATAAACTTCCTCATATTGGTTGGAACCAAATTAGCATTGTTAAAGACAGTAAAATTTTTAAAAATATAGAAAATAATTCTCACATGTATTTTGTTCACAGTTATGAATTTGTACCCGAAGATAAATCTGTAATTTCAGCAACAACTGATTATTCATCAAATATTGTTTGTGCTGTAGAAAAAGAAAACATATTTGGCACTCAATTTCACCCTGAGAAAAGTGATAAAATTGGATTAAAATTAATTCAAAATTTTATAAATTTATAAATGAAAATATTTCCAGCAATAGATATTAAAGATAAAAAGTGTGTGAGGTTAGTCAAAGGAGACTTTGAAAATAAAACTGAGTACGAAATGTCTCCAGTTGAGCAAGCAGGCAAATATAAAGATTTTGGTTTTAAAAACTTACATATAGTTGATTTAGACGGGGCTTTAACTGGTGAAACAGTTAATCTAAATATTATTGAAGAAATAGTTGGCAAATATGATCTTAAAATTGAAATTGGTGGAGGTATTAGAAACTTTGAAAGTATTAAAAAATATACTGATGCAGGCGTTGAGAAAGTAATTTTAGGAAGCGCAGCCATAAAAGATAAGAACTTTTTAAAAGATGCTTGTGAAAAATTTCCAAATAAAATTGCATTAGGTTTAGATGCTAAAGATGGATATTTATCAGTTTCAGGCTGGAAAGAAAATTCTAATAAATTAACTTTAGATTATTTGAATGAAGTAAATGATTTTGGTGCAAGTAGATTGATTTATACAGATATAAATAAAGATGGGATGAAGCAAAGTCCTAATTTTGACGAAACAGCAAAAGTTGCTGACACATCTAATTGTCCAGTAATTATATCTGGAGGAGTTTCCTCAATTGATGACATTAAAAAAGCCAAGAAATTAAATAACAAGAATATTGAGGGTATTATAGTTGGTAAAGCTATATACGATGGTGATATTAAATTAGAGGAATTGGCTAAGGAACTAGATGCTTAAAAATAGAATAATACCTTGTTTAGATGTTAAAAATGGTCGTGTAGTTAAAGGTATTAATTTTGTAGATTTAAAGGATGCTGGAGATCCAGTTGAACAAGCAAAAATTTATTCTGATGGTGGAGCTGATGAAATTTGTTTTTTAGATATCACTGCTTCAAACGAAAATAGAAATACTATTTATGATGTAGTAGAGAAAACTTCTAAGAAATGTTTTGTTCCTTTAACTGTTGGGGGAGGCGTTAGAAGTGTTGATGATATTAATAAACTATTAAATTGTGGTGCGGACAAAGTGTCAATCAATACTGCTGCAGTTCAAAACTCAGAAGTAGTTCTAGAAAGTTCTAAAAAATTTGGTTCCCAATGTATTGTGGTTGCAATAGATGCTAAAAAAAATGCTGACAAATGGGAAATTTTCACTCACGGTGGAAGAAATAATACTGGAATTGATGCGATAGAGTTTGCAGAAAAAATGGAAAATAGTGGAGCAGGAGAGTTATTAGTAACTTCAATGGATAGAGATGGTACTCAAGTTGGTTACGATATTGATCTTATGTCAAAGATATCATCTAAAGTAAATATTCCAGTTATTGCTTCAGGAGGAGTTGGAAATCTTGATCACTTAGTTGATGGAATTAAATTAGGAAATGCCAGTGCTGTTTTAGCAGCATCTATATTCCATTATGGAAAACACTCAGTAAAAGAAGCTAAGGAATATCTGGATTCAAAAGGAATACCTGTTAGAATTTAATATGCTTAGTACATTAGAAAACTTAATAAAGCTTGCTCGAGAAAGAAAGGCATCACCTGTAGAAGGGTCTTACACAAATAAATTGCTTACTGATAAAGCGCTTAGCAAAGAAAAAGTTTTAGAGGAAGTTGATGAATTAATTGAAGCTATAGAAGAGGATACAAATAAAATACACGAAGCTGCTGATGTTTTTTATCATTTATTAATGTACTTAGAAGCCAATGAAGTGAAAATTGAAGAAGTGATGCAAGAATTAGAAAAAAGAAAAAAATGAGTTATGATGATAGTAATATCTTTGCAAAAATTTTAAGAGGAGAGATACCTTGTAATAAAATTTATGAAGATGACTTTGTTTTATCTTTTCATGATATAAATCCTCAAAAAAAAATTCATGCTTTAGTCATTCCAAAAGGAAAATATGTCGATCTGGATGATTTTACTTTAAATGCCTCTTCAGAAGAGATGGTTGGGTTGCTTAAGGGTATAAATATAGTAGCCAAAAAGCTAGGTATTTCAACAGAAGTAGGCAAAGGCTATAGAGCACTCGCTAATATAAGTGATGATGGTGGCCAAGAGGTTCCACACTTACACTTTCATTTATTTGGAGGTGAAAAAGTTGGAAAAATGGTTGAGTGACAGAAGAAGTTCAAAGAAATTACTTAGAAATAAATTCAATACAAGATCTTAATAAGGTTATTGAACCCGAAGGAGATTATTCTTTAAATTTATTAAAACCAATTAATTTTCAATTAAATAAATTTTTTTATAAAAATATTGGAAAAAAACATAAATGGATTGACCGATTAGTTTGGACAGAAGCTCAATGGATAGATTATGTTTCTAATAAAAATGTCAAAACATTTGTATTTAAATTTAAAGATAATTTGGCTGGTTTCTTTGAATTAATATCTCATGATGAAAAAAAAGAAGTTGAGATTGCTTACTTTGGTTTGCTAGAAGAATTTCAAAACAAGAAATTAGGATCATATTTATTATCTCAAGCAATTCAGCAATCATTTAAAGGAAGTATTAATAGAGTTTGGGTTCATACATGTTCACTAGATCACAAAAATGCTCTTAATAATTATATTGCCAGGGGTATGAAAATATTTAAAACCGAAACTGTAAAAATTTAATTTTGTGACGGTAATTTAAACAAATTTTTATTTACTTTTTGATTTATTTGAATTGAGGAAAGATAGGTAACATTTATATTATGGTAAATATCCTTAGTTTGCCATCCAATTAAATTGAATGTTTTGTTATCAAAAAAAATATCAATAATAGTATCGTTTTCTTGAATTGAAAAATTAATTTGATTATTATTTACTATACTTTCATTTGAATTATATATTTTTCTAATCAAAAATTTTTTATCTAATATTAAATTAAGCGGAGTCTTTTTGAGAGGGTACCTATAAAAACTTGTAACAGTTTTAACAACTAGCGATTTACCGTTAGATACTAATACTTTATTATTATTTTTTAAATATGTGCAGTAAATTTTTTTAGGATATTGAACTGTGCAATTTCCATTTTCTATTTTACCATTAATATTTTGTTCAAACTTAAAACTAAGATTCTCGGTACTTTGTAAATTTTTTATTATTTTATCTTTATTAGTAGCCTGAGCATTTGAATATAAAATTATAAAAAAAATTACAAAATATTTAAACATTAAAGAACATCTCTTTTACCAACATGATTTGCCTTGCTGACAACACCATCAGCTTCCATCATATCAATAATTCTTGCTGCTCTATTATAGCCAATCTGAAGTTTTCTTTGCAAAAAAGAAGTAGACGCCTTTCCTTCTGACCGAATAATCTCTAATGCTTGCTGATATAATTCATCTTTATCGCCCTGGCTCTGACTATCACCAATTTCTTTTTCATCTGCAAAATTTAATATTTCATCTATATAGTCTGGTTCAGCTTGAGCTCTTAAAGAATTATTTATCTTTTCAATTTCATTATCTGAAACAAATGGTGCGTGAATTCTTACTATTCTATTGGCAGAGGACATGTAAAGCATATCTCCTTTACCCAGTAATTGCTCAGCTCCTTGTTCTCCAAGAATAGTTCTGCTATCTATTTTTGACGTAACTTGAAAAGATATTCTGGTAGGAAAATTAGCTTTAATGGTACCGGTAATAACATCAACACTTGGTCTTTGGGTGGCCATTATTATGTGAATACCTGCAGCACGAGCCATTTGCGATAATTTTTGAATATAATTTTCAATTTCTTTACCTGCAACCAACATTAAGTCTGACATTTCATCAACTACAACTACAATGAAAGGCATTGGAAGCTTATGTTTGGTATTATATCCATCAATATTTCTCACACCTTCTTTCGTCATTAATCTATATCTGCTTTCCATTTCCTTAACGACCCAACCAAGTACAGATGCTGCCTTTTTAGCTTCAGTAATTACAGGACAAAGTAAATGTGGAATTCCCTCATATGTTGAGAGCTCTAACATTTTAGGATCAATCAAAATAAATTTACACTTATCTGGTGTGTGTCGGTAAAGAAGAGATAATATAATAGTATTAATACAGACAGATTTTCCTGACCCAGTAGTTCCAGCAATAAGGAGATGAGGCATAGAAGCTAAGTCACCAACAATTGGTTTTCCAGAAATATTCTTACCTAGTGCTATTGGCAATTTAACTTCTTTTCTTTTAAAATCGGCATTACTTAAAATTTCACTTAAATAAACATTTTCTCTAATGTTATTTGGAAGTTCTATTCCAACAGTATTACTTCCAGGTATAGTAGCTATTCTTGCAGACTCTGAACTTGTATTTCTAGCTATATCATCTGATAGATTTATTATTTTAGAAACTTTTACACCTGCAGCTGGTTCAAATTCATTAAGTGTAACAACAGGGCCATGGCTAACTTTTTTTATATTTCCACTTACTCCAAAATCCATAAGTATTTTTTCTAAAAACTCCGGATCATGAGCTTCATTTTTTTCAAAACTTTCCCTTTCTTTTTTTGTTGGAATTTTTAATAAATCAATAGAAGGTAATTTAAATTTTATTTTTGTTTCAGATTTGTTTTCACTTTTTATAAAAGGTAAATCTTCCTGAATAAGATTTTTAATTTCATCTTGTGGAATATATTCATTAATTATTTCACTTTTGTCTGTATAATTTTTAGTATTTTTTTTATTAACAAAATTAAAAGTCTTTTTAATAAATTCAATAAAATTTTTAGGATTAAAATTAATACTAATTAGAAAAAAAATTATTGTAATTAAAATTAATATATAAAAAAATATTCCTTCATTAGTTAATATAATAGATTTGAGAAATGTTTGACTCAAATATTGTCCTACAAAGCCACTAGATCCATTTATGTATAAAGAATATGCATCAGAATAATATTGTATAAAAAAAAGTGTTCCTGAAATTAAATATAAAATCGTAAAAAAATTATTTTCAATAATAAGGAAAAAATCTTTTGTTTTTAATATATTGACACCTGTAATAAAAAGCGTGAATGGAATCAAATAAGCCATTAAACCAACTGATTGAAAAAATAAATCAGATATAAAACTACCCTGGAAACCCATTAAGTTTTCAATTTTTGTATTTTCAGGAAAAATAAAATTTGGATCATTGGGTGAATATGTTATTAATGCTAAAAACAACATTCCTCCGGTCAAAGAAACTAAAACTCCAAATATTTCAGCCAATCTTCTAATGGTAAAATTAAGTAATAAATTGGCTGTTTTTTTAATATTCATTTTGATGAATCAATTTATTCACTTTGTATCATCTAATTTTTGTTGTTAAAATTAAAAATATTATGACAGTTTGTATACTTGGTAATAGTTTAACGGCATTAACCTTAGCTAAGGCACTGGTTAATTATGAGATTGATGTTGATGTAATTTTTAACAAAAAAAATCATAAAATAAACGTTACGAGAACAATTGGAATATCAAAGAACAATATTGATTTTTTTAATAGAAATATAACTAATATTGAAAAATTAATTTGGAACATAAAAAAAATAGAAATTTTTTCCGAAAATTTAAAGAAAGAAAAACTAATAAATTTTAAAGCAAATAAGAGTCAACTTTTTTCAATTATTAAAAATCATAAACTATATCAATTATTAGATAAAGATTTGTCAAAAAGTAAATTTTTTAAATCAAGATTTTCAACTGAAAAAAACCTATCTTTTTTGAATAAATACGACTTAGTAATAAATTGTGATCCATTCAATTTTATTACAAAGCGTTATTTTAGTAAAAAAATATCCAAAGAATACAATAGCACTGCATATACAACTATTATTTCACATGATGAAATTATAAATGACACAGCTGTTCAAATTTTTACAAAAAAAGGACCTCTGGCTTTTTTACCTATTTCAAATAAAAAAACCTCTATTGTGTATTCAATACATAATTCTAATAATCTTGAAGAGGAAAACATTAAACAACTAATAAAAGATAAAAATTTTTACTACAAAATTACTGAGGTAGAAAAAATTAATAGTTTTGTGTTAAAATCATTTAATTTAAGATCTTACTATCATAACAATATATTAGCTTTTGGTGATTTATTGCACAAAGTCCACCCTTTGGCGGGTCAAGGTTTTAATATGACAATTAGAGATATTAAAGTTCTTGCACAGATTATTAAAAAAAGATTAGATCTTGGTTTATTGATAGATAGTTCTGTAAGTTTAGAATTTCAAAAAAAAATAAAACATAAAAACTTAATTTTTTCAAATGGTATAGATTTAATCCATGAATTTTTTAATATTGAAAGAAAAACAAAAACTAATTTTTTAAGTAATTCTGTTAAGTTAGTCGGTAATCAACCATCAATTAATAGAATGTTTGCTAAAATTGCTGATAAAGGTATTTTATTCTAATTTATTGAAGAGTTGTATTATCAAAAATATCGTATGTATATGTGCTTAGAATATCTGCTATTTTGTTTTTCCTTATATTAAGATTCTCCGCTTCTAATAAGACTTGTTTTTCCTCTAGTGTAAATGGTGACGCCATTGCCAGAGCATTAATAGTTTCATCTAAACTTTGTTTTTCAAGTTCTTTCCAATTTATTATAAAACCTCTTTTTTCAAATAATTTTTTTAGGTCTTTAAAAATTAATTCCAAATCAGAAAACTTTAACTGCTCTTTGTCTTCATTAAGATCGTGATGAAAACGTTTAAAATTTACTTCACACTCTCTGTATTTTTTTTTAGATTTTATTTCATTAATAATCTCAAATCTAATTATTCCTTTTAATTCAATTAGATAGTGCCCATTTTCTGTTTCTTTAAAACTAATTATTTTTCCTAAACATCCAACTTGATGAAGATTAGGATCTATTTGCCCGATATTATTTAAGCTTAAAGGCTGTATCATGCCGATTAATTTATCAGATTTCATACTATCATTAATCATATCAATGTATCGTGGTTCAAAAATATTCAATGGTACTGTAGTTTTGGGAAATATAATAAAATTACTTAGAGGAAAAACAGGTATTTTTTTTGGAAAGTTATTTATTTGCATAATAAGTCAAACCATATCATATCTTATTATTAATTTATATTGATTGAATTAAAAAAAAAGTTTAACTATAGCTCTAATAATTGCGGGCATAGCTCAGTGGTAGAGCGTCTCGTTGCCAACGAGAAGGTCGAGGGTTCGACCCCCTTTGCCCGCTCCAAACTTATATATGAACGATCTATTAAATAAAAAATGTGTTCCTTGTGAAGGAGGAGTTTTACCTTTCGATATATCAGAAATCCATAAGTATCAAAAAAAAGTTGATGGGTGGGATATTTTAAAAAATGAAAAAAAAATATTTTATCTTTATAAAAAATATGAGTTTAAGAATTTTTTAGAAAGTCAAAGTTTTATCAATAAAGTTGGAGAAATCTCGGAAGATGAGGGGCATCACCCAGACTTATCATTTGGTTGGGGTTATGCGGAGATTAAAATTACGACTCATGCTATAGAAGGATTATCTGAGAATGATTTTATTTTAGCTGCAAAAATAGATCAGTTAACTAATGTCTAAAATGTCTAGTTTTAGAAAAGACTAAAATTGTGTCAGTTTCGTTTGCAAAATTAATAATTTCTTTGTCTCTTATAGATCCAGAAGGTTGTATGACTGCCGTAACACCTGATTGAATTAATTTTTCAATTCCATCAACAAATGGAAAAAATGCATCAGATGCTGCAACAATATCATCATTTGAATGCACAAATTTTTTCATTTTATCTATTGCAATTTGACAGCTATCCAATCGGCTTGGTTGACCAGATCCAATTCCTATAGTTGTTTCATTTGATGCAAGTACTATCGCATTTGATTTCACGTATCGGCAAATATTAAATGCAAAAATTAGATTTTTCATTTGTTTAGAGGTTGGTTTTTTTTTAGAAACAACTTTAAAATCTTTATTACTAAAATTTTTATAGTCCTCAGTTTGTACTAATAACTCTTCGTTAGCAGATAGAAACTTTAATATTTCTTTAAAAGTATATTTTGTTGCATCAATTAATCTTAAATTCTTTTTATTTTTTAATAATTTTAGTGCATCTTTTTCAAAGCCATTTCCAATAATAACTTCAAGAAATAATTTATTTAATTCTTCCGCAACATTTTTGGTAATCTTAAAATTACATGACACTATTCCCCCAAAAGCACTAATTGGATCACATGCAAGTGCAGATTTATAACTCATTAAATGATCACTTTTTACTGAAACCCCACATGGATTTGCATGTTTTACTATGACAGTCCCTTTGTTCTTGGGCAAAGATTTTGAAATAGTTAAAGCTGAATATATATCATTGTAATTATTATAACTTAGTTGTTTTCCATGAATTTGATTTATTTTCATAGAATTATTTTTCGAATAAATTGCACTTAGTTGGTGAGGATTTTCTCCATAACGTGGTGTTTCAATAAGATTTGCATGAAACACTTTTCTTTTTGGAAAAATTATATTATTTTTTTTATTAAAATAGTCTGAAATAATCGAATCATAATAAGCTGTTTCAGTAAATGCAATTCTAGATAATTTTTCTCTAAATTCTAAAGATGTAGAGCCTTTGTTCAATTTTAATTCTGTTATAAATTCTTCATACTGATCTGAGGAAGTGATAACTGTTACATCTTTATAATTCTTGGCTGCTGATCTAACCATTGTTGGTCCACCTACATCTATATTTTCAATTATTTTTTCGTGATTTTTGGTATTTTTTAACGTGTACTCAAAAGGATAAAAATTTACAATTACCAAATCTATATTTTCAAAATTATTATCTTTAATATCTCTTAAGTGGATTTTGCTTTTTCTTTTATTTAAAATCCCAGCATGTATTTTCGGATGAAGAGTTTTTACCCTACCTTCTAATATCTCAGGTGAATTTGTAAATTCAGAAACTTCTAAGCATTTAAATTTTAATTTCGTAATTTCTTTATAGGTACCACCTGAGCTAATAATTTTTATTTTATTTTGTTTTAAAGAATTAAGAAGTGGTTTTAAATTTTTTTTATCTGA
>JAOJEG010000015.1 GCA_028226535.1 Candidatus Pelagibacter sp. | reverse complement strand
AGAAATTTCCTTTGAAGTTCAAGTTAATTTAAAAATTATTTTGAAATTTAAAAAAGATTTAAATAATGAATTTTTCAAAATTACCTTTGATACTGGAAATATTTTTCTAATCGATAAAAAAAATAAGAATTTAATTAATTATTTAGATAATGTGAAAAATTTTATAAATCATATCCATGTAAAAGATAGAAACAAATCTGGTGATAATGTGATATTGGGATCAGGTCTGATAAACTTTAAAAATATAATCAAATGTTTAAAAAAAAACAAATATGATAAAACATTCACTTTTGAAACTAATCGGGGTGTTAATCATTTAAAAACTGCGAAAAATAATTTAATTTACTTAAGAAAAAATTTTTAATTAATTATAATTTTTTCTCTTGTTTTATTTGACTTTTTTGCAGCCATTACAACTTTCAAGCTTGAGATTCCGTTTTCAAGATTGCTAATTGGTTTAGATTTTAAAACAATACATTTATAAAATTGGTTTAATTGTTGTTTGAATAATGAGTTTCTAGAAATTTTACTTTGATAGGTTTTTGTAATTCGACCTTTTTGTTTAATTATTAATTTATCTAATTTTAAATTCCAATTAATCTCTCCATATTGGAATAATATCCTACAATTTCTTTTTTCTATTTTTCTTATAAAATCTAAATTTATTTCAACTTTAAACTTGTAATCATTTATGCAGTGTTCACTTATTATTTTTGCATAATCCTCAACATCTATTTCAAGATCACTTTTTTTTCCAGATTTACATTTTAAATTTTTCGGAAGATTGAAAAGAAAATTAACGTAATCAATTTCATGGATAAAGCACAGCAAAACACCTCCCCCAAGTTTTTTTTTTGCCGCATATCCTTTTCTATAATCTTCATACTTATGATGATTGGGTAAATAATGTTGATTAAAAATCTCTACTTTCTTGATTTGACCCATAGAATTTTTATCAATAATCTTTTTTATGTAATGAAGAAACTTATGATATCTCAACTGATATCCCACAGCACAAATAATTTTATTTTTTTCAATTCTATTTTTAAGTTCCTTTAAGCCTTTTAAGTTATGAGAAAGTGGTTTTTCAATAAATAACGAAGTATTTTTTTTTGCAAATTTTAATGCATAATCAAGGTGTAAACTTGATGGGTTACATATAAATACTGCATCAAATTTTTTTCTAAGAGAATTAGCTTCGCTAATTTCAATTATATTTTTTTTTTTTAAATCAAGTTTAGGACTTTTAACAAGATTATTTTTTGTAAGTTCTGGACTATTTTTTAGTTTTCTTATTGCAAAAAAATTATAGTTTTTAGCAATCCTTCTAAAATTTCTAAAATGTCTTTGTCCTATAGATCCCAAACCTATGAATAGAATATTTTTATTATTTTTTAACAATGTAAGCTGTAGGTTGATTAGAATACTCTATCGTTTTAATTTCCAATTCTTTATGTTCATTTAGAAATTCATCTACAGCATCAGTTTCACCCCAACCTCTTTTTCCATACTCATCTAAAATTATAATTCCACCTTTTGACATTTTTTTATAGAATGCACTTAACGCTGATTTAGTACCTTCATATGTGTCTAGATCTAAATTTAATAAAGAAATTTTAAAACCTTTATTTTTTTCTACATATTTTTTTGCAGTTTTAGTGATATCTCCTTTAATTAATTCGGATCGTTTAGACATATTTAATTTAGAAATTTTTTTATTAATTTCTTTTATTGAAACATTATTTATATAATTTGCTTCTTTTGTAAATTTTTTTGCACTTTTTTTTTCGTATTCTAAAATGGAGTCTGCAAAGTTTTCGAAAGTATCAAATCCAATTACTCTTTTAATTGAGTGGTCATCAAAAATTTTAAGTAATTTCAGCCAAAAAATATGACCAGTGCCTTTAAAAACTCCACACTCTATTATATCACCAGGTACAGACGCAGTTTTTTTATATAACTCGTATCTCGCAAAAATTTTTTTTAGTCTGCCTGTGTCGTCTGACTCTATAAGAAAATTGTATGCTTTAAATATATTCATTTTAATTTATAAATGCCTAATAGCATTACTTCATTGGAATGTCTCAAATATTTATTAATTTCAGTAGGCCATTTGATATTTGTTAATCCCTCGTACATTGGTAAATATGGAATTCTGAGGAACGATAGTAATTTAGAAATTTGTTTAAAAAAACTGAATTTCCATACTACTGGTAATTGATAAAAATATTCTACTTTAGAGTGTTTAAAGCCACACAATTTTCCAATATCTCTCAATGAATGAAGTGTAAAGGGTGTGACGTGGGTAAAATCCAAGTAGAAAGGTCCAAAATTATGGTGCACCCAACTTGGAGTTAAAACAATTAATGTTCCATCTTCTTTTAGCATTTTTTTACAATATTCAAAAAATTTTATAGGTTGTGAGAGATGTTCAATTAATGATTTAGAAAAAATAATATCGAATTTTTTTTCAAAATTATTCTCATCCTCCTCCTTTTCTATGTTAATTTGACGTACTTCAATTGGCTTGCATAAATCTACAGCTTCCCTTGAAAGATCAATTCCGTAAACATCATATCCAATCTCTTTGAAAGCTTTCAAAACATCTCCTCGTCCACATCCAATATCTAAGACTGAAATATTTTTAGTTTGTTTATTTTCTAAATACTTATCTTTTAAATGTTTTACTAACTTAAGTGGATAATCTGTAATAGGTCTTCTTTCAGTTGAATATATTTCTGATAAATAACTTTTGCTCTGTTTAGAGCTTTCAACTTTTTTTATAAAATCGTTCATTTGGGACAATACAATTATATTATTGTTTTAATAAATTCAAAGTTTATATTGAAATAATGAAATTTCAAAAATATTCCTTAATTACTGGTGCAGGGGGTCTTCTGGGGGAAATGCATGCCGAAGCCTTACTCGAACAAGGTAAAAATTTGATAATTACTGATTTAAACAAAATTTCATTAAAAAATCTAAAAGAAAAATTACTTAATAAGTTTAAAAATCCTAATATCTTTGTTGAAAATCTAGATGTAACTTCTGAGGAGTCAATCAAAAGATTAATAAAAAAATTAAATAAAAATAAAATTATTGTTGATACACTAATTAATAACGCAATAATTGACCATAAATTTAAAAGCAAGAATAACTTTAGTAACTCCACTAGAATTGAAAATTATTCACTAAAAATGTGGAAAAAAGAATTAGATGTTGGATTGACAGGCCCGATGTTATGCTCAAGATTTTTTGGTTATGAAATGTATAAAAAAAAAATTCCTGGAATAATTTTAAATATTGGATCTGAATTATCAGTTATCGCACCAAATCAAAAAATTTATTCTATTAGAGATAAAAAAATTAAACCTGTTAAACCAGTTACCTATTCTGTTATAAAACATGGAATTGTAGGTTTGACCAAATATTTAGCAACCTATTGGTCTGAAAGTAATATTAGATGTAATTGTCTTTCACCTGGTCCAGTCGATCAAGGACAGAATAAGAGTTTTTTAAAAAAAATAAATAATCAAATCCCAATAAAAAGACTGGCAAAAACAAATGAATACAAAGGAGCTATTAAATTTCTCTGCTCTAAAGACTCTAGTTATATGAATGGACATAATTTAATAATGGATGGTGGGAGATCCATTTGGTAATTTTTACTTACTAAAGCTAATATCTTGTTTGATTTCTATTTTGGATTATGGTTTATGGTGATTTTATATGATTAATAATATTTATTTAATTGCAGAAATTGGGATCAACCATAATGGTGATATTGAGATTGCTAAGAAGTTAATTGATAATGCTAAAGATTCTAACTTTGATGCGGTAAAATTTCAAAAAAGAACATTAGACAAAGTTTATTCAAAAGAAGCTTTAGATGCAAAAAGAGAAAGTCCTTGGGGAACAACTAATAGAGAACAAAAACAAGGTTTAGAGTTTTCAGAAGATGAATATAAAATCATTGATGAATATTGTAAGTTAAAAAATATTGACTGGTTTGCTTCTGCATGGGATTTGGAAAGTTTAGAATTTCTAAGTAAATTTAACTTAAAATTTAATAAAATTGCTTCAGCTATGATTACAGATAAAAATTTTTTATCTGGTGTGGCTAAGGAAAAGAAGCATACTTTTATCTCTACAGGCATGTCGACTTTGGAAGATATTAAAAATGCAATCAATATATTTAAAGATTACAATTGCCCGTTTGAACTCATGCATTGTGTTTCAACTTACCCAATGAGACCTGAAGATGCCAACTTACTTACAATAAGTGCTTTAAAAAAAATGTTTGGTTGTAACGTAGGGTATAGTGGTCATGAAAATGGTGTATCGGTATCTTTAGCTGCATCAATGCTTGGTATTTCATCTTTAGAGCGACACATTACTTTAGACAGAACGATGTATGGCTCAGATCAATCAGCTTCACTCGAGTTATCTGGAATGAAAAGTTTAACTGAAAGTTTAAAAAAAATGTCTATCGCTCTAGGAGAGCCTAGAATAGGACATATTACTGATGAAGAAAAATTAATAGCAAAAAAATTAAGAGCTCATATAAAATAAACTTTTAAATGGAATTAAAAGAAAATTTTAAAATTCAGTTATCAGAAAATATTAATAGTCACATGAAGTTAATTGATATCTACGATGATGTTGATCGAGCAATAAAAAGAATTTTTAATTCATTAAAAAAAGGTGGAAAAATTTTATTCTGTGGAAATGGTGGGTCAGCGGCAGACGCACAACATTTAGCTGCTGAGTTTCTAGTAAGATTAAGACCAAAAGTTAATCGATCCCCAATACCCGCCTTAACCCTTGCGCAAGATACATCAACCTTAACCGCTTGCGGAAATGATTATAGTTTTGACGAAATATTTGTAAGGCCTTTCGAAGCTATTGTAAGTCCAAAAGATATACTTTTTGTAATTTCAACATCAGGTAATTCAAAAAATATTTATAATGTATTAAAAGTTGCCAATAAAAAAAAAATTGAAACAATTGGTTTATTAGGTGGTAGTGGAGGCAAATGTCTCAAACTTTGTAATCATAAATTAATTATGCCAAGTTCAGTTACCGCAAGAATACAAGAATGTCATATTTTTATTGGTCATTTTATTTTAGAGCAAGTAGAGAATTTATTGCTAAAAAAATAAGCTTTCATTTTAACTTTAAAAAAACCTATATATTAAATCAATAACTAGTATTATCAAATATTATATGAGAAAAAAAACTCTTTGTTTTGATTTAGATGGTGTTATTTGTCAAACTAATGGCAATGTTTACAAGAACAGTCGTCCAATTAAAAAAAACATAACAGCCATAAATAATTTAAAAAAAAAAGGTTATATGATTAAAATTTTTACAGCTAGATTTATGGGGCGATCAAAAGATGATCCCATAAAAGCTCATAAAAAAGGTTTTAAATTGACCTCAAATCAACTAAAAAAATGGGGTTTATCTTATGATAAATTAATTATGGGCAAGCCCACATACGATTTATTTATAGATGATAAAAATTTAAGTTTTAAGAAAAATTGGCCAGAACAATTGTATAAAAAACTTAAATTAAATTATATAAAAAGTTAATATAAACTTTATGAAACATATTGCTCAAAACTATTTAGTTAAACTTAACAATACATTAAAAACTGCACCTGTAGAAAATATAAATCTTCTTATTAAACATATTCACAAACTTAGAAAGAATAACAAAAGATTGTTTATTTGTGGTAACGGCGGAAGTGCTGCAAATGCAATTCACATTGCAAATGATTTTATATTTACAAAATCGTCAAAAAAAAAAATGATAAATGTTGAAGCTCTCACTGCAAATAATGCTATTGTAACATGTATATCAAATGATCTTGGTTATAAGTATATTTTTTCA
Organism: Candidatus Pelagibacter sp.; assembly: GCA_028226535.1. The sequence goes on along the minus strand of JAOJEG010000015.1, from coordinate 9,489 downwards.
AAACAATTAGAAAATAAAGCAACCCAGAATGATTTACTTCTTCTTTTATCTGGGAGTGGAAATTCAGAAAATTTGATAGAGGCAATCAAAATTGCTAAAAAAAAGAAAATGGATATTTTTGCTATTTTAGGATTTGATGGAGGAAAGTGTAAAAAGCTTCTAAAAAATACTATTCATCTTAAAATAAATGACATGCAAATTTCTGAGGATTTTCAATTAGTTGTTGGACATATAATTTTAAAAAGCTTGCTATGAGAGTTCTAGTAACCGGTGGTGCGGGTTTTATTGGAAGTCATTTAGTTGAACAACTTTTAAAAAAAAAAAACATTAAAAAAGTTGTACTAATTGATTTTTTTGAAGATGGTTCAAAAAAAAATATAATTCATTTATTAAAAAATAAAAAACTAAAAGTTGTAAAAAAAGATATCAACAAGATTAAAAAAAATAATATTAATTTCAAAAATATTGATTGTGTATTTCATTTAGCTGCAATAGCAGACATAGTTCCATCAATAGACAACCCAAAACCGTATTGTAAAACAAATATTATGGGTACGATTAATATTCTGGAGGCAATGCGATATAATAAAGTAAAAAAAATAATTTATACAGCATCATCATCTTGCTTTGGAATACCAAAAAAATATCCAACTGATGAATTTGATAAAGTTGATACCAGGTATCCTTATGCTTTTTCAAAATATATAGGAGAATTAACAATTCAACATTGGGCGAGAGTATATAAAATTGACTATGTATCCTTGAGGTTGTTTAATGTTTTTGGAACACGCTCAAGAACAACAGGTTCTTATGGAGCAGTGATGGGCGTATTTTTGAAACAAAAATTATCAAATAAAAATTTAACAGTTGTAGGTGATGGAAAGCAAAAAAGAGATTTTATTGATGTAAGAGATGTTGTGACAGCATTAATAAAATCAATGTATTTAAAAAATAAAAAAAATATAGTTTTGAATATTGGCTCTTCAAAACCTATAAGAATAATTGATTTAGTAAAGTTGTTGAGTAAAAAATATATAAATATCCCGAAAAGACCTGGAGAACCCTCGATAACTCATGCAAAAATATTACGTGCAAGGAAAATATTGAATTGGTCTCCTAAAATAAAATTTGGGGAAGGTATAAAAGAATTGTTAAAAAATATAGAGTATTGGAGAGAAGCACCACTTTGGACTAAATCTAATATTAAAAAAGAGACAAAAAATTGGTTTAAATATTTAAAATAATAAAAATATGAGGAACAAACAAATAAACCTGTCAAATTTTATTTCAATCAAAAATAAGTTAAAAAACAAAAAGATTGTTCTTTGTCATGGAGTTTTTGATTTATTGCACACCGGACATTTAAATTATTTTGAGTCAGCCAAAAAATTAGGAGAAATTTTAATTGTATCAATTACATCGGACAAATTTGTAAACAAGGGACCTGGAAGACCCTATTTCGATGAAAAAAAAAGGTTAAAAATGGTACAATCTTTAGAAATAGTCGATTATGTTTATTTAAATAATAATTTAACTGCTGAAAATGTAATTGAAAAATTTAAACCATCTTTCTATGTTAAAGGACCAGATTATAAAAATAATAAGAAAGATGTAACAAAAAATATTTTTAAAGAAAAAAAATTAGTTGAAAAATTTAAAGGTAAAATTGTTTATACTTCTGATGAAGTAAACAGCTCTAGTAATTTATTAAATAATTTTTTTACAGTTTTCAATCCTGAACAACAATATTATAAGCAAAAAATAACAAAAAAATATTCATATACAGATATAAAAAATATTGTTGAAAAATTTTCTAAAAATAAAGTCATTACAATTGGAGAAACTATAATAGATGACTATATATTCAGTGAGTCTATAGGTAAATCTGGTAAGGAACCCCATTTGGTTATAAAGGATCTCTATAATGAAAAGTATTTGGGTGGGATAATAGCAATAGCAAAGCATTTAGAGGGCTTTTCTAAACCTGTAAATGTTATAACTATATTAGGAGAAAAACCATCTTTGTTTGAATTTATTAAAAACAAAATTGGAAAAAAAATAAAATTAAATTTTATAACAAAAAAGAATTCCCCAACAATAATAAAAAAAAGAATTGTAGATAAATTAACAAATCAAAAATTACTTGGAGTTTATTCTATTAATGATAGAGATTTATCTAATTTAGAAAATGAAAAACTAAAGAAAATTTTATTTAATAAAAAATTTAAAAAAAATGATTTAATAATCTTGTCCGATTATGGTCATGGCTTTTTAAACCCATCTATTGTAAAAAAAATATGCAAAAAATATAACCATATTTATTTGAATGCTCAACTGAATGCATCAAATATTGGATATCATTCATTTAAAAACTACAATAATTTTAATACTTTGATTGTAAACGAGAGTGAGTTGAGGCACGAGTATAAAGATAAAAAATCAGATATTAAACTTTTAATGAAAAAGTATTCTGCTTTAACAAATCTAAAAAGTATTGTTGTAACAAGAGGTGCTAATGGTGCGATATATTTTAATAAGAAAAAAAATTCTTTTATTAATTGCCCTGCTTTCTCTAATAAAATAATAGATAAAGTAGGTGCTGGAGATGCCTTTTTATCAATTTTTTCAATCTGTGATTATAATAAATTAGACCCCGAATTAAGCATGTTTGTAGCATCCTTAGCTGCCGCAAGTTCTGTGGAAAGCATGGGTAATTCTAAATATGTTAACAAAGAATTTTTATTAAAATCTATTCAATATTTCTTAAAGTAGACTATGCAAAAAAATAGATTTAAATCAGCAATTCTTTTTAAACAAAAACAAAAACTAAAAGTTATAGATATTGAAAATCCTCAAAAATTAGAAAAGGGTCAAGTATTAGTAAAGATATATTCTGCATCGATATGTGGAGCACAAATTGGAGAAATAGAGGGCATAAAAGGAAAAGATAAATGGCTACCTCACTGTATGGGTCATGAAGGATATGGATTAGTCGTAAGCAAGAATAAGTTTGTAAAAAAAATTAATATTAATGATTATGTAGTTATGCATTGGAGAAAAGGAAACGGAATCAATGCAGTTGGCGCAAAATACAATAGTGAATTTGGTTTAATAAATGCTGGACAAGTGACGACTTTTCAAGAATACGCCGTTGTTTCAGAAAATAGACTTACAAAAATAAAACCCTTAAAAAAAATGATAAAATTAATGCCATTGTTAGGTTGTGCCATACCAACTTCATGGGGTCTTTTGGTAAATGAAGCTAAATTTAAAAAAGAGGACAGTTTATTAATTTTTGGAGCTGGAGGTTTAGGGGTAACCACAGGACTAATAGCCAAAATACTTGGATGCAAAAACATCCTATTAGTCGATAGACACAAGTCTAAACAAAATCTATTAAAAGGTTTGGGAATTAAATTTTTACTTTATAAAAAATATCTTAAATCAAAAAAAAAATCTTTTTCAATTGTAATTGATACCACTGGATCTACCGAAGTAATTAGTGAAGGATTTAATTCAACTAGTAAAAATGGAAAACTCATATTAGTTGGCCAACCAAAAAAAAATAGTAAATTAAAGATATTTGACCCAATTAGATTATTTAATCCACCAAATGATAATATTAAAATATTCTCATCAGATGGGGGACTTTTTAATCCAAGCAAACATATGCAAATTATATATAGTTTACTTATAAAAAATTATAAAAAATTTAATAAGCTAATTACCAATACTATAAAATTAAAAAATATAAACCACGGTATTGATTTAATTAAAAAAGGAAAAGAAATAAGGGTATGTATAGAATTCCAAAAATAAATAAAAAATTTTTATTAAATGCCTTTGAAAAAATTCTTACAATAAGAATAATTGAAGAAAAAATTGCACAAAAATCAAAAGAGAATAAGATTTGGTCTTTTCTACATTTATCTATTGGTCAAGAGGCTTCAGCTACAGGCGTAGCTTTAGGTACAAAAAAAAATGATTTATTTTTAGGTAATCATAGATCTCATGCCCATTATCTTGCAAAAGATGGAAATCTAGAAAAAATGATAATGGAAATATTTGGGGATGAAAGAGGATGCTGCAATGGGTATGGGGGTTCAATGCACATGTTAGATAAAAAGGTAAATTTTATGGGATCTATCCCCATTCTAGGGTCGTCCATCTCTGTTGCAAGTGGTATGGCTATGGCAGAAAAAATAAAAAAATCAAAAAATGTTGTGGTAGTGTTTGTTGGTGATGGAGCTGCTGAAGAAGGCTCATTTTACGAAACTATTAATATGGCTGGTTTATACAAGTTGCCATTACTTGTTATTATTGAAGATAACAAGTATGCGGTAGAAAGTTCACATAATAAAAGAAAAGTAAAAAATTATAATTTTAAAAAACTTTTTAAAGATGGGATGCAGACACTTTATAAAAGAGTGGATGGTCAAGATTTTATGAAAGTTTTCAAGACAACTGAATTGTTAAGAAAAAACATTCTTAAAAAAAAAAGAGTGGGTATTTTACATTGCGATTGCATAAGATTTTCTAAACACAGTGGTGCCAATGTATCATTGCAAGATCAAAAATCACCGTATCGAGATAAAAAGGAATACCTGGAAATTGATAAAAGGGATCCAATTAACATATTAAGTAGATATTTATTGATAAAAAAATATTTAAAGTTAAACGAATTACAAAATATTAAAAGTAAGAAAGTTTTACAAATATCAAATAGGTTTGAGTCAATATTTAAAAAGATACCTATAAGGACAATTTAATGGATTTTTCAACTGCTATTGAAGAGGGAACTTTAAAAGTATTATCAAATAATAAAAAAAATTTAGTATTTGGACTTGAGGTAACTAATGTTGGGTCAAAAATTCACGAAAAGTTCCCGTCCCAGGTTTTTGAGACGCCAGTATCAGAATTAGCAAGTTCTGGACTTTGTGTTGGACTTGCCACCAGGGGTTTCAAGCCTACAATTGTTTATGGAAGAATAGAATTTGCTTTACTAGCTTTTGATCAAATTCTCACCCAGGCTGGTAGATGGGAATATATGTTTGGTGGGAAATATCCTTGTCCAGTTACATTTAGGATTCAAATTGGAAGGCAGTGGGGAAACGGACCGCAACATACAGCCAATTATCATTCAATTTTTATGCAGTCATATGGATTAGATGTTTATATTCCATCTACTCCAGAAGAAGCCTATCATCATATTTTAAATGCCAACAAACTAAATCATCCTTCTGTAATCCTGGAACACAGATATCTAACTCAAATAAAACAAAATTTTAAAAAGAAAAAAAATGATAAAATTGAACATCACAAATTATACAAAAATAAAAATAAAGACAAAAATTTTTTAATAATTACTTATGGTGATGGATTGATAGATGCTCTAAAGGCAAAAAAATATTTTAAGGAAAAGGGTATTAGTGTTGATGTTTTAAATTTTTCTTATTTTCCATTTAAAAATAGGATTAAAAAGGGTGCAATAAGCATCGCTAAAGAATACAAAGAAGTAATTTTTTTTGATAGCGCTCCATTTGACTTTGGTATCTTAAGTGGCATTTCATCGATATTAAAGATTAATAACAAGTCAAAACAAAACTTTAATTATTTATCTCCTAAAAATGAGCCCTCCCCATCAGCACCATCATTAGCTAAAAATTATTATAAAAATACACGTGATTTAATAAATTTAATTTTAAGCATTAAAAACGTAAAAAAAAAGGTGAGTAAAAAATTATCATTTAATGAAGTTATGTTGTGGCCACAGGATGATTTAAAAGATTTATTTTTTTAGCAATAAATGATTACATTGATTATTCCTTTCTTTAACGAAGAAAATGAGTTACCTGATTTGGTAAAAGATTTAGATAAATTCGAGGAGCAGAAAAAAAAAATTATTTCAGAGTATATTTTTATAAATGACTGCTCTACAGACAATTCAATTAATATTTTGAATTCTGAAATTTTAAGCTCAAAATCTTTAAAAAATAAGAATATAAAAATTATTTCAAATGATCAAAATTTAGGATGGTGTAAGTCCTTAATTAAAGGTTATCATTTAGCAACACAGAAATTTAGTTTATATATTCCTGGCGACGGTGAAGCCAAGGTTACAGAATTTTTGAAAGATTTTGAATTAGATGAAACAAAAGATGTGATTGTTTATCAAAGAAAAAGTATGGTTGGCAGACCTAAATCTAGAGTTTTTATATCTCAATTGTATAAAAAAATTTTAGGTTTTTTATTTAAAATACCAAATGTTGATTTTAATGGTTTGATATTGATTAAATCAAAAATTATAAAAAGTATTAATTTAATTTCTAATTCTAATTTTATAAGTGCCGAAATAATCTTAAAATCTAGAAAAATAAATTGCAATATTGATTATAATAATTATTTCTTTCTTTTTCCAAAAAATAAATACAAATCTAGTTCTTTAAATTTTACTCAATTTCAGAAAGTTATTTATGATATAATAAAATATCTTTTTGGTTAGAACATATGCTACAAAATAAAAAAAAAATATTAGAAATCAATAATACCTACCTTACAATTTTTTTAGCTTTTTCACTTTTTTTAGTGAGCTTACTTTTTTTACAAAAAGCATTTTTAAATGCCACAGCACCTGTTGTTGGTAGCGTAGATTTCCCCCAATTCTATGAAATGTCAAAAGATTTTTGGAACAAAAAAGATATTTTTAAAATTTTTAGACAGGACGATAGCTACTGGTTTCCGATGTGGAATCATTTAATTTATATAATTTTTTATCCATATACATTTTTTACGTTAGAGGTATCTAAAATATTATGGTTTTGCTCAAATGTTATTTTCACAATTATAATTATTGTAATTTTAAAAAAAGCTTATAATCTAAATATAAATAAGTCTCTTATCTTAGGAATATTAACCGTAAGCTCTACTCCTTTTACAAATACATTGGGTAATGGTCAGTTAGGTCTTTTTTTATTAGTGTCGCTAATATTTTATTGGTATTCAAAATCTAAAATTAAAAGATTATTTTTATCAATTGCTTATATTAAATTTTCTTTTGCTCCTTTTTTTTTGCTTAATTCAATGTTTAAAAAAGAAGTTGATTTAATCTATGCCATGGTAATTTCCGCTTTAGCTATTTTATTTTACGGTTTTTATGTTAGTGAACTGAATTTTGTTCAACTTATAAATCCTTTACTTGTCATATACGAAGTGAATAAAGAGTCCATGAACAACTTTATAGGAGTTGGATATACTTTTCACTTAAAGACTTTATTTGTAAAAATTGGCTTATATAAATATTTTGTTTTAGGTATGATTTTATTTGGTGTGATAAATTTGATTAATATTTTTTTTATAAAAAAAAATAATGATGTATTATTTTTAATAATTAGTATTTCAAGCCTTTTTGTTTTTTACCATAACTACTATGATTTTGTTTTTCTAATACCTCTAGCAGGTTACCTTTTAAAATCAAACATATCTAAATTTATTTTTATAGTTAACTTTCCGATAGTTTTATGGTTTTTTTATTTTGTAAGATTTAATCAACTTATATTAAAAAATTATTTTTCTGATGATCTAATTAGCCTATTTGGATCTATTTTATTAATAGCATCATACTTAAGTTTAACAATTGACAATTTTAAAAATAAATAAAACATATTAAGTCTTAAATATTTTTTTTAGTAGATAAAGTAAATCACCACTAACTATTAACTTAGTAAATCTATAGAATTTGGATATTGATTTTAATAATTTCAAAACCAAATTATTATTTGGAATATTAAATTTTTTTAAATAAATTTTAATTATTTTCTTACGTAATTCTAAATCGTATTTTGTATAATTATTACTTTTTTGCTCATCGTATAAAACAAAAGCTGCTAAAGGTTTCTCATAACTTATTTTTTTAAACTTAATAAATTGAGAAATTCTTAAGAACCACTCATAGTCAAAATTTACTTTAAAATTTTTAAGGTATCCATATTTGTCATTTAATTCTCTGCTCCAAAAACATGATTGGTTGGTTAGCACCATACCCTCTAGTATTAATGTATATGAGTTTGCTCCATAATATCTAAGTTCTTTTTCATGATAATTTTTTTGATTTACCAATTTTATATTTCCATAAAAAAGACCATATTTTTTCTTTTCATCAAGCAAGATTTCTTTATTTAATTTTTCAAAAACCATATTTGACACATAATAATCATCACAGTTTTGCCAAGTTAACCATTGTCCTCTGCATTTTTTAATTCCTTTGTTTATTGCATCAGCTTGACCCTTGTCTTTTTCAAAATATATGTAAAAATTTTTAAGCTTTTTATATTTTTGTAATATTGATTTTGTATTGTCTGTAGAATTATTATCTTGAATAATTACCTCATAATTTACAAATGTTTGTGCAACAATACTTTCCAAGCATTTTTCTATAAATTCTCCTTGGTTGAAAGAAGGTATGATTATTGAGATCAGTGGTAGGTTTGTCATTTTAAAAATATATATTAATTTAATATAAAGATTAATATATAGCTTCTAAATATGTCTAAAAATTTTCTAGAAATTGTTTCAAGACAATTATTTAACTTAAAGTTTTATAAATTTACCAATTTATATAACAAAATAATAGGACTTTTGTTCAATAAACACAAAAATTTATATTATAAGTATAAGTTTTATTATCGTAAAAATAAAATCTATTGTAAAAATTTTATAAAAAATATTTACCCACCAAAAATTTTTATTGTTAAAAATATTTATTTTGATCAAAAAATTTTTGAAAAAATTAAAAAATATCAATTCGATAATGTATCAAATAAATATGATTATGCAGGTCATCTGAATATCTATCAATCTTTACATAATTTAAACGAGGATAAAGATTTTCATAATATTGGGGAGTTGATAAAGCAAGTTGTAAATAAAAAAATTATTCAATATTATCAATTGGAAAAAAAATTTAGTATTAATATAGAAAAACTTTGGTTCACTATTACAAAAAAAAGTGGAAAAATGAAAAAGCACCATCATTTGGATGGTGATTTATCAGGAGTATTTTATCTAAAATGTGACAATACTCATAATTCTGGATTTATAAATCTTTACAATTATCAAAAAAATTTGAGGGTATATGAGGCTGACAATATTCATGAAAAATTTAAAGAAAAAAAATTTAATGAAAAAAAATTTAAATATAAACCACAAGAAGGTGATTTAATAATCTTTGACTCATATGTTGATCATGAAGTAGATAATAGCGATGAAATTAAAGATGAAAGAATTTCAATGCCATGTGATATAAGTATAAATTTTTCAGATTAGTAAAAAGTAATATTCTTAAAATTCTTTTTATAAATTTTTAAGGCAAAATTTGTGTGTTCGGGAGAATAAAAATTTTTTCCAAATTGATAGTTTAAATAATAATACAAATATATTTTATTTTTTGGAAAAATTACGCTTGAGAAAAATGGAGTTGAGGACATAAGAGAG
>JAOJEG010000014.1 GCA_028226535.1 Candidatus Pelagibacter sp. | reverse complement strand
ACTGAAAGTATCAAATCCAAACAAGAAACTTTTAACTCCCATTATAACGGAACTAAAAATTTTTTAGAAATTTTAAAAAAAGAAAAATCAACTATAAAGTTTTTTAAAGCTAATTCCGGATATATATTTACTCCAAAAAATAGATTAATTAATTTAAAATGTAAGCTTTCTTCGAATAAAAACCCTTATATTAATGTACAAAAAAAAGTCTTTAATTTAATCAAAAAATTTCGAAGATATAAGTTAAATTTATCCAATCTTATATTCATGCAAATAGAATCTCCTTTGAGACCAAATGATTTCTTTATAAAAAAAGTTTGTTTAGGTGCAAAAAATAAAAAAAAAATTGTTGTTGGAAATATAAACACTTATAGAGACTACTCTTGGATAACAGATATAGTAAAAGCAATTTTGCTTACATCAAATTTAAAAACTAAAGATCGAATCATTTCAGCTGGCTTAAATCTTTCTGGAAAAGATATTATAAAAGAGGCTTATAAACTCAATGGTCTTAATTATAAAAAATACTACTCTATAAATAAAAAATTTTTTAGAAAAAATGAAATCAAATATTTAATTGGTTCAAAAAAAAATATCTCTTATCTAAAAAATATATATAATTTTAAATTTAAAACTTTAGGTAATAAATTAATAAAAGAAATGTCTAAAAGCTTATGAAAACAGGAATCTATTTAAGCTACATTGGTTTAGGAGCAAATTTACTTCATCTTTCATATTGCCATCAAATAGCTAAAAAATATGGCCCTGTAACAATAATCACCTTGTGTAAAAATTTAAAAGAAGCGCTTGCAGATGACCCATTAATAGAAAAAGTTTATTACTTAGATAAGTATCAAAAAAGATTTTTTGATATTTTTAAACTTAGTAAAATACTTGGGAAGTTTAATTTTAAAAATTTATTAATTTTCTATCCAAGTTTAAGAATATATGTTGCTGCTAAAATTGCAGGAATTAAAAATATTTTCTCATATCAATTTTTTAAAAAAAAAAATTTACATTTGATTAATGCTGCAAAATCATTAACTGAGAGATTTCTCAAAAATGATAATTGTCAAACTGAAACGATTTTTTTTATAAAAAATGAAAGAATTTTAAAAATTAATAACGAATTAAATAACAATAGCTTTAGAATCGTTATAGGTGCAGGCTCTTCTGGACCAACTACAAGATGGGGCTCAGATAATTTTGCGAAACTAATTAATAATCTTAATGAAATTGGAGATTTCTTTTTCTTAATTTTGTGTGGTCCTAATGAAAAAAAAATTGAGAATGAGATTACATCTAAATTAAAGAAAAATAATTATTTAACTCTTAGCAATAAAACTATAAATGATTCAATTCCTTATTTATGTGCATCAGATATGTATGTTGGAAATGACTCATTTGGATCTCATATTCTTTCGCAATCAGGAAAAAAATGTATTGTATTTTTATTAGACTCTCCAAAGGCATATACCGATTATAGTAAAAATTACTTTCGGATTATTCCACAAGGATATAAAATTGAAGAAATAACTCATGGAACTAATGCTAATCCTGATTTAATATCAGTAAATGAAGTTATTAAGAATATTATTAAACTTAAAAATTAATTTATATCTTTTAAAATTATTTCTTTTGCTTCATTAACTATTGATGAAAGTCTTGAAGTTTCTGGTGAAATATCAGGATGAATTTTTTTTTGTATTCTAATATATGCTTTATTAACCTCTTCCTTTGTGATTTTTTCTGATTGGTTAAGATTTAATATTTTGTAAGCCTCTGCAGTAGTCATTGTATTAATATTGGATACATTTTTATTATTAAATGAAAATCTGCCAGAATTTCTAAGAGTTTGAATTAGTCGAAATAGTGAGATGAGCTGAAAAAATGAAAGACCTTTTAATTTTAATAAAGCTAAGCTTGCAACTGTTAATGGTAAAGTTAATAAAAATTTTCCAGCAACAGCAAACAAAACTGCAATAACTATTAAGCTAATAAACAATAATATTCTTATGCTTTTTGATATTTTCTTTGAGTTTATGGAAGCAAAAAACCTTAATAAAAAATATAAAGCGACTAAAATTAATACTGTATAAATAATTATATTCATATATTTCCCTAATAATGAAAATACCATATCTTAAAAAAAAACCAGAATTAAAATCATGCCATAATGTTACATGGGAAGATAATTATAGCTGGATACATCAAAAAAATATTTTAGAAGTACTTAAAGATAAGAATAAACTTTTACCTGAAGTAAAAGATTATCTTGAAGAAGAAAATAAATACACTGACTATCATTTAGAAAATACAAAACATATACAAAAGAAATTATTTGATGAGATCAAAGGACGAATAAAATTAGATGATGAATCTCTTCCTTATAAAGATCATACTTACGAATACTGGACCAAGACAACTAAAACTGGAAATTATTCTATAAAATTAAGAAAAAAAATTAACTCAACTGATATAGAGGAAATTTGGAATGGAGATAAAGAAAAAGAAAATTTAGGTGTAGAATATTTTGGTATTGGGGATCTAGAAGTAAGTAACAATGATAAGTACCTAGGATATTCTTTAGATACTAAAGGCTCAGAGTATTACACAATTTTTATAAGAAATATTGAAAACAATGAGGCTGTTACAAAAGAAATTACTGAAACTTCTGGGGGAATAACTTTTAGCTTAGATGATAAATTTATTTTTTATTCTAAACTCGATGAAAATCATCGTGCAAGAAAGATTTATAGACATGAAATTGGAAATTTTAAGGATCAAGACCAGCTAATTTTTGAGGAAAAAACTGAAGCATTCACTGTAGGTATTGGTATTAGTTCAGATGAAAAGTATTATTTTATAAATTCATCTGATCACAATACATCAGAACAATATTATTTTAGTGTTGAAGAAAAGAATCCCAAACCTAAATTAATCATGAAAAGAGAAAAAGGTATTCTTTACTCTATAAGTGCTTGGAATGGAAAATTTTATAACCACACTAACAAAAATGCAGAAGATTTTAAAATTGATATTTCTGATAGCTTAGAAAATCAAGAATGGAAAACATTTATCCCTGCAAGAGATGAAGTTTTAATAGGTGGACTAACATTTTTAAAGGATTGGATTATTCGATCTGAAACTTCTGATGCATTAGATAAGCTATTTGTAAAAAATATCTCAACAGGAATTGAAGAAGAATTAATATTTTCTAATGAAAAAATTTATGTGCCAGGTGTTTCTTTGGTACAGAAAGATCGAAATACTAATGATATATACCTTGGTTATTCTTCTCCTAAAACTCCATCTAGAGTTTATTTATATAATTTAGAAAACAAATCAAAAAAACTTGTTAAAGAACAAGAAATACCTTCAGGGCATAATCCTGATGATTACATTGTTGAAAGAGTAGAATATAAATCACATGATGGAAGGTTAGTTCCTTTAACAATTACTCGACATAAAAAAACTAAAATTGATGGTTCAGCTAATTTGTTGCTTTATGGTTATGGTTCCTACGGCAGTTCAATGAGTCCAAATTTTTCTTCTACGAGATTAAGTTTAATTGATCGAGATATCATTTGGGCTACCGCACATATTAGAGGCGGCATGGAAAAAGGAATGAAGTGGTGGAAAGAAGGAAAATTGACGAGTAAAAAGAATACTTTTGAAGATTATATATATGCTGCAAAATATTTAATTGATCAGAAATATACATCTAAGGGAAAAATTATAGGTATGGGTGGATCTGCAGGAGGTTTATTAATGGGTGCTGTTGTTAATCAAACTCCAGAATTATTTTTAGGAATAATTATGGCTGTGCCATTTGTAGATTCTCTCACAACAAATCTTGACCACTCTCTACCTTTAACGGTTGGGGAGTTTGACGAGTTTGGAAATGCTAAAGATAATAAAGAGCACTTTGATTATATATTTTCTTATGCTCCTTATAATAATATTAAAAAAATGGATTACCCTCACATACTAATAACTACAAGCTTAAGTGATAATAGAGTTTTGTTTGATGAGCCTGCAAAATTTACAGCAAAATTAAGAGACTATAAAACTGATAATAATTTACTTCTTTTAAAAACAGAAATGAATGCAGGTCATGGAGGAAAATCTGGAAGAGATGGAGCCATTGAAGAGATTGCAACTGATTATGCTTTTGCATTAAAAATATCAGAAAAAATTTAATTCCCTAATCTTGAAAAATTAAAACCAATTATTATATAATTCTTGTAAGTCGCCTAATGGGGCTTGCAAAAATAAACTTGCTTAACAAAAAAGGAGTAAATTATGACAAGTAAGGATCTATCTATCTTTAACTCACTGAGACCTTTTTCAATTGGTTTTGACGATATGTTTGATCAATTTGAAAATATGTTAGGAAATGGAAATTTGACAATGCAGTCAAATTATCCTCCCTACAACATCAGAAAAACAGGAAAAGACAACTATGCTATTGAAGTAGCATTAGCTGGCTTTAACAAAAATGATGTTGAGGTTGAGTTTGAAGACAATTTATTAACTGTAAGAACTAAACCAGTTAGTAGATCAGAGGAAAATAATGTTGATGGAGAAATTATTCATAAAGGTATCTCACAAAGACAATTTGCAAGATCATTTACCATTGCTGACGATGTAAAAGTTAATGGTGCTCAACTTAAAGATGGTCTTTTAACAATATCTTGTGAAAGAATAATTCCAGAACACAAAAAGAAAAAGCTTATAGAAATTAAATAAGTTTTACCTTACTTGCGAGGATTATTTCCTCGCAAGTATTTATTAAAAACAACCGTTAGATACAAACCCAATTACGATGTTTTCAGAATTAATTTCAAACCTTCTCTCACAAGGTATTCCATATTTTTTAGTATTATAGATGAACTCAAAATTTCCTTTTGCGTTTTTGAAATCTTCATCTGGTTTTCCTAAATCCATTTGTAAAACACTTGCTGGTTTACTAATATACTTACTCAACTTTTCATTTTCTTTTTCAACAATATAATCTGTCTTTTCTTTAATTGTCTTACAGCCCGTGACCATTAAAATCAGAATAGATGTTAAAAAAAATAAATTTAATTTTCCCATAAATAGATAATAACATCTCAATTATGGCATAAATATAAACTTCTAAGTTGAAATTTGTGAATAAATCTCAGTTTTCAAGAGTATTTGTTGGTAGAATCAAATAATTGTCCATTATTAGGAGGACAAATGCTTGAAAATTATTTCAATTATAAAAAACACAAAACAGATTTTAAAACAGAAGTAGTAGCTGGAACAACAACGTTCTTAACTATGGCTTATATAATGTTTTTAAATCCATTTATCTTATCGGGAGAATTTGCCGGACCCGAAAAAGGTTTCTTTGATTTCGGCGCAGTATACACCGCAACAATATTAGCAACAGCACTTGCATGTTTTATAATGGCTTTTTATGGAAAAACCTGGCCAATTGGACTTGCACCAGGAATGGGAATTAATGCATTTGTTGCTTTTGGAGTTTGCGCAGGAATGGGCTACACACCTCAAGAGGCTTTAGGTGCGGTACTAGTTGCTGGTGTATTATTTTTAATAATATCTCTTACACCTATTAGAGCTTGGTTAATAAATTCAATTCCTAAAAGTCTTAAGTTGGGAATTGGTGCGGGAATTGGTTTATTCTTAGCAATTATTGGATTGCAGATCATGGAAGTCGTAGTTGATGATCCGGTTACTCTGGTAAAGCTTGGGGATTTAAGTAACCCAATAGTTTTATTAGGTTGTGCAACATTTATTGCAATCATTGTAATGGAAAAAATGAAAATTAAAGGGAATATAATAATAGGAATTTTAGTATTCAGTATTATTTCATGGGCTGCAGGATTAGCCAATTTTAATGGTCTTGTAAGTTCGCCTCCACCAATGACTTATCTTTTTGAGTTTGATTTATCAGCAGCACTGACTGCAGGAATGTCTACGGTAATATTTACTTTATTATTCATTGACTTTTTTGATACCGCGGGAACATTGACATCAGTTGCAAACGTTGCTGGTAAAGTTGATAAACAAGGTAAACTTCAGGACATCAATAAAGCAATGTTATCTGATAGTGTT
Source organism: Candidatus Pelagibacter sp. (assembly GCA_028226535.1). The sequence goes on along the minus strand of JAOJEG010000014.1, from coordinate 11,121 downwards.
GGTACAGTTGCGGGTGCAATGATGGGAACAACAACTGTTACTAGTTATGTAGAGTCTGGTGCTGGTGTAAAAGCTGGTGGTAGAACAGGAATGACATCTCTAGTAATTGGTTTGTTATTTTTAGCATGTATATTTTTTGCTCCTCTTGCAACTAGTTTGCCAAAACAAATTGATGGAGCAGCTTTATTATTTGTTTCTGTTCTTTTTGTTAGAAACATTACTGATATCGAGTGGGATGATATTGGAGAATCTGCTCCTGCAATTCTTGCAATGATTGCAATGCCACTTACCTACAGTATTAGTAACGGTATTGCTTTAGCATTTGTGTCTTATGCTTTAATTAAAATATTCACTGGTAAATTTTCATCTACATCGCCAGCAATATTTATTATTGCAATATTAAGTGTAATAAGCTTTGCTGTTGCTTAATTAAAAAATTTAATAGGGCTAGTTAACTCTAGCCCTATTAATTAATTTCTTTTAATAATTTCTTCTATAGATAATTCTTCATAATGTTCGGTTGGCTGAACAATCCATGGATCTGTATCTAATCTTATTGGACAAAAATCAGGTTCAAAAGTTGATGATTTTTTTTTCCATAAACAAGCTGTTTTAACCTCTTTTATATAATCTTTAGTTGGGCCATAATTTTTTAGCCACTCTATACTTTTATTTAATGTTAAACCTGTATCTGATAGATCGTCCACTAAAAGTACTTTGTTATAATCTTTGCTCTCAGCTAGAGAACTAATTTCTCTTGCAAACATTAGTTGACCCTGTTTATCTTCCATTCCCTCTCCTGAGTAACTCTGAATAACAATATAAGCGGTTGGTAGTTTTAATATTCTTGAAAGGATATCCAATATTGGCGCTGCACCCCTCATTATTCCAACCAAAACTGTTGGTTTATATTTTTTATGAATCTCGATTGCTAACTTTTCAACAATTTTGTTATACTCATTAAAAGTGATAATTAATTTGTCAGCCATGAATTTTACTATCATAACTAAAAAATTTTAAAAGGGAGAAATAATGAAAGCTTATTGGATCAGTTTATATGTCAAAGTTGAAAATCAAGATAATTTAAAAAGATATGCAGAAACTGTAACGCCAGTTATAAAAAGTTTTGGTGGAGTTCCTTTGGTAAGAGGTGGAAATCACAAAACATTTGAAGGTGATGATTTTGTTAGAACAGTTGTGTGGGAGTTTCCAAGTTATGAAAAGGCTATAGAATGCCATAATAGCAAGGAATATTTAGCTGGATGGGATATTGCAAAAGATACTACCGTAAGACATATGCAGGTAGTAGAGGGATTTAGTACTGAATAGGTTCTGGATCTATACTTCTCCATAGATACCAAGTTGCGACGGAACAATATGGTGAAAATCTTTTATTCAATAAATTTACATAACTTTCAGGTGGTAAATATTTTTTTTTATAGTTTTTTGAGATAGCTCTTAATAAACCTATATCTTGAACTGGCCAAATATTAGATCGATTATATGTAAACAATAAAATCATTTCAGCTGACCATCTTCCGATTTGTCTCAATTGAGAAAGATAAAGTATTGCATCTTCATCTGACATTTTAGATATAATTCTTGGATTAAAAGATTTGTCAAGAATTTGCTTTGACAAACTTTGAATGCCTTTTACTTTCTGCTTGCTAAGCCCACATGATTTTAATTGAGTAAATGATAAGTTATTAACTGTTTTAGCATTAATCTTATTTTTACATTTTTTTTTAAATCTTAAAAAAACTGAGTTTGCTGCAGCAACACTGATTTGTTGTCCAATGATACTTTTACAAAGTGAAAAAAAAACATCTTTTCTGGTTGTTAAAATTTTTTCTGATGGAGATTTATATTTTTCAATCAAAAACGACATAACTTTATCTTTTTTAGATAAATATTTTTTTGCTACATTCCAATATGCGGGGGTATTACTCATGTCTTGCAACCGATACACGTTTCTTTAAAGTCATCTCTCTTTTAAATATTATAAATGAAGAAAAAATTACTAGCAAAGCTCCTATTAGGGTTTTTGAAGTAGGTATTTCATCCCAAATTATATAACCAAAAATTATTGCAAAAATTAAAGCTAAATACTTTAGTGGAGAAACTAAACTTACTTCTGAAAGTTTATAAGATTGAGACAACCATAAATTTGCTAAACCTCCCAATATTCCTATCATTGAAAGTAGAAATAGATCTATCATATTTGGCATAATCCAATTTTGATAAAAAGTAAAAAAACTCAAAACCATTATAGAGAATGAAAAGAAAAAACTTATAAGCCAGACAGGCTCTGTTGTAGATAATTTTCTAATTGAAATTGCAACATACGACAAACCTAAACAAAAAATAATAGGATATATGTAATAAAGATTTAATGAGCTAAAACCTGGTTCTGAAATAACTACGATCCCAATAAAACCGACTAAAACTGCTAACCATCTATAAAATCCAACTTTCTCATTTAATAAAAAAATTGAAAAAATAGTTGTAAATATTGGAGCGGCAAAAGAAATACTAACGACTGTTGCAAGAGGTAAATTTCTTAAAGCAATAAATATTGACATTAATGCAATCAAACCAGCTAAGCATCTTTTTAAATGTAACATTGGTCGATTTGTTTTATAAAAATCAAAGTACCTGTCTTTAGGTATAAGAAATAAAAGAGGTATTATTCCAAAAAAACCTCTGAAAAATAACACTTCTCCAACTGGATATTCATCAGACCACTTAACTATGACATCCATTAATGAAAATGCACATACTGAAATGAACATGTAAAAAAAGCCCAATTGATTTTTAGACAACATATGATTAACTTTAAATTAATTAAGTTAATTATCAATGGAAATAGCAATTTTAGGTTTGGGATGTTTTTGGGGACCAGAAATTAAGTTTAGTAAACTTGATGGGGTTGTTAAAACTGAAGTAGGTTATTGTGGAGGCAATAATAGTGAAACAACATATAAAGAAGTATGCACCGGAACTACTAATCATGCTGAAGTAGTAAAATTAGACTTTGATCCAAAAATTATTTCTTATGAAAAAATTTTAAAATTTTTTTTTGAAATTCATGACCCAACAACTTTAAATTCTCAGGGTCCAGATTTTGGAACTCAGTATAGAAGTGAAATTTTTTATTTTAATAATCAACAAAAAAAAATTTCAGAAAAAGCAATTAAAGAGGAAAATATTAAATTTTCAGGAAAAATTGTAACTAAAACTTCTTTGGTAAAAAATTATTGTCCAGCAGAAGAATATCATCAAAAATATTTAGAGAAGAGATAGTATGTCTTTAGTTGATACGAATTGGTTAGAAAAAAATATCCATAATGTAAAAATTATTGATTGCTCCTGGCATATGCCACAAACAAATAGAAATGGCTTTGAGGAATATCTAAAAGAACACATACCGAATGCAATTTTTTTTGATCTAGATAAGAATTCAAAAACAAATACTGACCTGCCCCACATGTTAACCGATTTAAATTCATGGGAAAAAATTATAAGAGATATGGGTATTGAAAATAAAGATGAAATTGTAATTTATGATAATTCAGATGTAATAAGCTCATGTAGATGTTGGTATAACTTAATTTATTTTGGACATGATCCAAAACTAGTTCATGTTCTTGATGGTGGATTTAAGAAATGGAAAAAAGAAAATAAAATCACAAATAACAAAGTAGTAATCACTAAAAATTCTGTCTATTCATGTAAAGAAAATATAGAGCTTGTTAAAAGTAAAAAACAGATAGATAAAAATATTGATAAAAATGATTTCAGGGTCATTGATGCGAGAAGTAAAGAAAGATTTGAAGGTAAAGTTGCTGAGCCAAGAAAAGGTTTAAGAAGTGGTTCAATAAAAAATTCTTTTTGCTTACCTTTTAAAGAGTTAATTAATGATGACCATACATTTGTCAGCAAAGATAAAATCTTAGAAAAATTTAAGTCATTAAACTTTGACTTTGATAAAAATCTTGTATTTTCATGTGGCTCAGGAGTAACTGCGAGTGTATTGGCTCTAGCTTATTCTTTAATAAATGATAAATATATGCCGACAATTTACGATGGCTCTTGGTCAGAGTATGGGAGAAACTAAAATATGAAGAGATCAACTAAAATAATTTCAATATTAATAATATTTTTTTTCATAATTACAGCTGTAATTGTTGCAAGAACAATGATTGGCAATCATTTTAAAAAAAAATTTAGCAAAAGACCTCCTCCAGGAATAATTGTTAAGGTAGTTGAGCAAAAATTATTTCAAAATACAATTGAAACATTTGGAACCGCAGTTCCGGCACAAATTAAATCCTTCAACATTGAAAAATATGAAATATTAGAACCAATTAAATTTAATACAAAAGTTAAAACAGGAGATGTAATTGCAAAATTAAAGAACAGAAACATTACCACTCCTTTCGATGGAATTATTGGTAAACGAGATTTTTCTAACGATATAGATGTATCACAAAGCTCAATTATTTTAAATTTAGAAGATACTTCAGTTCTGTTCGTAGATGTAGATATACCTGAAACATTTGCGCCTTATGTGAAAAAAGGACAGAACGTAGATATAAAATTTTCTGGAAATGCTCTTAAAAATTATCCTGGAACTGTAGAATCTACTGCAAGCAGAATTGACACAAACAAAAGATCTTTACCGGTAAGGATTAAACTTGATAACCCTAACAACGAACTTTTATCTGGTTCACTATTAGAAGTATCTATTAATTATAATGAAAGAAATTCATTAAGTATTCTTGATACCAGTCTGATAATGGAAGGTGATAATGTTTATGTATATAAAGTAGATAAAGAAAATACTGTAAAAAAAGTACCAGTAGAAATTGGACTAAGAAAAAAAGGAATTGTAGAAATCAAAACTGGCCTTGAAGAGGGTGACACAGTAGTTGCTGAAGGTTTAAAAAAAACAAGACCTAATGGAAAGATTAAACCAATTAAATATGGCTCAAAACAAAAAGCATCAAGTTGGAAAAAAAAAGGTAAGCCAGCTAAGACTGAAACAAAAAAAAGTAAGTTTGATTGGTTAAAAAAATTAAACCCTTTTAAAAAATCTGAGACAAAGAAAAAATAAATAGATGTACATCACTGAAGTAAGCATAAAACGACCTGTTGTAGCATGGGTTATGTCTTTAATTCTTATTGTATTTGGTTTATTTGTTTACTCGGAACTGCCAGTTAGAGAGTTACCAGATGGTTTGCAACCACCTGTGGTACAAGTTAAAGTTGATTATAAGTCTGCATCAGCTCCAATTATCGATCAAGAAATAACTCAAGTAATAGAGGATGTCATAGGAGGTGCGGAAGGAATTAAGAATATTGACTCTAAGTCCGAAAATGGAAGAAGCAGTATCAACATAGAGTTTGATACAGATATTGAGCTTGATGATGCTGCAAATGATATAAGAGAAAGAGTAGCAAGAATAGTAGATGCTCTTCCCTCAGAAGCAGATGCCCCACAGATATTAAAGCAAGCAGCTGGTTTCACTACAACAATGTGGCTTTCAGTTTCTTCATTAACCTGGTCTGATTTGGAACTTGGTGATTATGCAGACAGATATTTAGTCGATGCTTTTTCAAGTGTAAAAGGTGTTGGAAGAATTCTACTTGGAGGGCTTAGAGAACTAAGTGTAAGAGTTTGGATTGACCCTATCAAATTAGCGGCAAATGACATGACTATTCAAGAAGTCGAAAATGCACTTAGAAATGAGAATATAAGCTTACCTGCAGGGACTTTAGAAGCAGATAATATAGATTTAACAATTAACTTAGATAAATCTTATACAAATATTGATGAATTAAAATTTTTACCAATTAAAAAAACAAAAAATAAAATTGTAAGATTATCAGATGTTGCAAATGTAGAATTGGGTCCTGTTTCTGAAAAAACATTATTTAAATCTCAAAGTAAAAATAATTTGAATCAAAAAACAGTTGGAATAGGGATTTACGCAAAAAGTGGTGCCTCAACAGTTGAACTATCAAATGAAATTCAAAAAAAGATTAAAGAAGTTAGAAAAACTTTACCTGACAGTCTTAAGTTAGAAGTTTCATTTAATAGAGCCACATATGTTAAAGCTGCTATTGATGAAGTTTATAAAACTTTAGTAATTGCGTTTATTTTGGTGGTAATAATAATTTATTTATTTTTGGGAAATATAAAAGCAGTGATCGTTCCTGCTGTTGCACTGCCAGTCAGCTTAATTGCATCATTTTTGGGTATTTATCTATTTGATTTATCAATAAATATTTTTGTACTTCTTAGTTTTATACTTGCGATTGGAATTATTACTGATGACTCGGTTATTATGACTGATGCAATATATAGAAGAATAGAAAATGGAGAAAACCCTTTGATTGCAGCTTACAAAGGCTCAAAACAAATTACCTTTGCTATTATTGCAACAACTTTAATCTTACTTGCTGTATTCATTCCATTAATTTTTATTAAGGGAATATCAGGAACTTTATTTAGAGAAACTGCTATAGCTCTATCATTTTCTATAGTTGTTTCATCATTCGTTGCTTTAACACTTTCACCAATGTTAGGTAGTAAGTATTTAAATAAAAAAACAAGTTCTGGTTTTTTTGTTAGAAAGTTTAATGTTTTTTTTAAAGGTTTTTCTAATTTTTATAAAGAAACATTAGATTATTGGCTAAATAAAAAGAAAACGATAATAACATTTATTATTTTAATTATTGCAGGTTCTGTTGCTTTATTCATGTATACAACTAAAGAACTTCTTCCAAAGGAAGATAGAGGTGTTTATTTGGTCATTGGATTTACTGATGAAGGAAGTTCTTTTGATTACACGCAAGAAAAAGCTCAAGTAGTAGAAAAGAGATTGCTCCCATTACTTCAAGCAGAGAATAGTCCTTATGATAAATTTATAATGAGAGTTCCAGGTTTTGGAAGCTCTGCAAATTCATTTAATAGTTTTATTATTATTGCTTTACTTGAAGACTGGAAAAAACGAGAAAAGGATGCAATGACAATAATGCGACAGGCTATAGGTAAAATAGTAACTGTGCCTCAAACTTTAGCATTTCCAATTTCACCCCAGGCCATAAGGGTATCTAATTATAATAAACCAGTTCAAATGGTAATTTTAGGAAGTACCTATGATGAATTAGAAGAAATTCAAAATGAAGTTATAAGTAAACTAAGAACAAATAGAGGACTATCTAGAATTGAGTCAGACTATAATAGAAACAAACCAGAAGTAAAATTAGTTATCAATAAAAATAAAGCTAAAGATTTAGGAATATCAACTAAATCTATTGGCCAAACATTAGAGACACTATATGGTGGCAAAAGAGTTACCACGTTTAATAAATTGGGTAAAGAATATCCGATTATTCTTCAACAATATCTGTTTGATAGAAAAGATAAAGATAGTTTAAGTAAACTTTTTGTAAGATCTAACATAACTGGAGAATTAATCTCATTATCAAACTTAGTTGACCTAAGGGAAGAAGGCTCAGCAAAAGTATTAGCAAGATATGATAGACAAAGAGCTGTAACCATTTCAGCAAATATAAATGAAAATTATTCTTTATTTGAGGCAATTGAATATTTAGAAAATATAATGGCGGAAGTAGCACCCACTAATCAAATTACTTGGAAAGGTGAGTCTGAGGAAGTTAAAGAAACAACAAATGAACTTTATATAATTTTTGCCCTTGGTTTACTAACTGCATATTTGGTAATGGCTGCTACATTCAACTCCTTTATTCATCCATTTATAATTATGCTAACTGTACCATTGGCTGTTTTTGGAGGATTGGTATTTATTTTATTCTTAAATAGTTCAATAAATATATTTTCTCAAATTGCTTTAGTAATTCTGATTGGTATCTCAACAAAAAATAGTATTTTGATAGTTGATTATGCAAATCAAATAAGAACTACTGGAAAAAAAATAGAAGACTCAGTTAAAGAAGCTTGTGAATTGAGATTTAGACCCATTATGATGACATCTATAAGTACCATGATAGCAATGTTACCTCTAGTAATAGGAAATATTGGACCAGGTGCCGGTGAAGCTTCTAGATTGGCTGTGGGAGCAACTATACTTGGGGGGATGATAATTTCTACTTTCTTTACACTCTATGTAACTCCAACAATGTATTTAACACTCGCTAAAAATACAAAAAGAATAGACTCTGTTGATTTAGAGTTAAAAAAAGAATTATCTAAAAAATAATATATTTATTTCTAATTAGCGAGCTACTACATCCTTTTAGTTGATTTTTATAAACATTAGATTGTTTCTCAACTCTTTTTGCTAAATTAATTATCTTTTTATTTTTTTTGTAATGTTTATAATTTCCCCATCCCTCATGATAAGCAACATACTGTTTGAAAGCATCAGTTTTAGATATATTTAAAATAGAACTGGACTTACTTGTATACCATCCAATAAAATCAACACTATCCTTAAACCTGGTTCTGACTGCAAGTTTATTTCCTGTTTCTTTTTTATATTGCTCCCAAGTACCCTTCACAGCTTGGGAATATCCAAATGAAGTTGAGGGTCTTTTATAAGGAATTACTTTAAAAAGTTTTTGTCTAGGTGGCTTTGCAAGCCAATCAAAATCTGATTCCATTTTTATAATAGCAAGCTGTAAATAAACAGGGGTTCCCCATTTTTTTTCTGATTTACTTGCATGTTTAAACCATAGATATCTTTCATTAAATATTGAGCAACTATTTAAAGTATTCTTTGGTATTGAAGAACAGGCAGAAATTAATAACAGTATTATAAATAAAATTTTAATTTTTATAATTTTCATATTTTCTATATAAAAAATTAATTGTTAAAACAATTGATACCCCAAGTAAATTTCCAAATAAATCAGATAATTCAAAGCTTCTTGCAGGAATAAATATATGTAATATTTCTAAAATTATTGAAAGTAGAATTAAATATAAATTTAAAAAATTTAATTCATTTGAATTTTTATAAGTAAATAAACCAATAATAGACAATAAGCCAAAAGCATAAAGGTGGTTTGTAGAGACTAAAAAATCCTTAGTTAGTTGAGGTTGCAATTGACAATCGTTATATAAAAAGCAGCCTAATAAGCTTCCAGGAAATAGATATAAAACTAGCAAAATAAAATTAGATAGATAAAAAATGAATTTATATTTTGAAAAAAAATTAATCATTAATTGTATGATTTTATTTTATAAATTAAATTAAGAGATTAACAAATGAGTTATTTAATATTAGTTAGACATGGTCAAAGTACATGGAACCTTGAAAAAAAATTCACAGGATGGGTTGATGTAGATTTAACTGAAAATGGTAAATTAGAAGCAAAAAAATCAGGTGAACTAATAAAATCAAAAAATATCAATATTGATATTTATTACTCGTCATTTCAATTAAGAGCAAAAAATACCTTAAAATTAATAAAAGAAATATTGCAGGATACAACAATTTCAAAAGAGGCTTGGCAATTAAACGAGAGACATTATGGAGCGCTTACAGGTTTAAATAAAGATGAGATGAAATTAAAACTAGGTGAAGAAAAAGTTCATCAATTTAGACGTTCATGGAATTTGCGACCAGATCCATTAGATAAAAATAATCCTTATCATCCAACAAATATTGAAACCTATAAAGAAATACCAATAAACGAAATTCCTGACACAGAATCTCTAAAAGATACATATGAGAGAGTATTAGAGTTTTATAAAAAAGATATAGAAAATAAAATTTCAGAAAATAATATTTTAATTTCTGCACATGGAAATTCAATTAGAGCATTATGTAAATATTTATTTAAATTAGATGAAAATCAAATTTCAAAATTGGAAATACCAACTGGAAATCCGTTGTTAATTACTTTAGATGACAATAAAAAAATTACAGATTGTAAATACTTGGATGATGAAAGAGCTAAAGATCTTGTAGTTTTTTAAAAGTTTTAAGATCTGTTAAATGATAAAAATCATTATTAGTCTCAAAACCATATAGTTCTTTTTTTTTAATTAAATCGTTCCACAAATTATTTATTGAAAATTTTTCAGTTTTATAAATTGAAAGCAGTTTTTTATTTAATATTTGACAACCTGTATAAATAAATTTTCTATCATTATTTTTTATAATTAAATCATCTTTAAGATCAAAATCACCATTTAAATTCTTATCAAAACTTAAATCTTTATTAACAAGCAAAAGTATGTTTTTTAATTGTTTGGAAAAATACAATTTTTCCATTTCAATAATTTCTTCAGAGTAATTTTTTTTCCAAATTGTATCTGGATTGAATATTAAAACATTATCTTCTTTTGTGTGGTTTAGCATATTTTTTATACCACCACCTGTATCAAGAATATTTTTACCATCTTCAATAATTGATATCTTAGGTTTAAAATTTTTTTTATTTATAAAATTACGAATTTGATCTTTAAGATAAAAAGTATTGATAAAAATCTCTTTTACACCCAAACTTTCGATTAAATTAATGCAAGTTTCAAGCACTGAAACATTGTTTAGCTCAATCAATGGTTTTGGGGTATCTAGAGTTAATGGATTTAATCTTTTTCCAAACCCCGCACACAAAATTAGAGCGGTATTAATTTTCATCTAAATTAGTTATTAATTTAGGAAAAAAAGATGCTAATAACAACTTCAAATTATATAATTCTTTGTTTTTGTTCATTCTACTATCTATCATCTTCCATGCATATGGAATGAGCTTTAAGTATTTTTTTTTCTTATCTCTTTCAGCTAACCTTGTAAATATACCAATAATTTTTAAGTTTCTAAGAACTGATAAAATATCAAAATCATTTTTAAATTTTTTTGCATGAATGTTTTTATTAGTTTTTAAGTAATAATTATAAAGTTTATCTTTTAAAGAATTGGGTGTTTTGTATCTTACATCATCTATCAAAGAAGCTAAATCATAAGCTCTGTTACCAATAAGAGCATCTTGATTATCAATTAAGCCTATCTGATTTTTTGAATTAATAATTAAGTTTGAAACATGGAAATCTCTATGAACAAAAGTATTGTTTTTAAATTTTAATTTTGACAACAAAAGCTTAATCTCTTTATTAAATTT
>JAOJEG010000013.1 GCA_028226535.1 Candidatus Pelagibacter sp. | reverse complement strand
ATGCCGTTCTTAAAACTAAAAAATATATTAAAGATAAATATTTTTTAATGTTATTACCTGATGATCTTATAATCAAAAAAAATTGCTCAAAATCTATGATTACTTCTCATAAAAAATATAAAGCATCTGTTATGGCAAGCATGAATGTTAACAAAAATACTGTTGAAAGATGGGGTATCTATAATCTTAATAAAAAATTAAATAAATCAGATTATTTGATCGATAGTGTTGTTGAAAAACCAAATATTAAAGATGCTCCATCAAATAAAGCTGTAATCGGTAGATACATATTGCCCAATAAAATTTTTTCAAAATTAAATAATTTAAAACCTAGTAAAGGGGGTGAAATTCATATTACTGACGCTATTCAACTTCTAATCAACGATAATGAAAAATTTATAGCACATAATTTTTCTGGAAAATATTTAGACTGTGGAAGTATGGAAGGGTACATTAATTCATCTAAGGAGATTGTAAAATTATGAAACTATGTATAATTGGCACTGGCTATGTTGGATTAGTAAGTGGTGTATGTTTTTCAGATGTAGGTAATAAAGTCTATTGTGTAGATAAAGATAAAAAAAAGATTGATCTTTTAAATAATGGCAAAGTTCCAATTTATGAACCTGGCTTAGAGGAAATTTTAAAAAAAAATCATAGACAAAAAAGATTAATTTTCACTTCAGATTTAAAAAAAGCCGTAATTAACTCAGACATAATATTCATTTGTGTTGGAACACCGACTAAAAAAAATAGTAATTCAGCAGAACTTAAATATGTATTTAATGTTACACGAGAATTAAAAAAAATTATTAAAAGTTATAAAATTATAATTACTAAATCAACTGTACCTGTTACTACCGGTGATAAAATTGAAAATATTTTAAGTAATTTAAAAAAAAGAAAGTTAGTTGATGTGGTTTCTAATCCTGAATTTTTAAGAGAAGGTGATGCTATAAGAGATTTCATTTATCCAGATAGAGTAGTAATTGGAACAGATAGTAGTAAAGCTAACAAAGTTTTAAAATCTCTTTATTTACCTATTATTAAAAAAACTAGCAGATACTTTAAAACTTCACGAAGAGGAGCTGAGTTAATAAAATATGCTTCTAATGCTTTTTTGGCAACAAAAATTTCGTTTATAAACGAAATTGCTAATCTTTGTGAAAAAACGGGAATAGATGTAAAAGATATATCTTTTGGTATGGGTTCTGATCAGCGTATTGGAGATAGGTTTTTAAGAGCTGGACCAGCATATGGTGGATCTTGTTTTCCAAAAGATACTCGTGCTTTAATTAATATAGGAAATAAATTTAATACAAATTTATCAATTGTCAAAAGTGTAATACTTTCAAATGAAAACAGAAGATTACTATCAATTAAAAAAGTTATTCAAATAATTAATAATAATTTTAATAATAAAATTATTACGTTTCTTGGTGTAACATTTAAACCAAATACCGATGACATGCGAGAAGCATCCAGTATTTCTATGATAAAATATTTAAGCAAAAAAAAATGTGAAATTAGATACTACGACCCCTCAGGTGAAAAAGCTGAGTTTAAAAATTTAAAAAATGTTAAATATCATCAAGATTTACGTAAAGCGTGTTTTAATAGTGATTTAATTATCTTACATACAGAATGGAATGAATTTAAATCATTGAATTTTAAAAAATTAGTTAAAAAAATAAATTTTAAAGTTTATGATATGAGGAATTTATATTCCCCTGAAAAAATGAAGAAAGCAAATATAAAGTATTTTGGTATTGGAAGATAAAAATTAATTTATTTCAAAAATTGCATCTACTTCTACAGATACACCCAAAGGTAAACTATTAGTACTTACTGCCGCTCTTGTATGCATTCCTGCATCCCCAAAAATAGACGCTATTAAGTCTGAAGCACCGTTAATTACTTTTGGTTGTTCAGTATAATCATCTGTTGAATTGACAAATCCAGTAAGTTTAATGCAAGACTTAACTTTTGATAGGTCTCCTCCACAAGCTTTTTTAACTTGTGATATGATACTTATTCCACATCTTTCAGCAGCTTTATAAGCTTCATCTGTGGTTAAGTTTTTACCAACTTTGCCTCTAATCAACTCTCCATTAGAATTTATTGATACCTGTCCTGAGACATAAAGTAAATTTCCAACTATTTTAGTTGCAACATAATTTCCAACAGGGGGTTTAGCTTCAGGTAACTCAATTTTTAGCTCTTTAATTTTATCTTCAAAATTCATTATTTTACCTTTTTCTTTTTTTTTGATTTCTTATTTTTATCGTATTCTTTTCTTTTCTCAATAAGGATTAAAGCCTCCTCCATAGTTAGGTCTGTTGGATCTTTTTCTTCAGGAATTGTTGCGTTTAAAGACTTATATTTGATATATGGTCCATATTGACCCTTCATTACTCTTACAGGTTTTTTATCCTCTGGATGTTCTCCTATATCTTTAATTATAGATGAAGACATTCTTCCAGGTTTTGCTTCTGCTATTAAAGTAATTGCTCTATTAAGACCAATTGAAAATATTTCCTCTATATTTTCTATTCTTGCAGATTTATTTTCGCATTTTAGATACGGACCAAATCTTCCGGTATTTAGTACAATTTCTTTTTGATTTTCTGGATTTAACCCTAAGGACTTAGGTAAAGAACATAAAAATTGAGCTTTTTCTAAATCGATACTTTCTAACTCTATGCCTTTCGGTATTGAAATATTTTTTAAAAGTTCGTTTACATCTGTTTTAAGTTTTTTTGTTTTCCTTTTTTTCTTTATGATTTTTTCATCAGTTTTTTCTTCAGGTATTTTTTCATATTGAAGATAAGGACCAAATCTTCCGTTCTTTAAATATATATCATTTCCATTTTCATGTTTACCTATGAGTTTTGGTTCCGCTAATTGAGATTGAGCTGCTGCTTTTGCTTTAGATAAGGGCCTTGTAAATTTACATTCAGGGTAATTTGAACAACCAATAAAGGCACCACCTCTGAAGCTATTTTTTAAACTTAGTGAACCTGTATCACATAATTGACATTTTCTAACAACTTTACCATCTTTATCTTTATCAAAAATTAATGTTCCTAGACTTTCATTTAATAAATCTAAAACTTCTCTTGTTCTTTTTTCTTTTACTTCTGAAACGTTATTATTAAAGTCTTTCCAAAACATTTCTAAAACTTTTATCCAACTTTCTTTTCCAGTCGTAATTTCATCTAATTGGTCTTCTAATCCAGCTGTAAAATTATAATCAACATATTTAGAAAATAGTTTTTCTAAAAAGGCAGATATTAATTTCCCACGATCAGTAGGAAAAAATCGTTTATTAAGTATTTCTGCATACCCACGGTTTGCAATTGTTGATATAATGCTTGCATAAGTCGATGGTCTGCCAATACCAAGTTCCTCTAATTTTTTTACCAAGCTTGCTTCAGAATATCTTGGAGGAGGTTGTGTAAAATGTTGTTCATCAATAAGGGATTCAATATTAATTGGCCCTTTTGACATTTCAGGTAAGATAGCTTCATCCTCATCTTTGTTTGGATTTGGGAATACTTTCAAGAAACCATCAAACTTTAATACAGACCCGCTAGATTTACAAATTGTACCACCATCTTCTGTAGTTATTGTTATTGTGTTTCTATCAAATTTTGCAGTCTCCATTTGAGATGATAAAGCTCGGCCCCAAATTAGATTATATAATTTTTGTTGATCTGTGCTCAAATATTTTTTAACGGTATCTGGTGATCTACTTATATCTGTTGGTCGAATAGCTTCATGAGCTTCTTGAGCATTTTTTGCTTTTTTTCCTGAATAATTCAAAGGTTTTTCTGGTAAATATTCATTCCCATATTGATCTTTAATGAAATCTCGAAAATCTGAAACCGCATCAGCTGAGAGATTTGTCCCATCAGTTCTCATATAGGTAATTAATCCTATTGTTTCTCCATCTATTTCAATACCTTGATATAATCTTTGAGCAATCTGCATTGTTCTAGAAGCTCCAAACCCTAATCTGCTTGAAGCAACTTGTTGCAAAGTTGATGTTGTAAATGGACCAGATGGGTTTCTGCTAACGATTTTTGATGAAATATCACTTATGTTGAATTTCTTATCTTTAATACTCGTAATTGCATCATTAATTTCATCTTTATTTTTAAAAGAAAATTTTTCTATTTTTTTTCCATCTAATTGAGAAATACTTGAAGTAATTAAGTTTCTTTTTTTGTCTTGAAAATTAATACTTAAAGTCCAAAACTCTTCTGGATCGAAAGACTCTATTTCATGTTCTCTTTCAGTTATAAGTTTTAAAGCTACAGATTGTACTCTACCAGCAGATTTTGATCCTGGTAGTTTGGTCCAAAGAATAGGGGATATATTAAAACCAACTAGGTAATCTAGGGCTCTTCTAGCCATATAAGCATCAACAAGTAACGGTTCAATTTGTCTAGGATTATCTATACCATGTGTTACTGCCTTTTTGGTAATTTCATTAAAAACAACTCTTTCAACCTCTTTATCTTTTAAAAGTTTTTTTTCATTTAAGTACTCTTTTACGTGCCATGCTATTGCTTCACCTTCACGATCTGGGTCAGTTGCTAAAATAATCTTACTTGAATCTTTTGCAGCATCAGTAATTTCTTTTAAATATTTTTTAGAAAAGCTATCAACTTCCCATTCCATTTTAAAATTTTGTTCTGGGTCAACAGAACCATTCTTTGATGGTAAATCTCTAATATGTCCGTAGCTAGCTAAAACAGTATAATTATCACCTAAATATTTGTTAATTGTTTTAGCTTTTGCAGGACTTTCAACTATGACTAGATTCATATTTTAACAAACTACTCAAAAGTCTTTGATAGTCAAATTAATAAATTTTAGTCTTACTTTCTTCTTTATTTTTCAGTCGTTTAATATTTTCTTTGTGGGTAAAGAAAATCAAAATAAACATTATAGCAAAAAAAATAGCATCATTTATTTGACCCGTTATTAGAATATAAATAGGGACTGACAAGGAGCCTATTATCGATGATAGTGATGAGTACCTAAACAATAAAAATATAATCGCCCAACTAGCAACAAAGATGAGTCCTAAGATGATATTTATAGAGAATAAAATTCCAACGTAAGTAGCCACACCTTTACCACCTTTGAACTTAAGCCAAATCGGAAACACATGTCCTAAAAAAGCACATAAAGAGGCTATATAAATTAAATCAGGATAGTTAATCTTAACATAAATTACTGGAATTATAGCCTTTGATATATCTAATATTAAAGTTGAATAGCCAATAAATTTATTTCCAGTTCTTAGGGCGTTTGTTGCACCTATATTGCCCGAACCTATTTCTCTAATATCTTTTTTTAGGAAGATTTTAGTTAAAATTAAACCAAATGGAACAGAGCCCATAAGGTATGAGGCTATGCCTACAACTAAATAATCCATTCCTATATTTTAAATAATTCTTTACCTTTTACAAAGGTATTAGTGACTTTACCTTGAAGTTTTTTGTCTTCAATTGATGTATTTTTAGATTTTGAAATTAAGTTTTCTTTTTTTACAATCCAGGGTTTATCTAAATCAACTATACAAAAATCTGCATCATTTCCAATTGATAGATTTCCTTTATTAATTCTCAAAATTTTTGCTGGATTAGATGTTAGCGCCTGAATAATGGTTTCAAGTTTTACTGATCCATTATGATACAATTCTAAGGATAAAGATAATAATGTTTCAATACCTGAAGCTCCTGTAGCTGCTTGTGAAAAAGTTAATCGTTTAGACTCTTCATCTTCAGGTTTGTGATCTGAAACAATTACATCAATTGTTTTATCTTTTAATCCTTGCACTAACGCTTCTCTATCCTCTTCTTTTCTTAAGGGAGGAGACAATTTTAAAAATGTTTTAAAATCACCAATGTCATTTTCGTTAAGGGATAAATTATTTATTGAGACTCCGCAGGTAAATTTAATATTATCTTTTCTTTCCTTAATTACCTCGACCGATTTTGCTGCTGAAAGTTGGGATATGTGATATCGACATCTATTCTTTTCAAGAAGAGCTAAGTCTCTTTCAATTATAATTCTTTCAGCAATATCAGGTATTCCTGACAAACCTAATTTAGTAGCAATTATACCAGAGTTTATCATCCCATTTTTAGAAAGATGATAGTCTTCTGCATGTTGCATAATTAAACAATCCAAGTCTTTGGCAGAGTTCATTATTCTGGACATTAAGCTAGTATTTTGAATAGTTTTAATTCCATCTGTGAATGCAATTATTCCTTTTTTTGCCAACAAACCAAATTCAGTCATGTTAGTTCCCTCAATGTTTTGAGTTAAAGAAGCACAAGGAAATATATTTATTTTAGATTTATCTCTTCCTCTTCTTTTTAAGAAATCTACAATTGAAACATTGTCTATTATTGGATTTGTATTAGGCATTGTAACGACTGATGTCACACCTCCAGATAGCGCAGCATTACTTAAAGTTCTAAAATTTTCTTTATATTCATAACCTGGCTCACCCACAAAAACTCTCATATCTACAAGTCCAGGAAAGATATATTTACCTTTCAAATCGATTGACTTTTCTCTTGTAGGTAAATTATTGGAATTTACTTTTTTGCCTATAGCTTCAATTTTTCCATCTTCAGATATTATCAATCCTCCATTTTCATTTATTGAGTTAAATGGGTCTATAATATTTGCATTTATAAAATATTGTTTTTTCATTTATTCACAAAATATTTTTAAACAAGCCATTCTTACTGCTACACCAAGCTCAACCTGTTCCTTTATTACACTTTTATTAATATCATCAGCTAATCTTGTATCGATTTCTATTCCTCTGTTCATGGGTCCAGGATGCATAATAATTGCATCTGGTTTTGCATGATCAAGTTTATCTGGAGTTAAACCATAGTATTCGTAGTATTCTCTATTAGATGAAAGAAATGAACTCGTCATTCTTTCATTTTGTAGTCTTAACATCATTACTATATCACAATCTTTAAGTCCTTTTTTCATATCAGTAAAAGTATTAACTCCAAATTTTCCAATTTCTTTTGGCATTAAATTTGTTGGTGCAACTATATTTACTTCTGCACCTAACATTGTTAATAAATAAATATTTGATCTTGCAACTCTTGAATGGAGAATGTCTCCACAAATTGCAATTTTTAATCCCTGAATTTTATTCTTTCTATTAATTATTGTTAGTGCATCTAATAATGCCTGAGTAGGGTGCTCTCTTCTGCCATCACCAGCATTTAGTACAGCGCAATGAACTTTTTGAGATAATAAGTTACATGCACCAGAGTCTTGATGTCTAATTACAATTATGTCAGGGTGCATAGCATTTAATGTCATTGCTGTATCAATTAAAGTTTCACCTTTTTTTATCGCAGAGTTACCCATATTCATTGACATAACATCTGCACCTAAGCGCTTACCTGCTAACTCAAATGAACTTTGTGTCCTGGTAGAAGGTTCAAAAAATAAGTTAATTTGTGTTTTTCCGTTTAGAACGTTTAATCTTTTGTTTTTGCTTTGGTTAAGTTTTATAAATGACTGTGACTCATTCAGTATTAAATTTACATCATTAATTGATAAATCTTGGATACCTAACAAATGTTTTTGAGAAATTTTAATAGCTTTTTGGATTTTAGATGCCATTAAAATTAACTCTATAACTATAAAGTAATGTCATGGCAAGTATTAATTATTTAAAAAATCTATTGCTCCTTGAAGTATAAAAGCTGCAGCATTTTGATCTATATTTTTTTCTCTTTTGCTTACGTTGACATCTAGTTGGCTAGATAGATTAAAAGCCCCAACAGTAGATAATCTTTCATCCCAAAGGCAAACGTCTATATCAATTGCATTATCTATATTTTTTGACACATCATTTACAGATTGTGCTGATCTACCAGATGAACCATCCATATTGAGAGGATTGCCAATTATCACCCCTTTAATATTGTTTTCAATAATTATCTCTTTTAATTGAACAATTAAATTATTTGTATTTGTTTTAGTTATTGTCTTAAATGGTGTAGCTATAGACTGTCTTTCATCACAAATAGATACGCCAATTCTTTTAGAACCAAGATCTAACCCAATTAATCTAGAGGGTTCAGACTGTTTTTTTTTTAAATCTTCAATGGTGATCATATTGTATATTTTTAACTTAAGTGATAGTTTGCGACATATTTAAATACCATATGAGCATTGATCTTAAAACAATAAAACATATATCGAAACTATCAAGAATTTCAGTTGATGAGAAAAAAGCTGAAAAACTTGCTGGTGATTTAAACTCTATTTTCAATTTTATCGAAAAATTAAATGAATTAAATACAGACAATGTTGAACCACTTACATCTGTAGCAGAAACAACTTTAAAATTCAGAACTGATGAAGTTAAAAATCAAAACATAAGAGAGCAGATCATAAAAAATTCACCTGAAGATAATGAAGATTTTTTTGTAGTCCCAAAGGTTGTTGAATAATGTCAGATATCACTTCTCAAACATTAACTTCATTAGTTAAAAATATTAAAGAAAAAAAACTATCTTCCGAAGAAGTTACGAAAGCTTTTGTGGATCGTTCTGAAAAATCGGAAGAATTAAATGCTTATATTACAAAAGATTTTACAAATGCTATTGATAAAGCTAAAAAATTTGATGAAAAACCAAATCTTGATTTAAAACTTCCAGGAATTCCAATGGCTGTTAAGGATCTTTTTTGTACTAAGGATATTAGAACTACAGCTGGTAGTAAAATTCTTGAAAATTTTGTTCCCACTTACGAGTCAACAGTTACCGAAAATATTTGGAATGAAGGAGGTATTCTACTCGGTAAATTAAATTGTGATGAGTTTGCAATGGGATCTTCTAACGAAACTAGCTTTTATGGAAATGTTCAAAACCCAATTGATAAAGGATTAGTACCAGGAGGATCATCTGGTGGTTCAGCCGCTGCAGTTAGTGGTCAATTAACACCTATTACTATAGGAACTGATACCGGAGGATCAATTAGACAACCTGCTTCATTTACAGGCACGGTAGGTTTAAAACCAACTTATGGAAGTTGTTCTAGGTATGGAATTGTTGCTTTTGCATCTTCACTAGATCAAGCAGGCCCTATGTCTCAAAATGTTGAAGATTGTGCTTTATTACAAGAGGTAATCAGTACGTATGACAACAAAGACTCTACTTCAATAGATTTTAAAAGAGCTCAATATAGCAAAGATTTAACAAAAAATATTAAAGGAAAAAAAATAGGAATACCCGAAGAGTATAGAGTAGAGGGTATGCCTAAGGAAATTGAAGACTTATGGAAAAAAGGAATTGAATACGCAAAAGATTGTGGCGCTGAAATAATTGATATTTCATTACCTAACACAAGCTATGCTTTACCAACTTATTATATTGTGGCACCAGCAGAAGCTTCATCAAATTTAGCTAGATATGACGGAGTTAAATATGGTTTTAGAGCTAAAGGAGAAAACTTAATTGACATGTATGAAAAAACAAGATCGGAAGGTTTTGGAGCTGAGGTTCAGAGAAGAATAATGATTGGTACTTACGTATTATCATCAGGATATTATGATGCTTACTATTTAAAAGCACAAAAAGTTAGAAAGTTAATAAAAAATGATTTTGATGAAGCTTATAAAAAAGTTGATGCAATTTTGACACCCTCAACTCCAAGTTCAGCTTTTAAGATTGGTGAAAAAAAAAATGATCCAGTATCAATGTATTTAAATGATATTTTTACTGTACCTGTAAATTTAGCAGGTTTACCAGCTATATCTATACCAGCAGGCTATGATTCAGCTGGATATCCTTTAGGATTACAAATTATTGGAAAGGCGTTTCAAGAGCAAGAAATCTTAAACTTAGCTTACGCAATGGAAGATAAGATTAACTTTAAAAATAAAATTACTGATTGGTGGATTAAATAGTGTCTAAAAAAAATTCAGAATATTTAATTGAAAGATACAACAATGTATATGAAGTTGTTATTGGCCTTGAGGTTCATGCTCAAGTAACATCTAATTCAAAATTATTTTCATCTTCTTCAACAAAATTTGGTGCAGAACCAAACACCCAAGTAAGTTTGGTTGATGCTGCTTTTCCTGGAATGTTGCCTGTAATCAATGAATTTTGTGTTAAACAAGCAATTAAAACTGGAATTGGGCTGAGAGCCCAAATTAATAAAAGATCAGTATTTGATAGAAAAAATTATTTTTATGCAGATCTACCTCAAGGTTATCAAATTTCACAATTTAAGTATCCAATCGTAGGTGAGGGTAAAGTTGTTTTAGATATGCCCAATGGACAAAAAGAAGTTGGTATTGAAAGACTTCATTTAGAGCAAGATGCAGGAAAAAGTATTCATGATATTGATCCCCAAAATACATTAGTTGATTTAAATAGATCAGGAGTAGCTTTAATGGAAATAGTAAGTAAACCAGATTTGAGATCTCCTGATGAAGTTAGTGCGTATATCAAAAAACTTAGATCTATAATGAGATATTTGGGTACATGTGATGGTAACATGCAAGAAGGCTCCTTAAGAGCAGATGTAAATGTTTCTGTAAGATTAAAAGACTCTAAAGATCTTGGTACACGTTGTGAGATTAAAAATGTTAATTCTATCAAGTTTATGCAAATGGCAATTGATTATGAAGCTAATAGACAAGTTGATTTAATTGAGGAGGGTAAATCAATTGATCAAGAAACTAGATTATTTGATACTAAAAAAAATGAAACCAGATCAATGAGATCAAAAGAAGATGCTCATGATTATAGATATTTTCCTGACCCAGATTTATTACCATTGGAAGTTACTGATGAATTCATTGATAATCTTAAAAAAGATATTCCGGAATTACCAGACGATAAAAAGAAAAGATTTATTGATGAGTTTAAAGTATCTCCTTATGAGGCAACAATATTGGTTTCTGATATTGATACTGCTAAATATTTTGAAGAAGTAGTAGCCAGGATGGGTAAAAATCAAGACATCAAATTAGCCGTAAACTGGATAACAGGAGAGTTATTCGCAATTTTAAACAATAAAAATCTTGAGATTTCTCAAAGCCCCATAAGTGCAAAAAATTTAGCAAAGCTAGTTAATTTAATTAAAAATGGAACAATTTCAGGAAAAATTGCTAAGACAATATTTGAGTTAATGATGGACGGAGATAAAGATCCACAAATCATTGTTGAAGAAAAAGGACTAAAACAAGAAAGTGACCCTAAAGCGCTGGAAGCTTTAATAGATAAAATTATCGACGATAATAGGGAGAAAGCCATTGAATATAAAAATGGAAAAGAAAAACTATTTGGCTTCTTTGTTGGTCAAGCAATGAAAGTTTCAGGTGGTAAAGCAAACCCTCAATTAATAAACGAGATATTAAAGAAAAAGCTTTAATAAGATGGGTGCAAACCTAAAGATAACAAAAAAATTACAAAATTATATTGACGATTTTGGTTTAAAATTACACCCAGTTCAGCAAGAAATAATTGATTACAATAATACACTGGGAGACATCAAGAGGATGCAAGTTGATCCTTCTCAATGTCATTTTCTTCATTTAATTATAAAAATCTCAAATATTAAAAATGTACTAGAAATTGGAACCTTTACAGGACTTAGTGCACTTTCAATTTTACTTGCTCTACCTGATGATGGAAAACTTATAGCACTCGATAAGAATGCAGAAACTAATAAGGTTGCTTTAAATTTTTTTAAAAAAGCCAAACAAGATCATAAGATTAAAACAATAATAAAACCAGCTCTTGAAAGTTTAAATAAATTAAAAAATACTAAATTTGATATGGTTTTTATTGATGCAGATAAAATGAATTATAAAGAATATTATGAAAGATCTTTAGAGCAAGTCAATAAAGGTGGATTAATAATTATTGATAATGTGTTGTGGCATGGTGAAGTTGCTGATGTAGAAAACCTTGATAAATACACTGTGAACATTAGAGAATTTAATGCCTATATTTCTAAGGATAAAAGAGTAGAGCAAATTATAGTACCTTTAGGTGATGGGATGACTATTTGTAGAGTTTTATAATGTTTGAAGTGCTAGGATTTTATAAATTTGTAAAAATTAGATCATTAAAAAAAAATAAAGTTTTACTCCAGGATTTTTTAATAAATAAAGAAATTAGAGGAACTATTATTATTGCTAGTGAGGGTATTAATGGAACTATATCTGGAAAAGTAAAAGATATTAAAAGCACTATTAATAGATTAAAAAAAATGTTTTCTTTTGAAGAATTTGATAACAGCAATAACTCTAAAAGTTTATTTCAGCCATTCCATAAACCTAAAGTTAAAGTAAAAAAAGAAGTTGTCCCAATGAATTTAACTTTAAATTCTAAAGAAAGAAATTTAGATACACATTTAGACCCCAAAGAGTGGAATGATTTAATTAAAAAAAAAGATACTCATATTATTGATACAAGAAAACCTTTCGAATTTGATGTTGGGACATTCAAAAAGTCAGTAAATCCAGATGTTAATAATTTTAGAGATTTTCCAAAATATCTAAATAAACTTAAAAAAGATAAACCAGTGGCTATGTTTTGCACTGGAGGAATTAGATGTGAAAAGACTTCAGTATATTTAAAAAAGAAAGGTTTTAAAAACATATATCAATTAAATGGTGGCATTTTAAACTATCTAAAAAAGATAAAAGAAAAAGATAGTTTATGGAAAGGAGAATGTTTTGTTTTTGATAACAGAATCAGTCTTAAACACGGTTTGAAAGTTGGAACTTACTTTATGTGTAGTGGGTGTAGAAAACCTATTTCTCCTAAAGATAAGAAATCAAAAAAATATGAAGAGGGTGTTTCTTGTCCAAATTGTCACGACAATTTAACTGAAACTCAAAAAGCTAGATTTCGAATGAGACAAAAACAAATAAACCTTGCTAAAAAGAGCAGATCAAAGCATATATTCCAGAAAGAATTTAAATAAAATATTTTGTCTAAACAAATAAATTTAACCAAAGACCCTATTTGGGATCTTCTTAGAAAAGTAACAATACCTGCAAGTGTAGGTTCATTGTTTCAGACTTTCTATAATTTGGTAGATACTTGGTTTGCAGGTAGAATTTCTGCTGAAGCGATAGGAGCTATAGCTAAATCATTTCCTATATATTTTGTAATCATAGCAGTTGGAGTAGGTATAGGTGCTGCAACAAATGCTTGTATTGGTAATTTGTTAGGTGAGAAGAAAATTAATAAAGCTTCTTTGTTTATTGCACAATCAGTAGTATTTGCAATTGTAACATCTATAATTGTTACTTTATTTGGATTAAATGTATCAAATTTTCTTTTAGGAGTAATGGGATCTGATGCTGCTAGTATTGCTTTAACTAGAGAATATTTAGATATCA
This sequence comes from Candidatus Pelagibacter sp., assembly GCA_028226535.1. Next base: position 5,981 of record JAOJEG010000013.1, on the reverse strand, counting down.
TTTTTTACGGTACCTTTATTGTAATGATACAAATTTCTTTGAATGGAGCTTTAAATGCTCAAGGAGATACCAAAAGTTATAGAAATGTATTAATTTTTAGTTTCTTTTTAAATATTTTTTTAAATCCTTTATTTATTTGGGGATATGGATTTGTACCTGCTTTTGGAATTGGTGGACTAGCTATTGCAACTGTAATTTCACAATCTATTGGAACATTTTATTTAGCTTATAAAATTAACTCATGTAAATTAAGAAAATATTTATACTTACGATGTTTTATTCCTAAACTTGATATGTTGAGGGAATTGTTTTCTCAAGCATTACCAATAATGTTCAGCATGTTATTTATAGGTGTTGGTATATTTAATATTTTATATTTTATTGGTCAATTTGGAGAAATGGCTACAGCTGGATATGGTTCTGCTTTAAGAGTAGAGCAAGTTTTCCTTTTACCTGTTATTGGTCTAAACACAGCTGTACTTTCAATTGGAGGGCAAAATTTTGGTGCAAAGAAATTTAATAGAATAAGAGAATTATATTCAAAGGCTCTTTTGTTTGGATCTTCATTTATGGTTGGGGCAGGAATTATATTATTTTTTGGAGCAGAATTTTTTGTATCTCAATTTACAGACAATTTAGAAGCAATTAAACATGGAGCAATTTATCTTAAAGTTGCAGCATTAATTGGTCCAATCTATCCAGTATTCTTTATCACGACAGCAGTATTTCAAGCTCTTAAAAAACCTATCTATAGTCTTTATTTAAGCATTCTTAGACTAACTGCATTTCCTTTTTTAGCTTTATGGTATGTGATAAATATTAAAGGTGGTGATTATAATGATATATTCTATACAATAATGGCTACTAACTGGATTATGGGTATTGCTCTTATTATCTTTATTGGATATTTTTTAAATAATGTATTTAAGCAAAAGAAAAGTCATTTTTCTTACTAGTATTTTTCTAACAATATTAATTTTTAATTTTAATCAGGCCAAAGCTCAAGATGTTAAGGTGGTAGATGGAGACACAATACATTTAGATGGAAAAAAAATTAGATTTTCTGGTATTGATACTCCAGAGAGTTATTATCGAGGAAAAAGACAACAATGTACTTTTGAAAAAGTAAAAGTATTTTGTGGATATTGGTCAAAGTTAGTTTTAATTGAAAAAATTGGTAACAATGAAGTTACATGTGTTAACGAAGATAAGCCTGATCAATATAATAGAATTTTAGCTGAATGTTTTGTTAATGACGAAAGTTTATCTAAATATTTAGTTAGAAGTGGGTTTGCATTTGCTTACAGAAAGTATTCTAAAAAATTTGTTGAAGATGAGGAGTATGCAAAAGCTAATAAACTTGGTTTATGGCAAACTGAGTTTGAATTTCCTTGGGATTTTAGAAAATCACAAAAAAAATAAAACAAGTATTATTTATTACCAACTTTACTTAATAAGTCACTAACGACTATAAAAATGTTTTTTAAATTCATATTTTTATATATAAAATATTTGCATAGTTAGGATCAAGTAAACAAATCCACCATATATTCTGATTTTACTGTTAACTTTAGCTATTTTAGCTTGTTTTATTTTATAAAGTCTACTGAACCAAATACTCATAAAAGTTGGGATACAGCAAAATATATATGATAATAAAATAAACTTATCTAGAGCTGTAAGGTACTCTAATTTTGGAATATCATTTGCAAAAACAAAATTGTAAGCAATTAAAGATAAAAGAGCGACCATTGAAGTTGCAAGTCTTGCTTCAAAATATTTTGTTGGTATCCACAGTACAAACCAAGCAACACAAAGTATTAAGAAAACGGGAACCATGATTTTATAAACATAATGAATATAGTTTCTCTCAACATTTATTTCTAAATTTAATGAATTTTCGCTATGTGTAACAATTTTTTTTAAATCTTTATCATAATAATTTTCATCAACTATTTCTTTATTTTTGATATCTACAGAACTAACTTTCCATTCTCTTAAATAATTATTATTCTTAAATTTATTAATTCCTATAAATGCTCCGTCTTCAGGTGTTATAAAAGCTACAGCCGCGGTATCAGTTGCATACTTAATTAATTCTTTGTCTGCACTACTTCTTATTCCTGATGTAATATTTATAATTAGTTTTTGTTTATCAAATGGAAATTTTTTAAAGTCAAAAGATTGCCTAAAATGACCCACACCACTTTCAGTTCTCAAAACTCTAAATTTACCTTTATCATAAGTAAATTCTATAACAGAGTCCTCTAATTTAGTTTTATTTTTTAAACCTTTTCTTACATCTTCATCATATTTATATTCGTTTAATTCAACTGCTTTGATTGGCAAATTAATCCATTCTTTAACAGGATCACACAATGCTTCAGTATTTATTTCTTGTTCATCAAAATTATTTTTCCTTAATGTGGCTAAAAGATCAGGTCTATTATTTTCAATATAAGTTTGAAAAGTAACTTCTATAGCACCTTTAGTTGAATCAATGCTTTGAATGCTATTAAGTTCAAAATTAGTTAATTTAAAATTGGTAAGTTTATATGGTCTAATTTCAAGAAATAATTTTTTTCCAGTAATAAGCTCAACTTCTACAACAGTAGACTGAGAATTATCTAAATTTTTGAATAAGAAAAAAGTCTTTAAATCTTTATCACTTTGATACGCAAGATCTAAACCTCCAATTTTTTTGATTATTGATCCTTTTCTAAGATTTTTCTTATCAAATAATGAAAATCTTATTATTGGATAATTATTATCGTTTCTTCTTATTATAATTTTTTTTAACTTTGAGTTCCATTCATAATCAAAAAAAATACCTATATCATTTCTTTCTTCTAGAAAGGGAAAATCATAATGATAATCTTTATTATCAAGTAAAATTTGGTTCCATGATCCCTCATCACACTCACCAGCATTTGCATTTACTTGACATAAAATAGAAAAAAAAAATGGTAAAATAAGGTAAATTAATCTTTTGATCATTATAAATAATAATAGCCTAACATAATATTATAAAATACTATAAATTTTTGAACTTAATTATATATGGCAAAAATTAGAAAAACAGCATCTATAGAAAATGGGTTAATGGAAGTTATTAAAGTGTTAAGTGAAGAAGAGATTCAGGCAGCTATTGGAAAGGGAGCTTCTTATATTAGAAAATGTAGCAATCCAGATCTTCCACAACAAATAGATCATAACGACTCTTTTATGCTTGATAGAGCCTGCATAGAGAAGGGTAAGGCACCACCTTTGCTAACAGCCCATGAATACATGATTGCCAAAGAATTTGATAAAATCGATACACCGGAGTCTAAAGATATTAGTCAAATTTTAGTAAGATCAACAATTCTTCATGGCAAATTAACCGAACTTATTCACCTTGCTCAAGATCCTAAAAGCGACAAGGGAGTTGAAATTAGTGTTTTAGAAAAAAAAGAAATTAATGAAGCGATTACAGATTTAGAAAATAAAATTATGAAAATTAAAATGACTATTGATACAAAGTTTTAGTTTAACTTATTTTTTCAAATTTATCCCATTCGCCATCTTGATTGTAGTCATAAGCAATTACATCCATACTTCCATCATCATTTTCATCAAATTTAGCTTCATCTGCATTACCATCTAGATCTATATCATATAAAATTAACTCAATATTTTGATTTTCATTTTCGTCATAACCTATTGCTTCAATTATTCAACAAAAATTTTTTCATATTTACCATTGTTATTTTCATCTAGCATCCATCCATCGATAATTCCATTTTCATTCATATCAACTTCATTAGCATTAGGATATTTTTGAGAAATTCCACTTTTTTTATTTTTGTCAGATTTTTTTTGTATCCATGTATTACCCTTTTTCTTTTTTTTTATGTATTGTGAGTCAATATCTTTTTGTTCAACTTCATTAATAAATTCAATTAAATCATCAACAGCGATTGCAAAATTTAAGTTTTCACCTTCAGATGTAAAAGTATTAACTCCAATTAATTTTTGATCTTTGTTAAAGAGCGGACCACCTGAATTACCTGGATTAATTGGAACATTAATTTGAATAGTGTTAGCAAAATGTCTAGAGTTTTTATATCTCCAATTATAATTTGGTCTTTTTTGACTAACTCTTCCATCATCAAAAGTCCAAACTAAATCATTAGGATGACCTATTGCAAATGCAGTTTCTCCAACTCTAACATCTTTATAACTTCCAAAGGTAACTGCCTTAAGTTTTTTAGGTAGTCCCTTTACCTCAATCATTGCTAAATCTTTTTGTTTATTTCTTTTAATAATTTTCCCTGTGAAATAATCGGTTTCACACACTCTATTTAAATCCTCTGTCTTAAGACAAATCGTAACATCATTTGCTGTTTCAACAACATGCCAATTAGTTATAATTTTCAAACCTTTATGATTAATAATAAAACCAGATCCAGTGCCTTTATCTTTTCTATTTTCTATATAAACAACACTATTTGCAAATTTTTCATAAATTTCTTCAGGACCTCCTTTGTATTTTGTTCTTGGTTTTCTATTTTCATTCTTTTTTTTTACAGTGTTAGATTGGTTATTTGCATAATTAATAATCGCAATAAGTTTATCTTTAGATTTTTCTATAATCTTTTCATCCACAAGAGGCGTCGCACTAACTTCAATACTTGAAGAGCCTTCAATATTTAAATTTCCTTTTAGTTTATAGGCAATGGTCTCTGCTGAAGTGGCATGAGTAAATAAAATGAAAAATAATATAGTTATAATTTTTTTAATCATTGTAGATTTTGTTTTGGTATAAATAAAAAATCTCCACCTTGATGTTCCCATGTATCAGGATGGTAATAATAAGGTTTTTGATTGTAGTTTCCAACGAATGATCTTTTTACATTAAAGCCTATATCAGTCATACTTAATGGCAGAGATAATTTTTGTGAAGTGTCTAAAATATTCAAAAATGATAATGCAAATACTGAATTTTTAGAATTTGGTGCTGTATCACTTACTCGACCATCGCTTCCAGATGATAATACAATTCTAGCTCTAAGATTTAAATCATCCTCTAAATGATCTGTCATAAAAGCTCTGTGATCGTCATTTTTAAGATCAAGAATATTGCTACCTTTAAATTTTCCTCCTACATAGCATGAGTCGACCATTACAGCTAGATGATGAGCCTTAATTTCTGTAAGAAATATATTTAGTTCATTTACATTTATCCAATCACCATTACCCCATTCCAAGCTGCCATCTTTAGGAATCCAATAAGCCTGTGTAGCTTTAGTTTTTCCATGACCTGAGTAATAAATTAATACATAATCATTGGTAGTAGTGATTTTAGATAAATCCTGAAACGCCTTAAAAATTTCTTTTTTTGTTCCATTTTTAACTGTGAATATTTTTTCAAATTTATAACTTTTGTCTAATGTTGCTTTAATTTTAGTTATATCATTTATTGGTGATATTAAATCATCCCAACCATCATCATCATAATTTGAATTTCCAATTAATAACGCGTAGTACTTACCATTGGGTTCAAGTTTAATACTTTTATTGTTTTTTTGAGAAGGTAATTTTCTTGCAATTCTAGTTTCACTATTCTTATAACTATTAAGTTTGACAATTGCTTTATCTTTTGAATTAAAAAATTCAAATTGAACATTGTTTCCAGATTTAGTCTCTCCCTCTAAACTTTTACCAACATTTTCTTTTTGAATAAACTTGCCTGTCATTTCTAATTTATTTATACATTTAACTACTATTTTTCCCATCATATCTCCAAGGAATTCTCCTATTTGACTATCTACTTCACATGTCGTCTTTCCATTATCTAGATAAGCTATACCATCACTCTTACTAAAAAAATCACTTCCATTGTATTTAAATGTTTTAGATGTTTTATCTGAATTTACATACCCATACGCATAAATAGGATCCTCATTATCCTTTGGTGAAATCATTGCGGCAAAGTAAAA
>JAOJEG010000012.1 GCA_028226535.1 Candidatus Pelagibacter sp. | reverse complement strand
GCCCTTGGTATCAATGAGATTGAAGTTGAAATCAAAAAATTAGCTGAATTAATCGCAAAATATAAAAAAATCATTTCATCTAAAAAAGAACTTTTAAAAGTAATTAGTGAAGAACTTAAAAATATAAAAGAAAAATTTGCTGTTCCGAGAAGAACTAAGATTATTGATGCCGTATTAAATTATGACATTGAAGAAACAATTCAAAAACAATCAGTAATTATAACTGTTACTCTGCAAGGATATATTAAAAGAGGCTCTTTAGACGGTGTTAAACAGCAAAAAAGAGGTGGTAAAGGTAAATCTGGTATCACAACCAGAGACCAAGATTCAGTTATTCAAACGCTTTCTGTTAACACACATACATCTGTTCTTTTCTTTTCTACTGAAGGACTGGTTTATAAGGTTAAAGCTTGGAAGATACCAGAAGGCTCAACCACATCTAAAGGTAAATCATTGTTTAATATTTTACCTTTAAAAAACCATCAATCAATTAGCTCTATAATGCCAATGCCTGAAGATGAGACAGATTCTAAAAATTACCAAATAATTTTTGCAACCGCGCAAGGTAAAGTTAGAAAAAATAGTTTAGAAGATTTTTCATCTATTAATGCTTCCGGTAAAATTGCAATGAAGTTAGATAATAATGATAAAATTGTAGGCGTTAAAATTTGTCAAGATGATCAAGATGTAATTTTAAGCACCAAGTTTGGTAAATGTATAAGATTTGAAGCAAAAAAATTGAGAGTATTTAAAGGAAGATCTTCGAAAGGGATTAAAGGAATAGAGTTGGCTTCAAATGACCAAATTGTTTCTCTATCTGTAATAGACAGCGATAAAATGAAAAAAAATGGTAAAAAATCTAAAGATGATAAATCTGAGATTAAAGCCAAAGAAAAATTTGTCTTATCAATTAGTGAAAATGGATTTGGTAAGAAAACTTCACACATTGATTACAGAGTTACTAATAGAGGTGGTAAAGGCATCATTGGAATAGTTAACTCCCCAAGAAATGGAAATATAACATCTTCTTTCCCAGTTTTTGAGGGAGACGAGATACTTATTTCTACAAATAAAGGTAGAGTAATCAGAGTAGCTGTTAAAGAAATAAGAACAGCTGGTAGAAATACTCAAGGTGTTAGAATTATAAAATTATCAGGTGAGGAAAAAGTAGTATCTGCAATCAAAATAGATGATAATCTAGTCTAATGAATAAGGTTGCAATTTATCCTGGTACATTCGATCCTATTACTTATGGTCATATTGACGTTATTAAAAAAGCGTTAAAATTATTTGATAAAATTATTGTTGGTGTGTCTGACGTGAGTAATAAAAACTACCTATTTAGCTCTGTAGAACGGATCAATATTGTTAATAAAGCGTTATTTAAAGATTTAAGATTAAATAAAAAAAAAATAACTGTTGTTTCATTTAGCTCTCTTACAACTGATTTATGTAAAAAATATAAATCTAATATTATTTTAAGAGGTTTAAGAGCAGTTTCAGACTTTGAGTATGAATTTCAGTTGGCTGGCATGAATAGAAAACTAAATAATAATATTGAAACAATTTTTTTAATGTCTGATGTTGAAAATCAGATTATATCCTCAAGATTTGTCAAAGAAATTGTTAAATTAAATGGTGATATAAGAAAATTTACTACCAAAAGTACAATTAAATCTTTAAAAGACAAATATGAGTAAAATTTTAACAAACATATTTATTTTATTTTTTTTATTTACTAATCAATTAATGGCACAGGAGAATATAATGATTTTAAAATTAAAAGACGGTGATGTAAAAATTGAGTTATTTGAAGATGTGGCTCCAAATCATGTAAAAAGAATTAAAGAACTAGCTGACAGCGGACAGTACGACAATGTAGTGTTTCATCGTGTAATTGATGGATTTATGGCACAAACTGGTGATGTAAAATTTGGTAATTCTGAATCAGGAGATTTTGATTTACGGAGAGCTGGAATGGGTGGATCAGATTTACCAGATTTAAAACAAGAATTTAGTAGCGTACCTCATGACAGAGGCACTTTATCAATGGCTAGATCATCAGATCCTGATAGTGCCAATAGTCAATTTTTTATTTGTTTTAAGCCGGCACCATTTCTTGATAGACAGTACACTGTTTTTGGTAAAGTTTTAGAAGGTATGGAATTTGTTGATATGATTAAAAGAGGTGATGAAAATAACAACGGTTCAGTTTCAGATCCAGACAAAATTATCAGTTTTAAATCACAATAATTTCTTTAAATGGCATTAAAAAATTTTGCCTTTAAAGTTTTAAAAAAAGACAAATTTGCAAGACGCGGTTTAATTGAGACCCATAGAGGTAATATTAATACACCTGCTTTTATGCCAGTTGGTACACAAGCTACAGTAAAAGCTTGCACCATTGATGATATTAAAAAAACTGGATCAGAAATAATATTATCTAACACTTATCATTTAATGATTAGACCAGGCGTTGAAAGAGTTCAATTGGCTGGTGGTCTTCATAATTTCATGAATTGTGATTTACCAATTCTCACAGACTCCGGCGGATTTCAAGTAATGTCATTATCTAAACTTAATAAAATAGATAGGGAAAAAGGAGCAATTTTTAATTCACACGTCGATGGAAAAAGATTTTTTTTAAGTCCTGAGGAGAGTATAAGAATTCAATTAGGGTTGAACTCGGATATAGTCATGATAATGGATGAGTGTCCACGAAAATCAAATGACTATGATTTGATAAAAAAATCAATGGAATTATCTTTATATTGGGCTGAAAGATCAAAAAAAGCTTTTGGGATAAATTCTCATAAAGCGCTATTTGGAATTATTCAAGGTGGTTTGTTTAAAGATCTTAGAATTAATTCGTTAAAAGAATTAATCAAAATTGATTTTGATGGTTATGCGATGGGTGGTTTAGCAGTAGGGGAGTCACAAAATGAAATGTTTGAGGTGTTGGATAATATTAAAGAGCATCTTCCTGATGAAAAACCTCATTATTTAATGGGCGTAGGCACTCCATCTGATATCATTGGTGCTGTTAAAAGAGGTGTTGATATGTTTGATTGTGTCTTACCTACTAGATCAGGAAGAACTGGATTGGCTTTTACATGGGATGGAAGAATAAATATTAAAAATAATAAATATCAAACTGACAATACTCCACTGGACCCTAATTGTAACAATCTAAATCTTAATAAATATTCAAAAAATTATTTGAATCACTTGTTTAATACTAATGAAATTTTAGCTTCTATGCTCTTAACTCTTCATAATATTAATTTTTATCAAGAATTAATGTCAGCAATTAGAAAGAATATATCTGAAGGTACATTTGATCAATTTCATGATAAATACATAGATAAGTTGTAGAAGATAAACAATTTTTTGTTCAATTTGACGTTTGAAAAAATAGAATAATTCTGTATATAACAACTATTCAATTTGAATATATGGGGGCCCTTAGCTCAGTTGGTAGAGCAATTCCCTTTTAAGGAATGGGTCGATGGTTCGAGTCCATCAGGGCTCACCACTATTTCAATTATGTAATTTTAATTGGTGGATAATCTAAAATTACTTCGTTCATTTTTTCATTTAAACTTTTAATTCTATTATCAGAGGACGGATGTGTACTCATGAACTCAGGAGGTTCTTTACCTTTGTTAAGTTCTTTCATTCTCTCCCAAATTTTAACTGTTTCTCTGATGTCATAACCAGATAACGATGCAAATATCATTCCAAGATAATCAGCTTCACTTTCCTGTTTTCTATTAAAAGGATTAAGTATTCCAAGTTGAGCAAGCAAACCAACTGTATTTTGCCCCGTTGTTCTATTAATATCTGATAAAACACCACCACTTGCAATGTCAATAATTCTAGTTCCAACATTCAATAATGTTCCTCTACTAGCTCTTTCAACAGAATGTTTTGCAACAGCATGTGCAATTTCATGACCCATTACCGCAGCTAAACCATTAGTGTTTTTTGTTGCATCTAATATACCTGTATAAACTGCTATCTTACCACCAGGCATACACCAAGCGTTACGTACTTTTTTTTTATCTATTAAAATGTATTCCCAATCAAAATTTTTTGTTGGATCATCTAAATTTTCTCTATCAAAATATTCAGAAATTGAGTCTTCCATTTTTTTACCAATTTCTTTAATTTCATTTAATGTTTTAGTGTCATCACTCATTTTTTCTTTTTCCTTAATTTTTTCATAAACTCTAGCAGCTTGTGCATTAAGATTCGCTTCAGAAACAATTTTTAATTGTTTTCTTTCAGTAATTGGAGCAGTTGTGCAAGAGGTTAGTAAAAAGCTACTGCAGCTACAACCTACATAAGATAAAAATTTTCTTCTATTCATTTTCATATAAAATTGATATTAACATCATATTATGAATCTTAATAATAAAATTCTAATAATATTATTTATTGTTGCAATTTCTTTTGTAATTTACTCAAGTTTTAACTAATAAAATGGAAAAAAAATCAAAACGTAAATCATTATCTTTAACACTTAGAAACTATTTTATTACTGGTGTTGTTGTGCTTATTCCAATTGGTTTTACATTATATCTTAGTAAGATTTTAATAGGGATATCTTCTAATTTAATTCCAAAAAACCTTAATCCTAATCATTATTTACCGTTTGATATTCCTGGTGTGGAAATTTTAATTTCAATATTATTAATAACTATAGTGGGTGGGTTATCACTATCCTTTTTTGGAAGAAGAATTTTAAAATTAATTGACGATCTATTTAAAAGAATTCCTTTTTTAAGGACTGTTTATTCGGCAATTGTTCAAATGACTGAAACTTTCTCTAAAAAAGGTGATAATAAAAAAAGTGTAGTCTTAATTGAATACCCAAGAAAAGGTGTTTGGGCTGTGGGATTTGCAACAAAGGAAAATACAGGTGAGATGGCAGAAAAAACTAACAAAAAATTAATAAATGTTTTTGTTCCAACTACACCAAATCCTACAAGTGGCTTCTTGTTAATGTTTCCAATTGAAGATGTAATTTATTTAAATATGACTTTTGAAGAAGCTTCTAAATTTATTGTTTCCGCAGGAACTTCAAGCAAACAATCCTAGGCAATATCATTTATAATATCTGCTTTATCGTATAATTTTATAAGCGGTTTAAACTTACTTATATTATCATTATCCATTTCAATTCTTCTAATTTCTTTCTCTGCTAGTAGAAAAAGGTCACTATTATGTATTGGGTCAGCTAATTTGAAATTTTTGTTTCCACTTTGTTTAAATCCTAATATATCGCCAAAACCTCTTATTTTCATATCTTCCTCTGAGATATAAAAACCGTCAGTAGACTCTTTTAAAATATTTATTCTTTTTTTTGCATTTTCACTTAGGTTAGATTTAAACATAAGAATACAGGTTGAGTCTTTATTGCCTCTTCCAACACGTCCTCTTAGCTGATGTAATTGTGATAAACCAAACTTGTTTGCGTTTTCTATTACTATTACGTTTGCATTTGGAAAATCTATACCAACTTCAATAATTGTAGTTGATACTAAAATCTGGAATTTTTTCTTTAAGAAATTATTTAAGATAATCTCTTTATCTGTTAAATCAGTTTTGCCATGTAATAGAGATACTTGATTGGGAAAAATTTTATTCAGGAATTCAAATTTTTTAACTGCTGATGAATGATCTAATTTTTTACTTTCTTCAATAAGTGGGCAAACCCAAAAAATTTGGTTACCATATTTAATTTCTTTTTTAATAAATTTAACAACATCATCAATTTTGCTCTCTAATTTACTATATGTTTTAATTGGTTTTCTGGATTTAGGTTTTTCTCTTATAATCGATAGATCCATATCTCCATAAAGTGTCATTGTTAATGTTCTGGGTATAGGAGTTGCTGTCATTAATAAAACATCACAATTTTTTCCACCCTTATCGGATAAACGTTTTCTTTGATTAACACCAAATTTATGCTGCTCATCTATAATAATTAATCCTAAATTTTTAAAATATACTTTCTTTTGAAAAATTGCATGAGTCCCAAAAATGATATCTATTTCATTATCAGCTAATTTTTTTAAAATTTCTTTTTTAATTTTATATTCAGATTTACCAGAAATTAATTCGATATTGATTCCATTTGAAAAAAGTCTTTTTGCAAAGTTAAAATGCTGTCTTGCAAGTATTTCGGTTGGCGCCATAAAAGCAACCTGAAATCCTGAATTAATAGTATTAAATGCAGCAAGTAAAGAGACTATAGTTTTTCCACTTCCAACATCTCCTTGAAGTAGTCTAAACATTTTATTAGTTGATGAAAGATCACTATTTATTTCTTCTAATGTTTTTAATTGATCATTAGTAAGTGTAAATTCTAATTTTTTTAGAATATTATTTTGTTTAGATTTATCTACAAGTTTACTTTTTTTTTTTATCTTTTTAATTTTTTTTCTTATTTCAGAGTTTACTAAAAATGTTGAAAAAATTTCATCAAAAGCCAACCTTTGATAAAAATTTTTTTTATAATTACCTATATTTTCAGGTTTATGTAGTTCAACAATTGCATCATTCCATTTTATATTTCCGAATTTCTCTAAAATATTATCTGAATGCCACTCATTTAGAGTTGGGAGATTCTTTATTATTTGACTAATAATCTTATTATAAATTTTTTCAGAAATTCCTTCTGTTAATGAATATGTATTATGTTTTTGTTTTATCAACGAAGAGTCTTCTGCGAGATATTTGGGATTGGTAAGTTGATATTTGTTTCTAAAAAAACCAATTTTTCCACTAATAGTTATCTCTTTACCTAGGGGAAGAATTTTTCTTACATAACCTTCGTAACTATTAAAAAAAATACAATCAATTTCTCCCGTTTCATCAGTACAAGAAACTTTATTTGGTAGATTTCTTACTCTTGGAAAAGAATATTTTTGAGGAATAATGGTAATTGTTTGGTTTTCACCAATTTTCAAATCTTTAATTTTTGTCGAATAACTTCTATCTGTATAGGATTTAGGTAATTTCCATAACAAGTCAAAAATATTATTAATTTTCTTTTTTTTAAATAAATTAGTTGTTTTAGTGCCAACACCTTTAAGTTTAGTTAAATCTGATAAAAGATATTCATAATTACTTTTATTACTCATGAAGTGATAATATATTATATTTATGACTCTCAATATAGACCTATTAAAAAAAAAAATTATTTACAGATCAAATTATCGTGGCACGAAAGAAATGGATAAACTTTTAGGGTCTTTTACCAAAAAGTATATTGAGGTATTGAACCTTAAAGATCTAACCGATTTAGAAAAATTAATAGATATTGATGACACAAATTTATACAATTACTATAATGGTTTGGATTGCGATTTTGAATTTAAGGAAAATTACATTAATTCCTTATTTAAGAACTTTAAATATGATAGTGAAAGAAATTAATGGCGGAAGGACTGAGATTCGAACTCAGGAAAGAGTTGCCCCTTTGCCGGTTTTCAAGACCGGTGCATTCAACCACTCTGCCATCCTTCCGTGATGATTGTTTTATTATTAAAATTATTTAATTCAACCATAAAATAGTCTAATAAAAGCTATAACTTATTAATCAATAATCCTATGAATAAAGAGTTTAACAAAGGACTGTTCTTAGCTGGATTTGGTTCTTTTTGGTGGGGTTTTTTTGGTGTTCTATATTTTAAATATATTACACACATTGGACATATAGAATTAGTTGTTCACCGATGTCTTTGGACAACATTTACATTAATCATAACAACATTTTTTTTTTCAAAATGGGATATTTTTTTTACTATAATTAAAAGTAAAAAAAATTTGTTTTATTTATTTTTATCTGGTTTTCTTATTTTTATAAATTGGGCTGTGTGGATTTATGCTATAGCAACTAATAGGATAATTGATGCAAGCTTTGGCTATTTTATGATGCCAATTTTAAGTGTAATGCTCGGTTATATTTTTTTTAAAGAAAAACTTAATAAAAAAAGAATATTATCAATCATATTAGTGATTATTTCTATTATATATTTAGTTTTAATAAGTATTAAATCTTTACCATGGGTTGGGATTATAGTTGCTTTAAGCTGGGGTTTTTACAATCTAGTTAGAAAAAAAATTAATATCGATACAGATATAGGTCTTTTAATTGAAAGCTTTTATATTTTACCCTTTGCGATAGTTGCTTTTTATTTAATTACAGTAAATGGTTATAATGATTTTAAGCTGTCTGATCCTCCGATGATGCTGTTTATTTTTTTAGCTGGGCCAATGACAGTAATACCTTTATTTTTGTATGTTAGAGGTGTTGAATTATGTGGATTAGGTGCAACAGGTATGATTTTTTATATCACTCCAACATTTCAATTTTTACTTGGATATTTTTATTATGACGAACCGTTTTCAATGGCTAAATTAGTTAGTTTTATTTTTATTTGGATTGCTGTAATTATATATTTGAAAGATTTATATGAAACTAATTAACTATTTATTTATATTCATATTTTTAAGCTTCACTCCATCTATGTCAGAAAATCCGACTGGATTTGAAGCCTGGAAGGATAGTTTTAGAAAGACCGCAATAGAAAATAATATTTCTGAGGAAACATTTGATACTGTTATGGCTAATATAAAATTTTTACCGAATGTAATTAAATACGACAGATATCAACCAGAATTTTATGAAGATACCAAAACATATATTTCAAAAAGAACTTCTTCTAAAAAAGTTTCTAAAGGAATAGATTTTTATAAAAAAAACACAAATTTAATTAACAGTGTCGAAAATCTTTATAATATTGAGAAAGAACTTCTTTTAGCATTGATGGGTATAGAGACTAATTTTGGTACTTATGTTGGTAAAATGGATATATTGTCATCATTAGCAACCTTAAGTTTTGATAAAAGAAGATCTGAATTTTTTTCGAATGAATTAATCATATTGTTAAAACTTATTGAAAAAAAACAGATTGATTATAAAACATTATATGGTTCTTGGGCTGGAGCATTCGGTTTTTTTCAATTTATGCCATCAACAATGAAAAATTATGCCATAGATTTTGATAAAAATAGTTATATTGATTTAAAAAGTAATGATGATGCTTATGCATCTGCTGCTAATTATCTAAATAAAATAGGCTGGAAAGATAATGAGCCTTGTTTTTACAAGGTTGAATTATCAAATGAAATACCAAAAAAATATTTAAATATTTCGGCAAAAAAACTACATAATAAAAAAAAATTAAAATATTTTAGAAAATATATAAAAAATGAAAATTTATTAGATCAAAAATTTGATAATTTGACAGCTTCAATAATCACGCCTGATAAAGATATAATTCCAGATGCTGAAAAGTTAAATCCTGCTTATATCACTTTTGACAACTATGAAATTATTTTACAGTGGAATAGGTCTTTAAGATTTTCATTAGCTGTCTGTACACTTAAAGAGAAATTTAAAAATGAATTATAAGTCTTTATTAATAATATTCTTCATTTTCTTGTTAGGTTGTGAACAAAGTAATCTTAATAAAAATGTAATGAATCAGGAAGTTGTGACAAAATATAAAAATTCTGGTTTTGCACTTGTTTATGACTCAGTACTTAAAAAGGAAAAAAAAATTTCAAAAAAAATCGACAACAGATCTCTTCTAATTTTTCACAAAAGTCTAAAAAAGAATTCTTTTGTTAAAATAACAAATCCAGTTAACCAAAAAACAGTGATAGCTGAAGTTATTTCAAACAAAGTTAAATTTTCTGATTTTTATAATAGTGTAATAACTTCAAGAATAGCTGAGGAACTTTCATTAAATTTAAATGAGCCTTATATTAATATTGTTTTGATATCTCAAAATTCAACATTTGTTGCTAAAAAAGCCAAAACTTTTAAGGAAGAAAAAAAAGTTGCTCAAAAAGTACCTGTTGATGGTATTCAAATTGACAACTTAGGAGAAATCAATAAACAAAAAAAAGAGGCTATAAAAGAAGAAATTTTTAGTTACTCAATTAAAATTGCTGATTTTTATTATAAAGACTCAGCTGAGAACATGTCTAATAGAATTATTAATGAAACAAACATTAGGAACCCTCTTATTAAAACAATATCTAATACGAAATATAGGGTATTATTAGGACCGTTTAATGATATAAAAAAATTAGAAGACTCATTTAATGAAATTAAATCATTAAATTTTGAAAATATAGAAATTTTAAAAGATGTTTAAGAAGTTGTTTTTAGTATTATTTGTAAGCCTTGTTTACGTTGAGTCAACGCTGGCAAATTTTGATGTAAAAGCAAAAACTGCAATCCTTCAAGATTATTATTCAGGTGAAATCCTTTATGAAAAAGATCCTGATATTTCTATATATCCCGCATCAATGACAAAAATTATGACATCAATAATTGTTTTTGATTTAATTAAATCAGGAGATTTAAAATTAGATGAAAAGTTTATCATTTCTGAAAGAGCATGGCGGTTATCAACATCGGGCTACTCATCAATGTTTATAATGGTAGGTGATGAAGTTTCTGTAGAGAATTTACTTAGAGGAATTATAGTTGCTTCAGG
Source organism: Candidatus Pelagibacter sp. (assembly GCA_028226535.1). Next base: position 10,917 of record JAOJEG010000012.1, on the reverse strand, counting down.
AAATGACGCTTGTGTCGCTATAGCAGAAGGTATTGCAGGCACTGAAGAGGAGTTTGCAATATTAATGACTGCAAAAGCTAGGGAAATAGGCATGGAAAATACTAATTTTGCAAATTCATCAGGTATCAATCATCCTGACAATTATTCAACTGTAAGAGATATTTTAAAAATGTCCAAATATTTAATTGATAAACACCCTAAATTTTATGAGATGTTTTCAGAAAAAAAATTTACATGGAATAGAACTGGTGGCGACCCCATAACACAAGGCAATAGAAATCCTCTTTTATATAAAAACAACCTAGGCGCTGATGGGATTAAAACTGGATACTTGGCATTAGAAAAATATTCATTAGCTTCATCAATAATTAGAAATGGAAGAAGATTAATTGCTGTTGGTAGTGGATTTAATTCAAAAAATGCCAGATCAAAAGAAAGTTCTAAATTGTTAACATACGGTCTTACTAATTTTGATCTTGTAAAAATTTCTAAAGCCAATGAACCATTTGGAAAAATTGACGTATGGCTTGGAAAACAAGATAAAGTTGATGTTTATACTAATGAAAATATCTACAAAACTATAAAAAAAGCCAAAAAAAAACTTTTAAAAGTATCTATTAAATATGAGGGACCTATTGAAGCTCCAATTAAAAAGGATGAAAAAGTTGCTATTTTAAAAATTGTTTACGATGATGAGTTAATTGGTGAATACGATTTACTAGCTTCAAAAGGAGTTAAAAAAGTAAATTTTGTATCAAGATTATTAAAATCACTTAATTATCTCATTTGGGGCGATGTCTAAAAAACCAATTATTGTTTTCGAAGGAATTGAAGGGAGTGGTAAAAGTCACCATATTTCAATTGTTTCAAAATATTTGAGTAAAAAAAAGATTAATCACATAAAAATAAGAGAACCTGGTGGAAATCCAAATTCAGAAAAAATTAGAAAGTTAATTTTAAATAACAAATCCAATTTTGATAAAGATACTGATTTGTTGCTATATATGGCAGCAAGAAGTGAAAATATAAATATTATAAAAAAATCGTATAATAAGAAAATAATACTTATTGATAGATTTACAGACTCTACAATTGCTTATCAACATTATGGTATGGGTGTTGATCTAGATTTAATTGAAACATTAAACAAATACTTACTTAAAAACATTAAAGTAAGTTTTACATTTCTAAATGTGGTCAGTAAAAAAAATCTTCAAAAAAGATTAAAACAAAGAAAATCATTAAACAGATATGATAAATTTAAAATGTCATTTTATAACAAAGTTCAAATCGGTTTTTTAAAATTATTAAAAAAAAACAAAAATAAATATCAGTTAATCGACTCAAATTTAAATATAGATAAAAATGAAAAATTAATTTTAAATAAAATTGATAGATTGATTAAATGAATTTAAATCCAGTAAATCAACTTACATTATATGGTCATCATTTAGAATTTTGTAATTTTATAGATCTATATAAAAACAAAAAACTACCTAACAAAATATTATTATCTGGAGAAAAAGGTATTGGTAAATCTACTTTAGCTTACCATATTATTAATCGCATTTTATCTTTCAATGAAGATCATTCTTATGATGAAAAAAAGTTTAAAATTGATCCAGAAAATAAATCGTATAAATTAATTTTAAATAAATCTAATCCTAATTTTATTTTAATTGATATTGATGAAGATAAAAAAAGTATTGATATTAGTCAAATTAGAAATTTAATATTAACTCTTAATAAATCGTCTTTCAATACAAAACCGAGACTTGTCCTTATAGACAATATTGAACTATTAAACATCAATTCAGTTAATGCTTTACTAAAAATATTAGAAGAACCTAACAAAAATATTTATTTTATATTAATCAATAATCATAAAAAAATTTTACCTACACTTAAATCTAGATGTCTTAACTATAATATCCATCTTAAATCTGAAGAATCTTTTGATATTTCAAACAAAATTTTAGGTGAAAATATAAAAGAATTAATTCATGAACAAATGATAAATAATTATAGCACACCAGGATCGATATTAAATTTGTTGAATTTTGCCAATACAAATGGTGTTGATCTAACGCAAATGAACTTAAAAGATTTTATTAAAATGATTATAAATGAAAAAAAATATAAGAAAGATCAATTTATTAAACATTTAATATATTCATTAATAGAACTTTATTTTAGACAAAATGTATCATTAAATAATATTAAACTATTGAAAATACAAAATTATTTTTTAAAAAAAATAAACAATACAAAAATCTTTAATCTAGATGATGAAACATTATTAATGGAATTTGATGATAAGGTTTTAAATGGATAAAAAATTTTATATTACAACACCAATTTATTATCCATCTGCCAAACCACATATGGGTCACGCATATTCTAGTATAATAGCTGACTTTTTTGCAAGATTTAAAAGAATGGATGGTTTCGAGGTCCATTTTTTAACTGGGACTGACGAACATGGTTTAAAAATACAACGATCAGCTGAAAAACAAAATATTGATCCATTAGAATTTTGTAATCAAATTAGTCAAACATTTAGAGATCTTTCAAAAACATTAAATCTTACTAACACTGATTTTATAAGAACTACTGAAGAACGACATAAAAAAACAGTACAACATTTATGGAATGAACTTAAAAAAAATGATGATATTTATTTATCTAAATATTCTGGATGGTATTCAGTATCTGACGAAGCTTTTTATAATGAAGATGAAATTGAAGATATAGATGGCATTAAAAGATCAATTTCATCAAAATCAAATGTAGAATGGATAGAGGAGGAGTCTTATTTTTTTCGATTATCTAAATGGGAAAAACCTTTGCTTGATTATTATGAAAAACATCCAAAGTTTATTGCTCCAGAATCTAGAAAAAATGAAGTTATTAGTTTTGTAAAAAGTGGTTTGAAAGATTTATCTGTAAGCAGAAAAAGTTTTTCATGGGGAATTAAAGTACCTAATAATAATGATCATGTTATATATGTGTGGCTTGATGCCCTAACAAACTATATCAGTGCCTTAAATTATCCTGATATTAATAATCAATTATTTAAAAATTTCTGGCCCGCTTCAATTCATTTGATCGGTAAAGATATTTTAAGATTTCACGCGGTATATTGGCCCGCATTTCTTTTAGCAGCTAAAATAGAGTTGCCATTAAGAGTTTATGGTCATGGATGGATTCTTTCAGGAGATGAGAAAATGTCTAAATCTAAAGGAAATATTTTAGACCCCATAGAAATAATTAATGAATATGGTTTAGATCCATTAAGATATTATTTAATTAAAGAAGTGTCATTTGGAAATGATGGGAATATATCACAAGAGAGGTTAGAAGATTGTATAAATAGTGATCTTGCTAATAATTTTGGCAACTTGTGTCAACGTGTTACGGCTTTTGCTATTAAGAATTGTAATAGTGAAGTGCCAAAAGATATCAAGTTTGAAAAAGAAGATTTGATAATTCTAGATAGATACAAAAATAATTTATCAAATATTAGAGATAATATTGATAATCAGGATGTTAATTTTTATATTGAATTTATTATAAATTCTTTATTTGAAGCTAATAAATACTTTAATGATCAAGAACCTTGGAAAAAAAAGGGTGATACTATCAGACTAAATACAATCGTTTATACAACTTTAGAAATAGTTAGAAAAATTAGTTATTTACTTTATCCTATAATTCCTCAATCATCCTTAAATGCTCTTAAAATTTTTAACCTTAATGAAAATGATATTAATTTAACCTCTGTTGAAAGTAATGAATTTTTATCAAAAGGTAGTAAAATAAATAAAATTGATATTCTTTTTAAAAAGATAGATAAAAACAATGATTGACTCACACTGTCATTTAGATCACGAACCTTTGTTAAGTGATTTAACCAATGTAATTAAACGTTCAAAAGAGATTGGTATAAAAAAACTATTAACGATTTCGACCTCTTTTGAAAGTTTTGAGCGAATTAAGACAATCATACAAAAAGATAAAATGATTTATGGCACAATTGGAATTCATCCGCATGAGACAAACGAAAATAAGATTACTTCAGATATAATAATAAAAAATATTACTGAAAATGATAAAATAATCGGAATTGGCGAAACTGGTTTAGATTTTTACTATAATAATAGTGATAAAGATAATCAGATAATAAGTTTTAAAGAACATATTGAGGCATCTATTAAAACAAACTCTCCATTAATCATTCATTCTAGAGACGCTGAAGAAGAAACTTTTAATATATTGAATGATTATAAAGATAAAAATCTAAAAATATTAATGCATTGCTTTACAGGTAGTTTAAATTTTGCAAAAAAACTATTAACATTAAATGCTTTTTTTTCTGCTAGTGGCATTATTACTTTTAAAAATTCTGCAGAATTACAAGAAACATTTAGATTTTTGCCTTTAGATAGAATTTTAATTGAAACAGATAGTCCTTTTTTAGCACCAGTGCCTAATCGAGGTAAAAAAAATGAGCCTTCATTTATTGATTATACTGCTCAAAAATTAGCAGATATAAAAAATATTTCTAAATTAGAGCTTGTTAATTCTACAACTAATAACTTTAATAAACTTTTTTTTAATTAAATATTATGAAATTTATAATTCTTGGATGTGGAAGTTCTATGGGTGTACCACGTCCAGATGGTTATTTTGGAAATTGCGATCCAAAAAATAAAAAAAATTATAGAACAAGATGCTCTGCTTTATTAAAAACTTCTGAGGAAAATATATTAATTGATACTTCTCCTGATTTACGTCAACAATTATTGAGGCATAATATCAAAAGAATTGATAAAGTTTTATATTCACATATGCATGGCGACCAAACTCATGGAATAAATGATTTAAGATCTTTTTATATTAATAGCAGGAGACAAATAAATGTTTTTACTGATGCTCCTACATCAAAATATTTAAAAGAGAGTTTCTCATATATCTTTAATAGCTACTCAATAGAATATCCTGCAACATTAAAACTAAATAAGTTACCCAAAACAATTTTTACAAAAAATTATAACAAAAAAATTAATATTCAAAGTATTGTAGTTGAACATGGAAAAGTAAAATCAAATTGTTTTATAATAAATAAAAAATTAGCATATATAAGCGATGTAAGTAAAATTTATGATCAAGATTTTAAATATTTTAAAAAACTTAAATATTTAGTAATAGATTGTTTGTGGTACAATTATCATCCATCACACTTTAATTTAGAAGCCTCTTTAGCTGTGATTAGAAAATGTAAACCAAAAAAAGCTGTACTTACTAATTTATCACCTGTGTTAGATTATAAAGTTCTTAAAAGAGTTTTGCCAAAAAATGTTATTCCAGCTCACGATGGATTAACTTTAGAATTATAAAATTTTTTCTATAGCTTTAGTGATCTTTTTTGACATTGGTTTTGTAAATGAAGCGAATGTATCTTCAATCTTGCCTTCTTTATTAACTAAAATCTTATGAAAATTCCATTTTGGCTCAGCAGATTTGCCATGATTTTCTGAAGCCCATTTAAAAAGTTCATGAGCATTTTTTCCTTTAACTTCAGTAATAACTGTAAGTGGAAAGTTAATATTAAAATTTACTTCACAAAATTTTTTAACATCTGAATTGTTATTTTTTTCTTGATTAAATGAATTAGACGGCACTCCAAGAACAATTAAACCTTTCTCTTTATATAAATTCCACAATTCTTGTAATTCATCATATTGTTTTGTAAACCCGCAATAACTTGCGGTATTTACAACTAAAATAACTTTATTTTTGTAATCTTTAAAATCGATTGTCTCACCAGTTATGCTCTCTATAGTGAAATCATAAATTTTTTTTTCGTAGTTTGCTGTCGCTGAAGATTTAAAAAAAAACATAAATATAGTTAATAAAAATATTAATTTTCTCATTGCTTAGGTTTATTTGGAGTAAGTAATATTAGAAAATAACCAAATAACGTTGATAATAATGATCCGGTTAAAACTCCTATTTTAACTCCATCCATGTATTGCATGTTTTCAACAAAAGCTAAATTTCCAACAAATAAACTCATTGTGAATCCAATCCCCGTAAGGACTCCCACGCCATAAAAATTATACCAACTTGTGTTGTTCGGCATTTGAGCTACTTTTAATTTTATAGATGCATAAGAAAATATAAATACACCCAATTGTTTACCCAAAAATAGTCCAAGTACGATACCTAGTGGAACTTTATCTAACAATGATGCAAATGATAAACCCTCCAAAGAAACACCAGCATTTGCAAAAGCAAAAAGTGGCATTATACCAAAAGCTACATATGGACTAATTGCGTGTTCTATTTTAATTAATAAAGAAAAATCTTTTTCTTTTTTTCTATGAGGAATCGTCATGGCTAACAAAACACCAGCAATAGTCGCATGTATTCCTGAATTATGAGTAAAATCCCAAAGGAAAAGTCCGACAATCAAATAAGGTAAGAACTTTTTAATATTAAATTTGTTAATTAATAACAATAAAATAAAAGCTAATAACATTAAACTTAAATACTTGATGCTCAAATCTCCTGAGTAGAATAGAGCAATAATTACTATTGCACCTAAGTCATCAATTATCGCTAGCGCTGTTAGAAATACTTTTAATGATAGAGGAACTCTTTTACCAAGCAAAGATAAAACACCTAAAGAAAAAGCAATATCCGTAGCTGAGGGTATTGCCCATCCATTCAAAGTTTCACTATCACCTAGATTTACAAAAACATAAAATAAAGCAGGGACTAGCATTCCACCTACGGCTGCTATTATTGGTAATAGAGCTTGTTTAATATTTGATAGTTCGCCTTGTAAAAATTCTCTCTTAATTTCTAATGTAACGAAAAAAAAGAAAATTGCCATTAAAGCATCATTGATCCAATGTAGTACAGATAATTTTAATCCAAAATTATTGATACCTATAAAAAGATATTTATTTAAGGTTGAGAAATATAATTCTGCTAAATCTGAATTGCTTATAACTAATGCAATTATTGCAGAAAATAATAATACAAGCCCACTTGCAGCTTCAAGTTTAAAAAACCATCTAAAAGGTTTAGATAAATAATTAATCATAAAAAATTAAATTAGGTCTATAATAAATAACTTTATGTCTTGCAATGTTTCAAAAAGATTAAATAATATAATTTCAAGTCCAGGAAATACATCGATTAATGGGTTTTTTAGAGTATCAAGCAAGATAATTAATGCCACAAAAGATATAATAAATACGATTAAATAAGAGAAAAGCTTATTTCCAGTATTTTTAGATATTTTTGTTTCTTTTTGTTTTTCTATATTTTTTTCTTTTTTTTGATTATTTAATTCAGTTTCAATTTTTGTTAGAGGATTTTTGTTTTCGACTATTTCTTCATTATTCTTATCAACTTTTGTTTTAATATCATTGATGTCAATTTCCTCTTTTAACTCTAATATTTTACTATTTTCTTCTTTAATTTTATAAAGCCAAATATGATTACATGACCCACATTTTAAATCTCTACCTTCATCTGGTATTAGAGAATTATCAATTTTGAATTTTTTATTACAATTTGGACAAGTAATTATCATGCCTCGTTATATAACAGATTTTTATCAAATTTCTTTTAATTTTGGCTTCTTTATACATTGAAATTATCAATAACTGTTGTATTAGTACACGCATCGGAGTGTAGCGCAGCCTGGTAGCGCATCTGGTTTGGGACCAGAGGGTCGCAGGTTCGAATCCTGCCACTCCGACCATCATTATGAATAAAGCATTAATTTACATACCAAATAAAAACCCTATGCAGTCTGGAACGGGAAAAGGTAATAAATGGATTTTAGAATTTATTACTAAAGACCCAACTAGAAATCCATTAATGGGATGGGAAAGTTCTTCAGATACATTGACTGAATTAAAACTTCAATTTCCATCAAAGGAGTTAGCAATAAGCTACGCAAAAAAGAAAAAAATAGATTTTGAATTAATCGAACCAAAAAAAAGAAAAACTGTAAAAAAATCATACGCTGATAATTTTTTAAAATAATTAATGTTTAGATTTTTCAAATTAAGAAAATGGTTTATGTGGTCTTGGCTTGGATCAATTATCATTTTATCTTCATTATGGATCCAAGTTAAAATTGATGTCAAAATAAATGAGTGGTTTGGTCAATTCTATGACATGATTCAAAAAGCGCTTGGTGAGCCAAATGCTATAACTATCGAAGAGTATTGGTCTAGTTTATTATCTTTTATAACATTAGCTGCGATATATGTTGGTGTAGCTGTTGTTGTTAGTTTCTTTACCTCCCACTATTTATTTAGATGGAGAACATCAATGGTTGAGTGGTATCACAGTGTATATGATAGAGCTCGTAAAATTGAAGGAGCTTCCCAGAGAGTTCAAGAAGACACAATAAAGTTTTCTAGAATAATGGAGACCTTAGGCACAAGTTTAATTGAAGCTTTAATGATATTAGTTGAATTTATGCCAATCTTATTTGGTTTAAGTATTGGTATTCCGATCTTCTTTTTTGGTGATTGGGATTATGGATTAATTGTTGGTGCTTTAATCTGGTCTGTTGGAGGAACTATATTTTTAATTGTTTTAGGATTAATTTTAAGACTAGTTGGTGTTGAATATGATCTTCAAAAAAAAGAGGCTGCTTATAGAAAAATATTAGTAGTCGCTGAGGACGACGGAACGGTCAGACCAAAATCAATTGAGGAACTTTTTAATGGTGTAAGAGAAATACATTTTCTGAGTTATATTCGATATTTATATTTTAATGTAGGTAGAATTGCCTATTTACAGGCAAATGTTCTTTCAGCATATGTTTTTTTAGCACCTGCTATAGTCGCTGGAGCTGTTACACTTGGTGTAATGCAACAAATTATTAGGGCTTTTGGAAGAGTTGAAGGATCAATGCAATATATTCTAAAAGCGTGGCCCACAATAATTGAATTAGCTAGCGTTTATAAACGTTTAAGAGAATTTGAGTCAAAAATAAATGAAGATAAATTTATTGATGAAAAAATTTAATGGCAATTGATAAAAAATTTATTGACAAATTTAGTCAAGTTACTTCAAAAGCTGCTCTAGCTGCATCATACTTAGTAGGTAAAAAAGATAAAATTGCAGCTGATCAAGCTGCCGTTGACTCTATGAGGTCAGAACTAAATAAAATTGATATGAATGGACAAGTAGTAATAGGAGAGGGAACTCTAGATGAAGCTCCATTACTTTATACAGGAGAGATTTTAGGTACAACAAATGGTCCTAATTTTGATATAGCAGTTGATCCTGTTGAGGGAACAAATTTTGTTGCAAATAATTTACCAGGAGGCATTGCGGTATTAGCTGTTGGAGAAAAAGGCAATCTATTTAATGCACCTGAAACTTACATGAATAAAATAGCTACTGGAAAAATTGATAAAGATTTGATTGATTTAGATTATCCGTTAGAAAAAAATATCAAAAATTTATCTGAATTTAAAAATAAAGATTTTTCTTCAATTACAGTTTGTGTTTTAGATAGACCTAGACACAAAAAAATAATTGATAAGCTCAAAGATTTAGGAGTAAATATTAAACTAATTACAGATGGTGATGTACTTGGTGCATTATATGTTTCCGATCCAAAGTATAATGTTGATATGTTTTTAGGTATTGGTGGTGGTCCAGAAGGGGTTTTAGCTGCATGTGCGCTTGATACATATAACTGTCATTTTCAAGGAAGATTTATTTTTGATAATGAAAAAGATATAATTGAAGCTAAATCAATGGGTATAACTAACTTAAATAAAAAATATGAATTAAATGAAATTGTTAAAGGAGATTCTCTTTTTTGTGCATCAGGAATTACCACCTGTGAAGTTTTAAATGGTATAATTATTGATGGAGATAAATATATTAGTGAAACCCTAGTGACACATAAAAATACTAATTCAAAAGAAATTGTTAAAAGCATCAATTCAATAAATGAATGATTTCTGTTTCTGGTAAAATTTGGACAGAACAAAAGGTTAATAAAAAATTAGTAGAAAAATTTAAACAAGATTATGGCTTGGGTGATGTAATAACTAGATTAATTATTTCAAGAAACTATGATACTTCAGAAATATATGGAATTAATAATAAGCAGAAATTAATAAATATATTTAAAGATGACAAAGATTTCCAAAAAGCATCACATATACTTTTAAAAACTATTAATAATAATGAAAATATCTGTATTTTAGGTGATTATGATGTCGATGGCGCCTGTGCTACATCATTATTAGTTCGATATTTTAATTTTATTAATCAAAAACATTTTTTTTATATTCCTGACAGAACCGAAGATGGTTATGGCGCCAGTAAAAAGCTATTCCAAAAATTGATTTTAAAAAAACCTAAGCTAGTAATAATGGTTGATTGTGGCTCTACTTCAAATGAAGCCATTGAATATTTAAACAAACATAATATCAAATCAATAATAATTGATCATCATGAAATAAATAAGCCTTATCCAAAATCAAATGTAATTATTAATCCTAAAAAAGAATCTATTAAAAAAGAAAAATCTCTCTTATGTGCTACATCTCTAACATATTTTTTTATAGAAACTATTATTCAAAAAACTAAATCAGACTTCAAAATATCTAATTTTTTAATTTATGTATTACTAGCTACTATTTGTGATGTAATGCCTCTAAGAAAAATTAATAGAACAATTGCACTTAATACAATTGATAATTTTAATATCAAAAATTATCTAGCTTTAAATTATATATTTGAGCAATATAAATTAAAAAAAAAATTAACTATTGATGATTTAGGATTTTTAATTGGGCCAATTATTAATGCAGGAGGTAGACTTAATAATTCTAATTATGGTGTTGAATTATTAACCAC
>JAOJEG010000011.1 GCA_028226535.1 Candidatus Pelagibacter sp. | reverse complement strand
CATATATAAAAAATTCATTTCAAATTGCTTTTAAAATTTTAAGTGATGGTATTACAACAAAATTTATTAACGGGCCAATTTCAAAAAAAAGTTTTTTAAAAAAAAAATATTTAGGCGTAACTGAATATCTGGCAAGCAAATTTAAAATAAAGAAAAATGCAATGCTGATATTTAATAAAAACCTCTCAGTATGTCCTGTCACAACACATTTGCCATTAAAAAATGTCGTAAAAGGAATTACAAGAAAAGCAATTAATGATAAAATTATTTTGATTGATAATTTTTATAAAAAAAAATTGTATTTAAAGCCTAAAATTGCAGTTTTAGGTCTTAACCCTCACTGTGAAAGTACAAACAAATTTAATGAAGATGAAAAAATAACAAAACCTGTTATTAAAAGGCTAGTTAAGCGTGGTTATGACGTTGCTGGACCTTATCCCGCAGATACTATTTTTTTAAAAAATAATAGAAAAAAATTTAATGTAATATTGGGAATGTATCATGATCAAGTGTTAACACCAATAAAGACATTATTTGAATATGACGCAATTAATATTACGCTTGGGTTACCTTTTACAAGAATTTCTCCTGATCATGGACCAAACGAAAAAATGTTAGGAAAAAATCTATCTAATCCTTTAAGCTTAATAAGAGCTATTTCTTTTTTGGATAATAAAATTGATTAAAGCAAAAAAAAGCTTAGGTCAAAATTTTTTAATTGATAATAATATAATTAATAAAATAATTAACACCGTATCAATCAGAAACAATGAAATTTTAGAAGTTGGTCCAGGTACAGGAAATTTAACTAAGGAAATTTTAAGAAATAATCCAAGTAAAATGTATCTTGTTGAAAAGGATACCTTTTTAGCAGATTCTTTAAAAGAAATAATTGATAAAAGAGTTAAAATTTTTAACAAAGATATTCTTAGTTTTGATGAAAGTTCATTATCTAATAATAAGATTATTGTATTTGGAAACTTACCCTATAATATATCTACAGAAATACTTAGTACATGGATTACAAGTTTAAAAAAAGATTATTGGTTTTCTGATCTTATTTTGATGTTTCAAAAAGAAGTAGCTGACAGAATTGTGGCTAAATATAATACCTCTACTTATGGTAGATTATCAATATTAGCCAATTGGAGACTTAATATTAATAAAATTTGTGATATTTCTCCTGAAAGTTTTTCCCCAAGACCTAAAATACAGAGTACTTTAATTCACTTTACTCCTAAAAAAAAATTTGCTGAAATTAAAGATCCACTAAATTTGGAAAAAATTACAAGAATATTCTTTAGACATAGACGAAAAATGCTAAAAAAACCATTTAATCAAATATTTAGTGAAAATAAATATTTACTTAATAAATTAAATATAGATTTAAATTTAAGACCTCAAAACCTAGACTTTGATACTTATTATCAATTAACAATTGAGTATGAAAAATTAAGAAGTTAGTTTACCAACATGGTTTCTTATATATTCTAAATCATAGTCTTTAGATCCATTAGAAATTTCAGCATTGATTAAATTAGTAATAACAATTTTCTAAATCATCATTAATCACTACATAATCGTAATTGATCCAATGTAGGACATCTCTTTCAAATTGCTTCATTCTTTCTTCTGCAATTAATTTATCTTTCATGTCTCTATTTGACAATCTTTCAAATAAAACTTCCTTACTTGGAGGTAAAATAAAAAATGTTATTAACTTATAATCTAACTTTTTATTTTTTATTTGGTCTGCACCTTGCCAATCAATATCAAATAAAACATTTTTACCTTTATTTAATCTATCAATAACAGGTGTTCTAGTTGTTCCATAAAAGTTATTAAATACTTTTGCATATTCCAAGAACTCCTGATTATTTATTAACCTATTGAACTCATCTTCATTTACAAAATAATAATCTTTATTATTTTTTTCATTAAGTCTTGGTTGACGGGTTGTATGTGAAATGGAGATTTCGTAGTTATCTACTTTTGATAACATTTTTACTAATGTGGTTTTACCCGCCCCAGATGGAGAGGATAAAACAATCATTACGCCATCATTTTCTGAAGGCATTTAAAATATTAGTTCGCTTTTCCTTCGATAAACTTAACTGCATCACCAACAGTTAAAATTTTCTCAGCTTCACTATCTGAAATTTCAGATCCAAATTCTTCTTCAAAAGCCATCACTAACTCAACTGTATCTAAGCTGTCAGCGCCTAAATCATCTATAAAACTAGACTCTTCTGTTACTTTTGCTTCATCGATACCTAAGTGATCAGCTACAATTTTTTTTACTTTGCTTGAAACGTCTTCTGACATATTGATCCTTTTTTTGTTATAGATTCTTAATAGTTTAAAAAGCTATTTTGTCAAGCCATATACATGCCCCCATTAACATGCAGTGTTTCACCATTAATATAATTAGACTGATCTGAACTTAAAAATAACACAGCATTTGCAATATCATCAGGCACACCAAGACGAGCTGAGGGTATTTTTGAGATAATAACTTCTTTAAACTTATCGTCAATTTTATCTGTCATTGCTGTTTTAATAAATCCTGGTGAAATACAATTTATATTAATGTTTTTTTTTGCGTATTCTATTGCAAGACTTTTTGACATAGCAACAATCCCAGCTTTTGAGGCTGTGTAGTTAGCTTGTCCTAAATTTCCAGTGTGACCAACAACTGAAGTAATGTTTACAATTTTTCCAGATTTATTTTTAAGCATTTTTTTAATAGCAAATTTACTCATTAAGAATGTTGAGGTTAAATTAATATTAATAACTTTTTGCCATTCATCCAAACTCATTCTAATTGCAAGATTATCTTGGGTTATTCCTGCATTATTGACCATACCATCTAAACTACCACCTAATTCATTTGTAGCATTTTCAATAAATTCCTCGATTTTGTCACTTTGAGATATATCAAATTTTAATATCTTTAAACCATCAAAATTTTTTTTAAGCTCTTCTAATTTTTCAATTCTAGTTCCTGAAGCTAAAATATTTGCACCTGCTTCACTAAGTTTTTTTATTATTGCATTGCCTATTCCACCTGATGCACCAGTAACAATGATATTTTTTTTTTCTAAATTGCTCATATTTTTAAATCTTCAATATCTCCTTGATTATTAATAGTATTTATTTTTACCTCTTTGCTAATTCTTTTGACCAATCCTGATAAAACTTTACCTGGACCGATTTCAATGAAATGATTTACCCCACTATCAATCATATTAATAACACTCTCTCTCCATCTAACTCTATTTTCAATTTGTTTTACTAGCAATCTCTTAAGCTCAGTAGTATTTAATATTTCATTAGCTGTAACATTTGAAATTAATTTATTTTCACCTTCATTAAAGTTTAGCTTATTTAATTCATCATCCATTATATTTGTTGCTTTATTCATTAAATTGCAGTGAAAAGGTGCACTTACTGGTAGCTTTATATTCTTAATTGAATTTTCTTTTAAAATTAAAATTAATTTATCTAAATCATCTGTTTTACCACTTAAGACGATCTGACCTTCAGAATTATCATTTGCAATTTGAGCAGTTAAATTTTGCTCATTATCTTTTAATATTTTTTCAATCACATCAACTGTTGAGCCTAGTACGGCAACCATACCACCTTCTCCTTTGGGTACCGAATTTTGCATTGCGTCTCCTCTTATTCTTAAAATCTTTAAAGTATCTGAAAAATTTAGATAACCAGCACAAGATAACGCAGAGTATTCACCTAATGAATGACCTGCAAAATATTTTGCTTTACCCAAATCAATATTAAATTCTTTTTTAATTACATTAAAAATTGAATAACTGATTAAAAATATTGCTGGTTGAGTATTAGCTGTTAGATCTAATCCTTCTTTTGGCCCTTCCAATATGAGCTTAGACATTGAAAAATTTAGTGTATCATCAGCTTCTTTAAAGAGATTTTTAACAAGATCAAACTTGTCATAGAATTCCTTTCCCATTCCAACCATTTGTGAACCTTGACCTGGAAAAATTACTGAAAACATATAAAAAAAACTATTAATTTTGCCTTTTTAACTATTGTAATTGAACATTTATAATAGTATATCCTCACTTTTTATTAAAGAACTTAAATGAATTTATACGAACACACTATTATAGCTAGGCAAGACACTTCACCAAGTGAAATTAAGCAATTAACTGAAAAATATTCTAAAATTGTTGAAAAAAATGAAGGCGAAATTGTTAAAACTGAGAACTGGGGTTTGCTAAACTTATCATACCTAATTAAAAAAAATAAAAAAGGTAGCTACATTCACTTTAAGATTAAAGGTAAAGGCAATGTAATCGATGAGTTAGAAAAAAATGAGGCTATAGATAAAAAATTATTAAGATACTTAACTGTTAGAGTTAAAAAATTTGATCTTGAAGCTAATTACTTTGCTAAAAGAGATGATGATGACAAAAAAGAAAGTTATAAAAACTAATTATGCCTAAAAGACAAAGTGGTAATAAAAAAGGTAAACAAAGCAATTTTGCTAAATTAAGTATTTTCCAACCAAATAAATATAAATTTAAAAAAACTTGTCCTCTTTCAGGAAAAAGTGCTCCTGCAGTTGACTATAAAAATGTAAGACTTTTAAAAAAATATATGTCTGAAAATGGAAAAATTTTACCCTCAAGAATAACGAATGTATCACAAAAGAAACAAAGAGAATTATCTCTTTCAATTAAAAGAGCTAGAAATTTAGCATTAATATAAAATGAAAGTTATTTTACTAGAAAACGTAAAAAGAATTGGTTCTATCGGTGAAGTGATAGAAGTTAAAAGAGGTTATGCGAGAAATTTTTTAATTGCTAACAAAAAAGCTTTATACGCTTCAAAAGAAAACATTTCAGAAGTTGAAAAAATTAAAGCAGATTTATCAAAAAAAGATAATGAAAAGAAAAAAGAAGCATCCCAAATTTCAGAGCAAATTAATGGTAAAGAGTATGGAGTTAAAAAACTAAGTACTGAAAATAATGAATTATATGGTTCAGTTAAACCAACTGAAATTGCAAAATTAATTCAAGAAGAAAATAAAATTGATATCAAACCTTCAATGATTCAACCAGTTGAAGAAATTAAATCTTTAGGAAAATTTAAAGTAAAAGTTTCTTTACACTCTGAAGTTGATGCTGAAATTACAGTTAATGTTACTTCGGCTGATACGATACAATAATTATACATTCTTTTCCCCAACCTTTAAAAGTAATTCTATTTAAATAAAATTTCTGTAAATTGAATTTGTGGAAAACAATTTAAGCATCGTTAAAGATCAATTTAAAGAATTGCCAAATAACATTGAAGCAGAACAAGCTGTTATCGGCTCCATACTAGTTAGCAATGATATATTTGATGAAATTAGTACAATAATTTCAAGCATTAATTTTTATGATCCAATGCATCAAAAAATTTATGAGGCAATTGAAAGCTTGGTTTACAAAGGGATGCTAGCAAACCCTATTACACTTAAGAATTATTTTGAAGATGAAAAGGATGATTTAAATGTTCCTGAATATTTAGTTAAGATTACAAAATTTTCTACTTCAGTAAGACAAGCAGTTGAATATTCAAAAATAATTTATGATATGTTTGTCAGACGTGAATTGATTAAAATTTCTGAACAAACCATTGATAGTGCGAAATTAAATGAACTAGGTACCAATGGTCAAACTATTATTGAAAACTCTGAGAGATTACTTTTTGATTTAGCTGAGAAAGGTTCTTTTAATTCTTCACTAGTTAAGTTTGATGAAGCAATGAAGCAAACGATTGAAATGGCGTCTGCTGCTTATAAAAATGAAGAAGGTATTGTTGGTGTTCCAACAGGGCTAAGAGATTTAGATGATAAACTTGGTGGCCTACATCAATCAGACTTAATTATTATTGCTGGGCGTCCTTCAATGGGTAAAACTTCTCTTGCAACAAATATAGCATTTAATGCTGCACAAAAATTACAAGACAGTGGAAAAAAATCTTCAATTGCTTTCTTTTCACTAGAGATGTCTTCCGAGCAATTATCAACTAGAATTATTTCAGAACAAGCAAGAATTAGTTCTAACGATATAAGAAGAGGAAGAATTTCAGATGAACAATTTGATAAATTTTTAGAAACTTCAAAAAATATTGCTGAACTTCCATTATATATAGATGAAACACCTGCAATTAGTATTGCTGCAATGAGTAATAGAGCTAGACGAATTAAGAGATTGTTTGGTCTAGATATGATTGTGGTTGATTATATTCAGCTAATGAGAGGAACAACATTTAATAAAGATGGAAGAGTTCAAGAAATTTCACAAATTACTCAAGGACTAAAAGCAATTGCAAAAGAATTAGCTGTTCCTGTTGTAGCATTATCTCAACTTTCAAGACAAGTTGAGCAGAGAGATGATCATAAACCTCAGTTATCAGACTTAAGAGAATCTGGTTCAATTGAACAAGATGCAGATGTTGTAATGTTTGTTTATAGAGAAGGATATTATTTACAAAGAAAAGAGCCGAGGGAGGCGACAGTTGAACATGCAGAATGGCAAGCAAAAATGAATGAAGTTGCTCACTTAGCTCAAATTATAATTGGGAAACAACGACACGGTCCAATAGGTAATGTAACTCTTGAGTTTGAAGAGAGATTTACTAAATTTAAAGATACTCAAATTAATTAAATTCCAATATAAAAGAGCTAATGTTTGCTCAATTTTATCAAAATGGAGTCCTTAAAAACCCTAAAGCCGTATTTGTTTTACTCCTTATTGCTATATTAAGCTTTGGATATTGTTCTAAAGATTTTAGATTAGATGCATCTTCTGAAACTCTGCTGATAGAGGGTGATCCTGATCTAGTATATCTAAAAGAAGTCACAGAAAGATATGGTTCAAAAGACTTTTTAATTCTTACCTATACTCCCAATGAAGGAATGGTAACGGATAGCTCGATTAATAATCTTTTAAGCTTAAAATATAAAATTCAAAGTCTAAATTGGGTTCATAGTGTCATTACTCTTTTAGATATACCCCTTTTAGATAATTCAGATGCACCACTACAAGAGAGACTAGAAAGTTTTAAAACACTTAAAGATGAAGGTGTTGATAGAGATCGTGGGTTTAAAGAAATCTTAAATAGTCCTGTTTTTAGAAATTTTGTGATTAGTGAAAATGGAAACACTAGTGGGATTATTGTGAATATTAAAGAAAACAAAAAATTAGAAAATATCGAAAATTTATCAAAAGAAGAAATTGAAGCGCACAAAGATAAAATAAAGAAACAAAATCATCAAAATATATTAGAGATTAGACAAGTCATTAAAAGTTATGGTGATGTTGGAAAAATTTATCTTGGAGGAATTCCAATGATAGCTGACGATATGATGACTTTCATTAAAAGTGATATTTTAGTTTTTGGTTTAGGAGTTTTAATATTTATTGTTGCAACTTTATGGTTTGTTTTTAGAAAATTAATTTGGATTATTGTTCCAATTAGTAGCTGCCTATTTTCAGTTGTTATTATGATGGGTTTACTTGGAATTCTGGGGTGGAAGGTAACAGTTATTTCTTCAAACTTTATTGCATTAATGCTCATATTAACTATGGCTATGAACATCCATATGAGCACTCGATTTCTTCAATTAAGAAAAGATTATCCTGCTAAAAATAACTTTGAAATTATTACTCTTACAACAAATAAAATGTTTTGGCCTATTTTGTATACAGTCCTTACCACTGTATTTGCTTTTTTATCTTTAATCTTTAGTGGAATTAAACCAATTATTGATTTTGGTTGGATGATGACTTTTGGATTAATCACATCTTTCATCATTACTTTTACTCTTCTTCCTACCCTTTTAAATTTTGCGCCAACAAAAAATATGGCTCTTAGAAAAGAACAAGACTCTAAAATAACAACTTTTTTAGGTCATCTTTCTCTAAATAACAAAAATACAATCTTTGGAATAACAGGCATTGTTATTATTTTAAGTTTAATTGGAATTAGTAAGCTTGAGGTAGAAAACAGTTTTATAAATTATTTTAATAAAAAAACAGAAATATACAAAGGAATGAAACTTATAGATGAAGAATTGGGTGGTACTACTCCACTTGAAGTAATTTTAAAATTTCCTAAGACTGAAAAAAATGACGTATCAACTGAAGATGATGAATTTGAGGATTGGGGTGATGAGGAAGATGAAAATGATGAAAAATATTGGTTTACTAAAGATAAAATTGATAGAATAGCTTCAGTTCACAATTATTTAGATAGTCTTCCACAAGTAGGAAAAGTTATCTCTTTTTCTTCAATCATAGATGTTGCAACACAACTAAATAATAATAAACCCCTTGGCACTTTAGAAATGGGAGTTTTATATTCAAAAATTCCACAAAGCATCAAAACTGAAATTATTGATCCTTATTTATCTATTAAGAATAATGAGGCTAGAATTAATTTAAGAATTATAGACTCCCAAGAAAACTTAAGAAGAAATGATTTAATAAATAAAATAAATTTTGATCTAAAAAATAAAATTGGATTAGACGAAAGTGAATATAAGCTAGCTGGAGTTTTAATTTTATTTAATAATTTATTACAAAGCTTGTTCAAATCTCAAATTTTAACCTTAGGATTGGTAATGATTGGAATATTTACAATGTTTATAATTCTATTTAGAAATATTAAATTATCCCTTATTGGAGTAGTGCCTAATTTTATAGCAGCATTTTTTATTTTAGGAATTATTGGTCTTCTTGGTATTCCATTAGATATGATGACAATCACTATAGCAGCAATAACTATTGGGATAGCAGTAGATAATAGTATTCACTATATCTATAGATTTAAAGAAGAGTTTAGTAAAATTAAAGACTACAATAAAACTTTAAAAAAATGTCACTCAACAGTTGGGGTTGCAATACTTAATACATCTATAACAATTGTATTTGGGTTTTCAATTTTAGTTTTATCAAAATTTATTCCTACAATTTATTTTGGACTATTTACTGGTCTTGCAATGTTACTTGCTATGATATCTGTTTTAACCTTATTACCGTCCTTAATTTTAACTGTTAAACCTTTTGGAAAATAATTTTGTGATTGATGTTTTAAAAGATTTTTATGAAGCAATATCTGTCATCGACCTTATATATCTTATCATAACCATTTTATCTCTTATCACCTGTTATAAAAAAGGATTTGTTTTAAGTATTTTATCAATGGCTAAGTGGTTACTAGCTTATGTGATCACATTAATTTTATTTCCAAGAATAAAACCTTATTTCCAAGATATAATTGATAATGAGTATGTTTTAGATGTTGGTCTTGGAATTATTATTTTTGTAATAGTTATTTTCTTAGTATTGGTGATTAACAAAGGAATTAGTAAAGCTGTTAACTATACTGGAATTGGTGGTTTGGATACAACATTTGGATTCTTTTTTGGATTTATCAGGGCTTACATAATTGCAGTTTGTATTTTTTCAGGATTTCACATTGTCTACAATCACGATAAATGGCCTATAAATAAAGATCAATCATACGTCTTTCCTTACCTTGAAAAAGGTAGTAATTATCTCATAAAAGAATTTCCTAATGAAAAAACATATCAAGATTCTAAAGAAAAAATTGAAGAACTTTGATCCAAAACTAAAAGAGGAATGTGGCGTATTCGGTGTTAGTAATGCAAAAGATGCCTCTGCACTAACAGCTCTTGGTCTTCACGCACTTCAACACCGTGGTCAAGAAGGTTGTGGAATTGTGACTTTTGATGGAGAAAAATACTATTCTGAAAAGAGATTTGGATTAGTTGGTGATAATTTTAATAAAGAAAAAGTTCTTAAAAACCTTAAAGGAAATCATGCTATTGGTCATAATAGATACAGTACCACTGGTGAAAACACTTTAAGAAATATTCAACCTTTTTTTGCAGATACGAATGCAGGTGGAATTGGAGTTGCCCACAACGGAAACTTGACTAATTCAATATCTTTAAGAAATAAATTAGTTGAAGAAGGTGCAATTTTTTACACAACATCTGATACTGAGACAATAGTTCAATTAATTGCAAAGTCTAAAAGACCAAAAACAATAGACAAAGTGGTTGATGCTATATTTCAAATTCAAGGTGGTTATGCTTTAGTTATGCTAACACAAAACTCATTAATTGGAGTGAGAGACCCTTACGGTATTAGACCACTTGTAATTGGTAAATTGGGCAACAGTTATGTTCTTGCATCAGAAACTTGTGCACTTGATATAATTGGTGCAAAATTTGTCAGGGATGTAGAAAATGGAGAAATTGTTTTAATTGAAAATGATAAGCTAGAAAGCATTAAACCTTTCCCTCCTAAAAAAGTAAGGCCTTGTGTATTTGAATATATTTATTTTGCAAGACCTGACAGTATTCTTGATAGCAAAACTGCTTACGAGCATAGAAAAAATATTGGTGCTGAACTTGCTAAAGAAAATGATGTAGAGGCAGATATTGTTGTTCCAGTTCCTGATAGTGGTAATGCTGCGGCCCTTGGCTTTGCTCAGTATTTAAAAATGAATTACGAGCATGGTTTAATTAGAAACCACTATGTTGGAAGAACATTTATTGAGCCAAGTCAAAAAATTAGAAGCTTGGGAGTGAAGTTAAAATTAAATGCAAATCAAACTACAATTAAAGACAAAAAAATTATTTTAATTGATGACTCACTAGTCAGAGGAACAACTTCACATAAAATTGTTAAAATGTTATATGATGCAGGAGCTAAAGAAGTACATGTTAAAATTGCTTGCCCTGAAATAAGATACCCAGATTTTTATGGAGTAGACACTCCAACTAAAAAGGAGTTGCTTGCAGCTAACAAAACTAATGATGAAATTTGTGAATATATTGGTGCAAAGTCGTTAAAATTTTTATCTTTAGGTGGATTATATAAAGCAATTGGTTTTGATAGTAGAAATGACACTTACCCACAGCTTACAGATCATTATTTTACCGGTGACTATCCAGTAAAACCTATAGATGAACTTGGAGATAGTAAAGTTACTCAATTATCATTATTAAGCACAGCCTCAAATAATTAATAATGAAAAAAGTAAGTTTTACAGAGATGAAAAATGGTAACAAAGACGATTACCAACTTTTAGAAAAATACGAAAAAGATTTTGAAAGAAAAACTGCTGATAGAATTATCAAATATTTAGCTGCTCAAACTACAACTCTTGAAGGATATCAAATTACAAGACTAGAACATTCATTACAAGCTGCAACAAGAGCTTATAAAAATGGTGAAAGCGAAGAAATGGTTGTAGCTACTTTATTACACGATATAGGGGATGATCTAGCTCCAATGAATCACTCTCAGTATGCAGCTTCAATATTAAGACCCTATGTTTCTGAAAAAACTTATTGGATTATCCAGCATCATGGTCTTTTTCAAACTTATTATAGCGCCCACCATTTAGGGGGAGATAGAAATGCACGAGATAAATTTAAAGATCATGAACACTATGAAGCAACAATTAATTTTTGTGAAAATTATGATCAATCATCATTTGATCCAGATTATAAAAGTATGAGTTTAGAAGAATTTTCTCCCATGGTTAAAAGAATTTTTTCTAAAACACCTTATTATTACCTTTAAATTACAAAATAAGATATTATTTAAATCAAATGATTAATTCTAAAGAACAAATTATTGAATATTTTAAATCTGGAATAAAACAAACTAAAGATTTTAAAATTGGTATTGAACATGAAAAATTCTTATTCGATAAATCTAGTAATAAAAGGATTGATTATCCAAAAATAAAACAAATGTTTGATGCCTTATTAGAATTTGGCTGGAATCCAATTTTAGAGAAGGAAAATATCATTGGATTAAATAAAGGTGGTAAAAATATTACTTTAGAGCCTGGTAATCAAATAGAATTATCAGGTGACAAACTAAACCATATTCATGAAGCTTGTGCAGAGTCTCAAGATTATTTATTTGAGTTAAGACAAGTAACTCAAAAATTAGATATTAAAATTGTTAGTGCTGGATTTGATCCTATTTCAAAATTAAATGAAATTCCTAATAATCCAAAACAAAGATATGAACTAATGACAAAAGATATGCCATTAGGAGGTGAGTTAAGCTTAGATATGATGTACCGAACTTGTGGCACTCAATTAAACATTGACTATAACTCCGAAGATGATTTTATTAAGAAATTTAAAGTTGTAAATGCAATTGTTCCAATCTCTATTGCGTTATTCGCTAATTCATCAATTGTTGAAAAAAAACAAAGTAAATTTTTATCTTATAGATCTAAAGTTTGGCAAAGCACCTCAAGAGGAGGATTGCCTAAAATATTCTTTAAAGATTTAAATTTTGAAAAGTACGCTGAATTTACAATGAATTTTCCAATTCTATTTATCCAGCATGAAGATCGATACATATCAGGTCGAAAATATATATTTAAAGATTTTATGGAGGGTAAAATTGACGAAATTGGTAACCGACTACCCACAGAAAATGACCTAACCACTCACCTAAGCACTATTTTTACTGAAAATAGATTAAAAAAATATATTGAACTAAGATCAATGGATACATGTGGTTGGGATTGTTTATGTGCTGGACCTGCATTTAATATCGGATTGTTATATGGAAGTTTAGATGAAGTTCATGATCTAATTTCAAATTGGGACGAAGATAAAATTATTAACGCTTATTTAGAAGCTCCGCAAAAAGGATTTAATACCCAATTAATGGGTAAAGATTTGCTTTATTGGGCGGGCACTTTATTAAACATATCCAAAAAAGGATTAGAGGTAAGAGATATTTTGAACAAAAAAGATAAGAACGAAACTTTATTTTTAAATCACTTGCAAAATGTAATTGATAATAAAACAACAAACGCAGATCATATGATTAATAAATTTTCTAAAAATGAAGATTTAACTGAATTATATGACAAATAAAATAGTTGCTGTTCAAGGAAATAACCCTTCAAAACTTAATCCTGTTACAGATACCAGTGTATTCCTTGCACATGAAATACAAAATAAAAATTATAAAATATTTTATTATGACCCTAAAGATCTATCTATTATTAATTCCAAAGTTATTGCAGCTGGATGTTTTATTCAATTTAATTACAAAAATAAAAAATTTTTTAAAATTTTAAAAAAACAAAAACTAGATCTTACAAAATGTAAGTTTATCTTAATTCGTCAGGACCCTCCTTTTAACTTAGAATATATATCTGCAACTTATATTTTAGATACAATTAAAAAAAAGGTGCAAATTTTAAATAATCCGACTTCAATTAGAAATGTGTCTGAAAAACTCTATTCAGTTAAATTTCAAAAATATATGCCCAATACTATCTTTACTCAAAATATAGATGAAATTAAAAATTTTTTTAAAAAACATAAAAAAGTAATTTTAAAACCCATTCATAGTTATAGTGGTAATGATATTCATTTATTAACTAGTTTTAATTTAAAAATAATTAAAAAATTTATAAAACAACATGACCACATAATGTGTCAAAAATTTATTCCTAAAATTAGCAAAGGAGATAAACGAGTGTTTTTGATTAATGGAAAAGTATGTGGAGCAATATCTAGAGTTCCAAAAAAAGGTTCTTTTTTAAGTAACATGAGTAAAGGTGCTAAACCTATCAATATAAAACTTACAAAAATTGAAAATAAAATTTCAACATTAATCGCAAAAGATTTAAAAAAACAAAATATTTTTTTTGCTGGTATTGATTTTATCGATCAAAAACTAAATGGTGACATCAATGTTACATCCCCTACTGGATTGAAAACACTATATGATTTGTCAGGAATTAATCTTGCAAAAACTTTTTGGAGAGAATTAAAAGCATGAAAACATTATCAGATCAAAAAAAAGGATCGTTATTAGCTTTTGTTGCGGTAATGTTTATAACCCCTGACAGTTTATTTATTAGATTGTCAAATGTCGATACTTGGGGTTTGGTTTTCTACCGTGGAGCTATCCCCTTCTTCACTGTTTTAATTGGAATGCTTATAATCTATAAAGCAGAATTTTTTAAAATGCTGTTAAATAGTGGTCGCCACGGAATAATTTATATCGCAACTTTTTCAGTTACAAACATTGCCTTTGTGGTTTCAATTCAAAATACTAATGTAGCTAATACTTTAGTGATGATTGCAATGGCTCCAATGTTATCAGCAGTTTTAGGTGCGATTTTCCTTAAAGAAATGCCTGATAATAAAACTTGGATTGCAATTGGAATTACTTTTATGTCAGCTGTCTATATTTTCTATGATTCAATTCAATTAGGTAATATTTATGGTGATTTACTGGGTCTTGTTACTGCTCTTGGTCTTGCAATTGGAGCGGTCACTATAAGATCTGCTAAAAAGAAGAACTTGGTTCCAGCAGCTGTGGTTGGAAAATTATTTGTTGCAGTATTTGCTATGTTTTTCATTGAAACATACGCTTTAGTTGACCTTGATTTATATATCATTCCTTTAATGTGTATCATGTGTGTGGCTATTCCTTTTGTTCTTGTAACCATTGCTCCAAGATTTATTCCAGCAGAGGAAGTTAATTTGTTCTTTTTGTTAGAAACTATCATTGGTCCTTTTTGGGTATGGATGGTAATCAAAGAGCAGCCTAGTATCGAAACAATAACTGGGGGTGCGGTAATCATATTTACCATTGCCATCCACTCTTACCAAAAGCTCAAAAATTCATAAAACTTAAAATACAATTAACTTGATTTGGCCACAAATCAGAAATAGACAGCGATTCAGATGGAAAAAGTATTAAAAAATTCATGGGCATTATTCTTGGGAATGGGTGCATTAATGCTTGCCTATGGATTTCAAGGATCACTACTTGGGGTTAGAGCAGTTAAAGAAGAGTTTAGTTTAACTGCAACTGGATTTATGATGTCTGGATATTTTGTTGGTTACTTTATTGGAGCCAAAACTATTCCTCAAATTATTTCTCGTGTTGGGCATATTAGAGTTTTTGCAGCCTTTGCATCAGTTGCATCGCTAGTAGTTTTAATTCACGCTGTATATGTAAGCCCTTTTGTTTGGTTTTTATTAAGAGTGCTTACTGGAATTAGTATGGTCTCTATTTATACTGTAGCTGAAAGCTGGTTAAACGATAGAGCAAGCAACAAAAACAGAGGTAGTGTTTTATCTGTTTACATGGTCATTCTTTATGGTGCCATGGGACTTGGAATGTTTTTACTTAACTTTAGTGATCCACTTAACTTTGAACCTTTTATATTGATTTCCGTTATAACTTCAGCTGCACTAATTCCAATATTGCTTACTAAAAGAAAAGCACCAACATTTAAAAAAATATCCAAGATGTCTTTGCAAGAAGTATTTATCTCTTCTCCATTTGGAATGGTTAGTTCATTTTTTTATGGAACAATACAATCTGCATTATTCACTTTACTTGCTGTATATGCAACAACAATGAATTTTTCTATTTTTCAAATATCATTTGTTACATTTTTACTTGCAATATCAGGTGCAATATCACAATGGCCAATTGGAAAATTATCAGACATGTATGACCGGAGAAAAGTAATTATTATTGTAACATTTGCAGCAGCTTTTTTTGCTTTTTGCGCAATTTTTGCAAGCGGCACAATGTATTATGATGGAATGTTGGGATCAAATAAGTTTTGGTTTTATATATTTTTAATTTTATTTTCTTTTTGCAGTCTACCGATGTTCTCTTTAATTCTTGCACATACAAATGATTTTATTCCTAAAGAAAAGTTTGTTGCTGCTGGTGCGAGTTTACAGTTTACATTTGGTATGGGTGCAATGGGTGGTCCTTTTTTATGTTCTGTTTTTATGGGTATTGTGGGTGCAAATGGTTTTTTTATTTTCTTAATTTTTTTTCATTCTTTGATTGGAATTTATGGAATTTACAGATCAAGAATTAGACCTGTTGTTGAAAATTCAGACTCTCAATTTGTAGCAATGCCTCAATCAATTACACCTGCTGGAATTGAATTAAACCCAACTACCGAGCCGATTGAAGAACCAATCAAGCCAGTTGTAGAGGTGGTCAATGAAGATAATAAAACTAACAACTTTTAATTATTAATAACCTAGATTTTTATCAATTTGGTTTATTAACTCTTTGTTTTCAATAAATAATTTCAAATTTTTAAAAAAAATTTTTAACACCATTTCAATATAGTTACCTTGACTATCTGATGAAATATGTGGGGTGATTATTAAATTAGGTGTATCCCAAAGATTAGAGTTTTTTGGAATGGGTTCATGAGAAAATACATCTAAAATTGCTCCTGCTAGTTCATTCTTTTCTAATTTAATTCTTAAAGCTTCATAATCTAAAACAGATTGTCTTCCAATATTAACTATTCCACATTTAGGTTTAAGACTATCCAATCTTTCTTTATTTATTAATCCTTTTGTTTCCTCTGTTTCAGGGACCGCAAGGTATAAAAAGTCAGCAACAGGTAACACTTCATCAATTTTATTAAAAGTAATTATCTTTGAGCAACCTTCAACGGCTCTCCCTCTTCGATTTACACCAATTACTTCAGCTCCAAGTTTACTGATATGTTTAATCATCGACCCACCTAATGAACCAGTTCCAACAACAACTACTTTAAATCCATCAATTGGCTTGCTAAGCAAAGTAACAAATTCTTTATTTTTTTGGTTAGTAACAATTTTCGTCATTTGGTTTTGAAGCATTAAAATACTCATTAATCCAAACTCACCTGCTTTTTTAGAGTGAACTCCACTACTATTAGTTAAAATTAAACCATCTTTCATCCAATCAAACGGAGATAAATGATTAACACCTGCTGAACTAACATGGATCCATTTAAGATTTGGTGCAATTTCTCCAATATTATTAGTTGGAAATTGCCAACCTAACAAAACATCTGCCTCTTTCATTGAAGAGATATAATTATCTTCATCCCAATCCACCAGATATTCTATTTTATCTTTGATTTCTGGATATTGAATAAGTCCTTTTTCAAATTCATTTTTAGTAATTGTACTATGCTTTTCACCTTCTAGATCACAGGGTAAAAAACCCTCTTTCCAATGGTTATTTCTAATATGAATTCTAATTTTTTTCATTTTTAAATATTTATCTTATCTTTAATTTATTTTAATAAAAAATGTATTATCATATAAATTAATAAAAAAATTATGCCTTCATTTGATGTAATTAGTAAAGTCAACTATCAAGAATTTGATAATGCTCTCGCGAATTGCTTAAGAGAAATTAGTAATCGGTATGATTTTAAAGGTCTTAATATTTCAATAGAACGAAAAGATAAAACAATAACTACAATAGCTACAGATGAGTTAAAACTTAAGCAAGTAAATGAGCTTTTAGAAACTCACCTTATAAGAAGAAAAGTAGATCCAAGAGTTTTGAGTGTGAAAAACTCAGAAAGTGCTTCAGGAGGTACCATTCGACAAGTTAGTGAGTTAAAAGAAGGAATAAGCCAGGAAAATGCAAAACAGATTATAGGAGATATAAAAAAACTTAAACTTAAAATTCAGATCAAAATTCAAGGAGAAGAATTAAGAGTTGATGGAAAAAAAAGAGACGACCTCCAGGATGCTATAGCAGCTATTAAAACAATTGATATTGGTCTTCCAATTGAATTTATAAATTTTAGAGATTAATCTAGAATAAATGAGTTTAGAAAAACTAAACGAAAGAGATAAAACATAAAATAGGTTAATGTGAATAAAGAAAACGCAAGTAAACTGTGGAAAATGATACAGGAAGCTGGCGATTATTTGGGGCGTTAGAGGTACACACTTCTTCACACTACCTCACACTACATCACACTAGTTATGCGGACTATTCAACTTTCATTAAAAATAAATTGCTTAAAGACTCATCAATTTAAGGAACAAACTAGGCACCAGACTAGGCAAATAAGAGATAAAACAAATTTAAAATATTAAAGTAGTTTGATATCTTTAAAGATGTCAAAAAATTTATCCTACGTAAAAAGACATAAAAAATCTGGTAAATTTCTTCCAAAAAATCTTGCAGAGACAAAAGATGATTATAATAAATATGCAAAGAAGTTTTTTAAGAATTTATCGCTCCCTAGAAATGTAGCAAAACCTATACCAGCTTACCCATATATTTATAAATGGTTTAGAAAAGATACTAAAAAAATATTTTATGTTGGAGCTGGTGTAAAAAAACGTGCATGGAATCTGAGTAGAAGAAACAACTTAACAATAAATGTAATAAGAAAAATTGGAAAAAAAGGAGTAAAAATTGAAATTGTTAAAATGAAATCTTGGGAAGATGCTCTTAAAGAAGAAGAGATTTTAATTAAAAAGTTTGGACGAAAAGATAATAAAACTGGAATACTAACTAACATGACCGATGGAGGTCAAGGTAAGACAGGAAGTCCAATGAGTGAGAGTACTAAGAAAGCAATTTCTGAGGCAAATAAAAAAAGAGTCTATACAAAAGAAATGAGATTAAATCTCTCAAAAAAATTAAAAATTATCAAAGCAAATGTATCTAGTGTAACTAGAAAAAAACTTCGTGACAAATTTAAAGGAAAACCAAGACCAAAATGGATGAGAGAAATAATATTGGACAATTTAAATAGAGGAAGAATTAAATCAAAAAAATATTGGACTTCAAAAGTAGGTCTGAAGATATTGTCCGAACTTAGAGAACTTACAAAAAAATGGCACGCAAGTGAAGAAGGGAGAAAATGGCATAGTAAACATGGGAAAGAAACATGGATAAATAGAAAAACAACTAAAAAAATATGTTTAAATTGTAACTCCGAATATGAAACTTATTTTCCTTCTAGATCAAAATTTTGCTCAAATAATTGTAAGTCTGCATATAGAAGAAAAAAATTATCTTAAAAAAGATTTAAAGCTTTCAATATAATCTTTTTTATTTTTAATTATATTTTCAATTATATAAATTTTAAAAAAAGTAGAATAAAGATTGAGCGCAAGAGCATCAGTATTAGCGAATTCATAAATTAAGGATCTGTACTCTATATCTGAAATTTCATCTTTATGACCATGAATTTCTATACTTGTTGGGTGAATAATCTCACAAAGTCTATGGTAAACATTGATTAGATCGTGAGTTTTATCATTAAGAATATATTCTATATTCTTGTATGTGAATGACCAATTTTCTCTCTCTTTAAAAAACTCAAAATTATTAATTTTTTTAGTATCTAAAATTTTTGTGAGAAAATTTGTATTTTCATAAAATTCTTTACAATTATTAATATGAATCTTTTTATGAATTGTTTTTTTAATAATTTTTTTTAATAAATTACTAGAGGTTACGAGTTCATATGACTTCAAACTGTATTCAGAATGACCCAAATTTGCTTTAAAAAACAACGATAAAAAATTATTCATATCTTTCTTTTTAAAATGAAAAAACAACTTGTGCGTAACATAGATATTAAAAATAATAGCCTCTATTAAACCTCTTAAAAGAAACATAGATGATTTATATTTTTTATTTTTAACCAAGAAGCAAAAACTGTCTGCTAGTTCTTCGGTATTATTATCTAAACCAGAAAAAAATTTAAGTAAAAATCTGATATATTCTTTTTCACTATTAGAAAATCTATCATCAAAAACATTTAATTCTTTATAAAGAATACTAGATTCTGTCGTGTACATTGACTGAATCATATCTATTGAAACTTTTAGATTTTTAGGTGAAAAAAATTTTGCGAATTTTTGAATATCTTTTTTTTTATTTCTAATCATGAAAAACTAATAGAATAGTATATTATAGGATATATGAACGATATAAATAAAGCACCAAATGATTTCTTTAAAAACTTAGAAAATACTAAAACAATTAAATATAATTCAGTCATTCAAATCCAGATAAAATCCTTAAATGAAAAAAAATTAACTCAAGCTATGGAATTCGAAGTTTCTCAATTTCCAGAAGAATCTCAGATGAACACACAGCACACAATTTATTTAGGAAGCTTCCAAACATGGCTTCATGATAATGATTTCTGGAAAGAAGCTAGTGTATTTGATGCATTTGAACTTTTTATGAGGGTAGCTAGATATAATACTTATTATTTTAAAAATTTTTATAAAGAAAATCCTGATCAAAACTCTTCACAACAGGCAAAAAATGATTGTTTTTCTCTTTATCAATTGACTACAGTTTGGTTCTCTTGGCATGCATTTAGAGATAGAGGTATAAGGAAGACAATGGGGATTAAAAAAAATATTTTTGGATAAATGAAAGATGAACTATACACTGCTATAGCTATAGTACTAATTTTTTTTGGTTGGATTTTTTATATAAATTTAGGTGGAAAGAAACAAAAGTTTTATAAAAAGGGCGAAACTTTTGTTGATGATTTCGGTGATTATTTTGCTGAAGATATAAAAAAATTAATTCAACACGTTGATCAATTACCTAAAATAAATCAAATTAATATTTATGAAAATGTGCTTGGAGAAATAGCAAGATACACAAAAGAAACAACGAAGCTTAATTCACCAAGAAAAGTTAACAAAGTTTATAAAAAATATCTTTTGGACTCAGGTAAATTACGGAGAAAAAACGCAGATATTGATTTGGGATATAGAAATCCAAAATGGCTAGCTGCAACGATTTTTGAAAGTTATTTGAGGTCAGACTCTGAAAAAATGAGCTTCAATAATGGTGCTAAAATTCGAAAATATTTATTTTTAAAAATGAAAGAGCTTATTCCAGAGAATAATAATTTAAAAATTTTTTTAAAAATTAACGATATTAAATAGATGGAAATTGTAACTGCTTTTTTACTAGGACTGCCTTTAATGTACTTTGGTCTTTTCCTGTTTGCTTGTGTCTGGTGGTATTGTTGTAAGTGGTTTTTAGTCGGGTTGGTAATAATTGGTGAAAAAATTTTTAAAAAAGACACTTGGCCCTACAATATTTTTATGTTTACTTTTGTTGGTGGAGGTGGTCTAGCGACTATTTATCTTTTTATTTATCTTTTTTTATCGATTGCAAAGGGGGAATGGTTATCATTATCACTATAGGATTTTATAGGATACTAGGCACCAGACTAGGCAAATTAGAGATAAAACAAAGTTTGGAGTAGTATGAACAAAGAAAACGCAAGTAAACTCTGGAAAATTATTCAGGAAGCTGGCGATTATTTGGTGGATTAGCGGTTCAACCTAATCCACATTAAACTGCATTAAACTACAGTACTTATGCGGATATTAAAAAGTTAGCTTAAAATAAATCGCTTAAAGACTCATCAATTTAATTAAAAAACTCGATCACACACTCGACACAAAAAAGATAAATCAAATAGCTGTTTTCAAGCAAATAGACACTCCGTTCAGGATTTGTTAATCTTGGATTATGAAAAAACTTTTAGGAATCGTGTTTCTGGGTTTGTTGTGGTGCAGTATTGTAATTGCTGATGATGTAATCCTCAAAGATTGCTGGTGGACAGAGTCAAATGCAAAAGCAAGTCAAAACTACACAATGGAATTTCAAACTGATTTTAAAAAAAAAATTGTAGATCTAAATGTAAACAAAGATACTGGACAACCTAAAGTTTGGAGATCTACAATAGCTTCAAACAATAATGGTATAATAATTACTGATTATAGAAATCTTACTGGTAACGGCCCAAAAGATTGGGAAAATTATGAAATTAATATAAACAATAAAACTATAAAGTGGAATTATTATATAAAAAAATCTTCAGGTAAATTTAAACTTCAAACCTCTGGGCCTATTAGATGTGGATCAAAAACTTTAATTGCAGAAAAACCCAAGAAGCAAGAACCAGAAAAGAAAAAACCTAAAATTAGCCCAGATGACAATAAGATTGTAGCCGCTTCATCTGGAACTGGGTTTTACGTATCAAATAAAGGCCACATAATAAGCAATCATCATGTAGTAGAGGGATGCAATACAGTTAAATTAACTTTTAAGGGTAAAGAAGTTACAGCAGATGTTTTAGCAGTTGATAAAATGAACGATCTTGCGATTTTAAAAGCTGATATTACTCCATCAAAAGTTTATTCAGTAGCAACAGAGGATGCTTCATTATTAGAAGATATAATTATTGCAGGTTATCCTTTAGGAAAAAAAGTAAGTGCTGCAATTAAGACATCCAAAGGTAGCATTACTGCTCTTGCAGGTTATGGGGACAACTACTCAGAATTCCAAACAGATGCAGCTTTAAATCAAGGTAATAGTGGAGGGCCTATTATGAACCAAAAAGGAAATGTAGTAGGTGTTGCTGTTGCTAATTATGGTAAGCAAGCTGGTGTTGAAAGTTTTAACTTTGGAATTAAATCATCAACGTTAAAAACTTTTGCAAATGCCAATGGATTGAAGTTTTTACCTCCAAATAATAGAGATCTATCAAATAAGGATCTTGGTCAATTAATTACTGAGGCTACAATATATTTAGAATGTCATATGACTGTTGCAAAAATTAAGAGAATGATTGCAGAAGCAGAAAATAAAAAAGCATTCTTTAGTGAATATCAATAATGAAAAAACTTCTATCGATACTGGTTATTTGTTATAGGATTTTATAGGATAACTCGACACTAACTCGACACAGAAGAGATAAAACAAGGATTTAAGTAGTTTGAATAAAGAAAACGCAAGTAAACTCTGGAAAATTATTCAGGAAGCTGGCGATTATTTGGTGGGACAGCTGCCCGAACATCAAAATCACCCTAAAGGAAGAAACCCCTACGCTCATGTTGCAATTTGTGTAAAAGATCATTTCGATGCAAGCTACAAAGATATTCCTGATGAAAAATTTGATGAAGTTGTAAAGTATATTGAATTTTTAAAACAAAACCCTAGTTAGAGTTTTTTAAAATTTCTAACAATTGATCGACATCACTATCTTGAGTATTCCAAGCAGTAACTAATCTTGTTGATTTTCCATCCAACTCATCTTCATTCATTTTATAACCTTCTGAATTTAAATGCTCGATCATGTTTCTTGGAAACTTTGCAAAAACTTCATTAGCTTCTGTTGGGTATGAAAGTTTAATATCTGAATGATTAGACAATCCTTCACTTAATTTTTTTCCCATTTTATTTGCATGTTTTGCATTTCTCAACCAAACATCATCTGAAATATAGGCGTCTAATTGAGCTGAAACAAAACGCATTTTTGATAATAAGTGCCCTGCTCTTTTCATTAAAAATGCAATATTACCAACTAAGTCTTTCTTAAAGAAGATTATTGCTTCTGCTGCAAGACAACCGTTTTTGGTTGCTCCGAATGACAATACATCAATACCTGCTTTCCAAGTCATCTCAGCAGGTGTTACATCAAGAGAAACTAAAGCATTAGCAAATCTTGCTCCATCCATATGCATGTTAAGATTATGTTTATGAGCAACGTCTGAAATCTTTTTAATTTCATCTATTTGATATACTTCTCCAGTTTCACAAACTTGGGTAATGCTCACAGATGAAGGTTGGGTGTGATGCACTATTCCTTTGCCTCCAATAGATTGGTCTAATTCATCAGCTGTAATTTTTCCATCAATACCTTGTAAGGCAATTAGTTTTCCTCCTCCCGTATAAAATTCAGGGGCACCACATTCATCTGTATTTATATGGGATAATTTATGACAATAAATATTTCCAAATGATGGCGTCATAGTTGATAGTGCTAATGCATTAGCAGCAGTTCCTGAAGCAGTTGGAAAGACAATTACCTCTTTTTCAAATATCTCTGAAAACTTGTCCTGTAATTCAGTTGAGATTTCATCATTACCATAAGGAGTGCTGTCTCCATCATTTGCTTTTAAAACTGCATCCAAAACTTCAGGACAAGCACCAGCAACATTGTCTGAAGCGAATTTAACTCGCTCCCTTTTTGTTTTAATTTTAGCCATATTATTGTTTTGGAAAATAATCTTTTAGATTGCCTTCTCTATATACATCTGCTGTACAACAATGAAGTCCTCCACCAAATGCATAAGCGTCTCTTAAATCTACTGGAATAACTTCCATGCCTAATTTATCTAATTGTTCTTGTTGATACACTTCACTTTTTTCAACACATACTATTTTAGGGTCTAAAACTAATACATTCATTGATAACCATGTTGATGAATAACATAAAGGTGGTGGTTCATTATGTGCAGGTTGTGCGCTATCAACAATCTCCCAACCATTATCTTCAAATAATTTTCTCTGTTCTTTTGGCAATCGTCTTTGTGGGTTATTAATAATTAAACCCTCTTTAATTGGAGTAAAGGTTGCATCAATATGAATTGGATAAGGGTCACCTGGAAAATTAACAGCATGCACTCTATGATCTTTATAATGTCTTTTTAACCAATCAATGCCTTTTAAATTTGTAGTGAAACCATGTTGAACTACAAGATCCTTACCAAATCTAAGCACATCAGCAGCATCAAATAATGGCTCTTCTTCAGTGGTTACAAAGAATTTATCTTCAGTCCATTCTAATCTTTTTTGAATACCAATTTTATCTGACAAATAATCTTTTCTATAATCTTTATCTGTTAACCTAGGTTTTGGTGCAGACTCATGTCTCATATTTGGATCTTTATTATAATATTCTTGAAGTAAAGGTCGGTAACAAAGATATTCAAACCATCTACAACGATAACTCATTGTTGCTTCTAAAATTTCATTTCCAACTGTTAGCAAAACATCTCTTGGTGGCATACAACCAAACATTGTTTCAGCTTCCCAATCTGGTGTTGATGTTTTTTGATTAAAATCAATTGGAGTGGGACGATCTACTTTAACTCCTCTTTTTTGAAGCATGTTAGAAAAGTCATCTAATAATTGATTTGCTTTATCTACTGTATCTTTAGTTCTCGGGCCAAATTGTCCTCTCATATCGCTGTCTTCAGGCACTTTTGCATCAAGTGCTGGTTCAGGAGCTGGTATACACGTTCCGTCAGCTCTGCCGACTATTACATGTTTTAATGGATCCCACTCATTCCAGCTATTAACAATAGTTTTAGTATCACTCATAAGGATTAAAATTTTATTATATTATGCTCAGGGCCAAAAGGAAATTTTGTAATATTTTCTGCGCCATCTTTACCTATCACTAATATATCATGTTCTCTATATCCCCCTGCTCCAGGATTTCCTTCTGGAATCATAATCATTGGCTCCATTGAGACCACCATATTTTCTTCAAGAATCGTATCAATATCTTCCCTAAGCTCTAACCCAGCTTCTCTTCCATAAAAATGTGAAAGCACTCCAAAAGAATGTCCATAACCAAATGTTCGGTAGTGTAAGTAACCAAGTTCAGCAAATAATTCATTAAGCTCATGACAGATGTCGGAACATTTTACACCTGGTTTAATTAATTCTAAACCACGTTTATGAACTTTTACATTTGCTTCCCAGGCTTTAAGACTTTCATCATCTGCATGATCTAAAAATAACGTTCTCTCAAGTGCTGTGTAATAACCTGAGATCATTGGAAAAGTGTTTAATGATAAAATATCACCTTTAATCAATTTTCTATTTGTTTTTGGGTTATGGGCACCATCTGTATTTATTCCTGACTGAAACCAAACCCAAGTATCCATATATTCAGCACCAGGGTATGTTTTTACAATTTCTCGTTCCATACGGTCACGTCCAGCTATCGCAATTTCAATCTCTGTATTTCCTTCTTTGATATTTTTAACAATTTCTTCACCACCTAGATCCGCAATTCTTGCTCCATTCTTAATAATTTCGATTTCTTCATTAGATTTGATCATTCTAAGCTGCATCAAATCTTTTGAAACATCACTAAATACTGAGAAAGAAAAAATAGAGCCAATTTTTTCCCTCATGTCTAAAGTAACATGATCATTTTCAATACCAATATTTTTAGGAGGATCATCTCGACCAATAATAGAAACAATAGCTCTTAGGAAGTTGTCTCTTTTCCAATCTGTATAAATCACGTTATCGCAATGTGATCTTCTCCAAGGTTGACTTGCATCAATATTAGCTGAAATAGTAGAGATCTTATTTTTAGTAACCACACAACCGTAGGGTCTACCAAACGAACAATAAATAAACCCGGTGTAATAAGCAATATTGTGCATTGAGGTTAAAATAACCATATCAAGGTTATTTTGATCCATTACATTTCTTAAATTATTTACTCTTCGGTCATATTCTGATTTTGAAAAAGGAAGTTTTACCTTCTCTCCATTTTTTAATGTAAAGAAATCTGGTCTTTCCATTTAATTTAAACCTATGTATCTTTTATTCCATCTCATTACTAAGCTGTAATAGGTAAGGGATATGAAGAGAAAAAAACCGCCTATAATCGTATTAGTTGTTGGAATTTCATTTATACCAAATAAAGGTAGCCATACCCAAAAAATTCCACCTATAACTTCTGTAAGAGATAGCAAGGTAAGTTCTGCAGCTGGAATAGCTTTAGATCCAATAGAATACAAAATTAAGCCTAAGCAAACTAAAGTTCCATGAAGAGAAAACAATGAACTGTTGTAACTACTAGAAAAGAAAACATAATCGTTACTTAAAATTACAATTGTAGCAATTGTAAAACAAAAAAATCCAGCAAAAGCTGTTGTAGTAAATTTAGGTGTATCTTTACGCCATCTTAGAGTAACTGAAAATACTGCAAAGCCTAAAGAAGA
>JAOJEG010000010.1 GCA_028226535.1 Candidatus Pelagibacter sp. | reverse complement strand
AGGCAAGCTGGAAGATATCTTCCTGAATTCCGAGAAATAAGGAAATTAAATCCAAATTTTATAAATTTATGCTTAAATGAAAATTTATCATCAGAAATTACATTGCAACCTTTAAAAAGATTTAATTTAGATGCTGCAATAATTTTCTCAGATATTTTAATGCTTCCATTTGGCTTAAATCAAAAAGTTGAATTTGAAAAAGGTTTTGGCCCTAAACTTGGTGAAGTAAATATTGATGAAATGTCTAGATTAGATGAAGTTGACTTTATTCAAAAGGTTTATCCAGTATACAAAGCAATTAAAAAAGTAAGTACCGATGATATAGTAAAAGGTAAAAATACCATAGGCTTTGTGGGCGCACCATGGACTTTACTTGTTTATATAATTAATCAACAATCTCCCAAAAAAAGATTAAAAAAAGATTTTTTTAAAAATGATTTCTTAATTAATAGAATTCTATTGATTTTAGAAAAGTTTTTAAAAATACACATCAAAAATCAAATCGATAATGGAGCAAATGTAATACAAATATTTGATAGTTGGGCAGGTTTATTGGAGGAAAAAGATTTGCCTAATTATATTTATACACCCACTCTTAATTTGGTTAACTATGTAAAATCCTTAAACACCCCTGTTATTTGTTTTCCTAGAGAAATAAAAAATTATAAAGAATTTTGTGAAATTGTAAAACCAGATGCTGTTGGTATAGATTATAATATTAATCCAAAAAAAGTTTTAAATGATATAAAAATTCCTATTCAAGGTGGACTTGATCCTAAAATATTACTTACAGATAAAGAAAAATTAAAAAAAGAAGCAACCAAATATCTAGATGTATTTAAAGATCATCCATATATCTTTAATTTAGGACATGGAGTTTTGCCCGAGACCGACCCCAATATGTTCGAATATTTGGTTAATATTGTAAAAGATTATTAATGAAAAAAGCAGTAATTCTTTTTAATTTAGGAGGTCCAGATAAATTAGAAAATGTAGAGCCATTTTTATTTAATTTATTTAATGATCCAGCAATATTAAATTTACCCACTTTTCTTAGATATCCTTTAGCTAAATTAATTTCTAGTAGAAGAGCCCCAACCGCTCAAAAGATATATCGGGAGCTTGGTGGATCATCTCCTATTTTGAAATTAACAGAGGAGCAATCTAAAGCTCTTGAATTAAAGTTGAATAATGATGATGAAAACTCAGAGTATAAGTGTTTTGTTGTTATGAGATGTTGGCATCCAAGAGCAGAGGAAGTCTTAAAAAATATAAAAAATTTTAATCCAGACGAAATTATATTAATGCCATTATATCCTCAATACTCAGCAGCAACATCAGGTTCATCAATAAAAGAATGGAATGATATTTGTAAAAAAAATAATTTTAAAATTAAAACAAGTACAATTTGTTGCTACCCAACAGATGAGAATTTCATTTTAGCTCACAAGCAGGAAATAATAAAAAAAATTGATAATCTAAAAAATTTTAAATTAATTTTTTCTGCGCATGGTTTACCAGAAAAAAATATTAAAAAAGGCGACCCTTATCAATGGCAAGTAGAACAATCAGTTAATAAAATTGTTCAATCCCTTAATATTAAAGATCTAGACTGGATTTTAAGTTATCAAAGCCGCGTTGGACCCTTGAAATGGATTGGCCCATCCACAGAGGATATAATTGTAGAAAATTCAAAAGCAGGCAAACATATTGTTTTGGTTCCTATAGCATTTGTATCCGAACATTCAGAGACTTTAGTTGAATTGGATATAGAGTATAAAGAGATAGCTGATAAAAATGGGTGCAAAAATTATACAAGAGTACCAGCATTGGGCACTAATGAATATTATATAAAGGCAATGTCTGATCTAATAATAAAAAAACAAGATCACAATTTTAATGGAGAACTTTTTCCTCCAAAGATACAATGTCCAAACCAATTTATTAAATGTCCCTGTTTAAATTATGAATAGTTATTTATTATTTAAAAGTTTACACTTGATAGCCGTTGTTTCATGGATGGCTGGTCTTTTATATCTCCCAAGAATTTTTGTTTATCATGTTGAGAACAAAGAAAAAAAAGAAGCTACTAATATTTTTGAAGTAATGGAAAAAAAACTTTTTTATTACATAATGCGTCCAGCAATGATTTTCACCTGGATATTTGGTTTAGTTCTCATTTATTTAAATGGTATAGAAATATTTTCTCAATTATGGATGCAAATAAAAATTGTTCTGGTGTTGCTATTATCAGCCTATAATGATTATTTAGGAAAATGCCTTGTAGCTTTAAAGAATGATTCTAATACCAAATCATCAAAATTTTTTAGAATAATTAATGAAGTTCCTACAATAATGCTGATTTTGATAGTTTTTTTTGTCATTTTCAAGCCAATCTAGGGTTGAAATAACAATTGTAGTATATATATTAGTTACATCTCTAAAGTCCTTACAAAATTCAAATCATGAACATTCAAGAGTTAAAACTAAAATCGTCCGAACAGCTTATTACTCAAGCCGAAGAACTTGGTATTGAAAATGCTAGTACATTAAGAAAACAAGAAATTCTTTTTGCGATCTTGAAAAAAGTTGCTGAAAAGGAAGAAATTACTGGAGCAGGAGTTCTACAGCTATTACAGGATGGGTTTGGTTTTCTAAGAGCGATGGAGTCAAACTATTTACCTGGGCCAGACGATATATATGTAAGCCCAAGCCAAATTAGAAAATTTGGTTTAAGAACAGGAGATACTGTTGAGGGACCAGTTAGAGCGCCCAAGGAAGGTGAAAGATATTTTGCTTTACTTCAAGTTAGTAAAATTAATTTTGAAGAACCTGAGAAAGCACGACACAAAATTGCATTTGATAATTTAACCCCTCTTTATCCAGACAAACAACTAGTCATGGAAGTCGAAACAACTAAAATAGAAAAAAAACCAGATTTAACACCGAGATTAATTGACCTTGTGAGCCCAATTGGTAAAGGACAAAGATCTATTATCATTTCACCGCCAAAAGCTGGTAAAACAATGATATTGCAGAGTATCGCAAATTCAATCGCAAAAAATTACCCTGAATGTTATTTAATTGTTCTATTAATTGATGAGCGTCCCGAGGAAGTTACTGATATGCAAAGAACAGTAAAAGGTGAGGTAATTAGTTCTACTTTTGATGAGCCAGCCCAAAGACACGTAGCTGTTGCTGAAATGGTAATAGAAAAAGCAAAAAGATTAACAGAACATAAAAAAGATGTTGTTATATTATTAGATTCAATCACAAGATTGGGAAGAGCTTATAATGCTGTTATTCCAAGTTCAGGAAAAGTTTTAACGGGTGGTGTGGA
Source organism: Candidatus Pelagibacter sp. (assembly GCA_028226535.1). The sequence continues at coordinate 24,381 of JAOJEG010000010.1, read as the reverse complement.
CGCAAACGCGCTTCAGAGACCCAAAAGATTTTTTGGTGCAGCTAGAAATATTGAAGAAGGTGGATCTTTAACAATAATCTCAACTGCTTTGATTGATACTGGGAGTAGAATGGACGAAGTAATCTTCGAAGAATTTAAAGGAACAGGAAATAGCGAAACTGTTCTTGATAGAAAAATTGCAGATAAAAGAATTTATCCTGCAATTGATATAACAAAATCTGGAACAAGAAGAGAAGAACTTTTGTTTGATAAAAATGATCTTCAAAAAATGAATGTTCTTAGGAGAATTATTGCTCCAATGGGAACTATGGATGCAATTGAATTTATCAATTCAAAACTAAAAGATACAAAAAATAACGCTGAATTTTTTAATTCAATGAATAAACCATCTTAATTCTTCAATTTAAGTATATATCCAAATAGTATAAAATTTATGAATGATAAGTAATGATATCAAATTACAAATAGAAAAATTATTTTCTCAAAAAAAATACGAAGAAGTTATTAAAATTGTTGATAAGTCTATTGAAACTAAAGATATTCCGCCAGGGTTATTTTCTTTAATTGGCACATGTAAAATTCTTAAAAAAAATAGATCTGAGGAGGAATTATTTTTTGCACTTGATGATTTTGAGAGAGCTTATTTAAAAGGTAATAAATCTGTTCAATCTTTAGCCGGGTTCTCTAACTTTACTTTGACATGTCTCAAAAACATAAAGATTAATAAACAAATTAGCCCATATTTGATCAAAGCAAAAAAATATTATTATGAGTTAGAAAAAATATATGAAAAAAATGAGAATTTTTTAACTATTAGTCTTCAGTTGTTTTCTTATTTTTTGGATTATAACAAAGAGCAAGAAATATTAGAAAAGTTATTAAGTTTAAATAGTAAGAACAAAATTAATATCTCAAAATATCTTTTTTTAAGTAATTACACTTATAAATGGTCTCAAGAAGAATATTTAACACAAATCTTAAAATATTCAGAATTTTTTCCCAAGCATAATGTAAAAAAAATAAGTAAGATTAATTATAAGGATAATAAAAAAATAAATATTGGATTTTTAGGAAAAGATTTTAATGAAAATCATGCTATTGCTTTTTTTATTAAAGATTTAATTAAAAAATTAGATAAAAAAAAATTTCAAGTTCATATATTTTCTTTTCTAGAAAATCTTCAAATAGATAAAGAATTAAAAATTAATTCAGTAAAAATTTATCATGTAGAAAATTTGAATAATCAAGAATTAATAAATTTAATTCAAGAACAAAAAATTGAAATTTTATTTGATATTATGGGCTATACATGGGCAGAAAGAATTGAGATATTAAATTCAAGGGTATCACCTATACAAATATCATGGCTTGCGTATCTTAATTCAATCGGATTTAAAAATATTGATTATATGATTGCAGATGAAAATTTAATTAAAAAAGATGAAGAAAAATTTTACTCAGAAAAAGTTATAAAGTTGCCTGAAATTTGGAATGCCCACTCAGGTTTTAGTTATAAAAGAAACTTTAACAAATTACCTTCACTTAAAAATAATCATTTTCACTTTGGATCTTTCAATAACTTTAAAAAAATATCAAATGAAGTAGTTGAAACTTGGTCTAAAATCTTAAAGAAGTTAGATAATTCAAAATTAATACTTAAGTCTTCTGAAATCTCAGATAATGAAATTATAATGAATAAATTTGAAAAATTTAAAGCACACAATCAAGTAATTATATTGAATAGATCTGATTTTCCTGACAACTTAAGTCATTTGAAATCATACATTAACATTGATCTTGCTTTTGACACCTTTCCATACAATGGTGTGACCACAACTTTCGAGGCACTCTGGATGAATGTGCCTGTTTTAGTCTTACAGGGTAATAATTTTTTATCACGTTGTGGTGAAAGTATAATAAAAAATGCAAATTTGAACGAGTTGATTGCAAAAGATAGAGATGATTATGTTCATAAAGCTATTCAACTAGCAGAAAATAAAGATAAACTAACAAATATCAGAGAAAATATTTATAACAAAATATTGGCAACTCCATTATTCGATACTAATAAATTTACAAAAAATTTTAGTAAAATATTGTTCGATCTTAGGAAATAACTAATTATGAATAATAAAATTTTAGAATTACAAGAACTTTTTAAAAATAGAGAATTTTCAAAGTTAATTTTTACAATTGAAAATTCAATAAATGATTTAGACAAAACACCAAGTATTCTAAATATTTTAGGAGTTGCTAGAATATTAAGGGGTCCTAAAAATAAAGAAACTATTGAGTCTGCAATACCTAACTTTAAGGAATCATATTTAAAATCTAGCCAAAGCATAAGCTGCTTAGACAGTTTGATAAATTTAATCAATTCAACTAGTGACTTATTTGATCAAAAAAATTCAAGCGATGATTTTTTTAATCAATTTAATGAATTAATTAATTTCTATAATAATTTTGAAGAACAATTTGGACACAATGAGAAGCTTGTTTTGGCAATTGTGAGAGTCTACAAAAGATTAAATAATATAGACAAGGTATTATATTATTATGATCAGCTAAAAAAAAATAAAACTTTATCTTTACTGTCCATTTCATCTTTGATTTATAATAATTCTTTTACAGATAAATGGTCGCAAGAAGATTTTTTTTCACATTCTAAACTTTTAGAAAAATATACACCTACTTACCCAGAAGAAAAATTAAGCAATATTAATTTTGAAAATAAAGATAAAATTAAAATTGGTTTTTTAACCACAGATCTTCGAGGACAACATTCAATAACCTATTTTTTAAAATCAATTTTAAATGATTATGATAAAGATAAATTTGAAATAGTTTTATTTTTGAATCACTTTGAAGATGATGAAGATACAAAACTTTTTATAAAGTTAGTAGATGGTAATATTAATATAAGCAGGACAGCTGACATTGCAGCAATTAATATTATTAGGGATATGAAAATTGATATAATGTTTGATTTAATGGGTATTACTTCTAAACCACGAATTGCATTATTTAAGAATAGATTGGCTCCCATCCAAATTTCTTGGTTAGGTTATTGCAATACTTCAGGTATTAATAATATGGATTATATAATCTCTGATCCTAATCTAGTATTTCCCGAGGAAACAAATCTTTACACAGAAAAATTAATTTATTTAGAAAATATATGGAATTGTCACTCTGGATTTAACATTAAAAGACAAAAAAATCCTCTACCCAGTGACCAGAATAATTTTGTAACTTTTGGTTCATTTAATAATTTCCAAAAAATAAATGATAATGTCGCAAAAGTTTGGAGTAAAATATTAAAAAATATTAAAAATTCAAAATTAATTTTAAAATCATCTTTGAAAAAGGATCATACAAGATTAAAGGAATTTTTTAAAAAAGATGGTGTCCTAGATTCAGTTATATTTTATGAAAAAAAAAGTTCAAATTTAGAACATCTTAATCTCTACAAAGATATTGATATTGCACTTGATACATTTCCGTATAATGGAGTAACGACATCTTTCGAAGCAATATGGATGGGTGTTCCTGTTTTAACAATGAAAGGTTATAATTTTAATTCAAGGTGTGGTGAGTCGATTAATAAAAATTTAAATTTAAACCATTTAATTGCTGAAGATAACAAAGACTACATTTCTAAAGCAATTGAATTAGCCACAAATAAAGAAAAATTAATCGAAACTAGGGATTTTATATTTGCAAATGCAGTTAATAGTCCGTTATTTGATCAAGTTAATTTTTCAAAAAATTTTTATAATTCATTAGAAAACGTTTTCAACAAAACGTAGTGTGTTATAATTTTATCTAATTTATTTTAGATATTTTATGACAATTTTTGCTCTATCAACTGGCCCTGGCATATCTGGAGTTGCTATTATTAGAATTTCTGGAAATAAAACATCAAAAGTTGTTGAACTATTAACCAATAAAACAGTTCCCAAACCAAGGGTCGCAACACTTAGAAAAATCAATAAAATCAACACTTCTGAGCTAATTGATGAAGGCATAATACTATGGTTTCCAGGGCCTGAGAGCTACACAGGCGAAGATATGGCTGAAATACAAGTACATGGGAGCAAAGCCGTTATCGATGCTATTCATGCTTCAATTTCTGTTATTGAAAATTGCCGATTAGCAGAACCAGGCGAGTTTACAAAACTTGCATTTCAAAATGGGAAAATAAATTTACTGAAAGCAGAAAGTATTGCAGATTTAATTTCTTCTGAAACTGAAATTCAAAGACAGCAAGCAATTAAAATAATGAATGGAAAATCTGCTGATCAATTTAATCTATTAAGAGAAAAACTTTTAAAAATTTTATCACACGTTGAAGCTAAAATAGATTTTCCAGATGAAGATTTACCCAATGATATTTTAAAAGAAATTAAAAAAAGCTCAGAAGATATTTTAATAGATATTGAAAAAATTTTAAATGATCAAAAGGTTGGTGAAAGAATCAGAGAAGGTTTTAAAATTGCAATTCTTGGACCAACAAATGCAGGTAAATCAAGTCTCTTAAATCATCTATCAAACAGAGATGTTGCAATAGTCTCAGAAATTGCAGGAACAACAAGAGATGTAATCGAAACACATCTTAACGTAGATGGGTATCCAGTAATTGTTTCTGATACCGCTGGGATTAGGGAATCTAAAAATGAAATTGAGAAAAAGGGTATAAAATTATCTTTAAATAGAGCAGAGGAAGCTGATTTAAAGTTAGTAGTTGTTGATGCCAAAAACCTTGATTTTACTGATGTTTTGAAGGGTTTGTTAGATCAAAATGCAATTTTAGTAATAAATAAATCAGATCTTTTAAAAGGAGATATTGATCCAGAAATTAATAAATTAGATCATGTATTAATTTCAATTAAAGAAAATTTAAACATTGATGAATTAATTTTAAAAATAAAAAATAATTTAAAAAATAAATTTATAACAAGTGATGATATTTTAATTACAAGAGAACGACACAGACAACATCTTGAACAATGTTTAGATCATCTAAAAAATTTTAATAAAAAAAATGAAGATAAAGATTTTGATAAAGCTGCAGAAGATTTAAGGTTAGCCACTAGACATCTTGGCATGATTGTTGGAAAAGTAGATGTTGAGGAGATATTAGGTAGTATTTTCAACGATTTCTGTATAGGTAAATAATACCATATTTTCCTTGTTTTTTGCCTTTTTTAACTAAAAAACGTTGATAACCTAAGGTTATTTTAGCAAAGCTATACTCATCTTGTAAATATAATAATCGGTTATAAATTTAGCTTATGAAAAATGATTTATCATTTGATATCGTAGTAATAGGAGGAGGTCACGCAGGCTGTGAAGCAGCAGCAGCCTCTGCACGACTAGGTGTTAACACTGCTTTATTTACTCACAAGATAGAAACAATTGGGGAGATGTCTTGTAACCCAGCAATTGGTGGTTTGGGCAAAGGCCATTTAGTACGTGAGATAGATGCTCTTGATGGAGTTATGGGTGAGGTTGCAGATAAATCAGGTATTCAATTTAGATTACTAAACAGAAGTAGAGGTCCAGCCGTAAGAGGACCAAGAACACAATCAGATAGATCATTATACCGTAAATATATGCAAGAAAAACTTGTAAACTATTGTAATTTAAAGATTTTTTCAGATCCAGTAATAAAGTTTATTTTTGATAAAAATGAAATAACTGGCTTTATAACTAAAGAAGGTAAAAAGGTTCTATGTTCTAAGTTAATACTAACAACAGGCACTTTTTTGAATGGTTTAATACATATTGGTGATGAAAAAACACCAGCTGGAAGATATGATGAAAAACCTTCAACAGGATTAAGTGAACAATTAGAAAAATATAATTTTAAAATAGGAAGATTAAAAACAGGAACCCCTCCCCGACTTGATTCAAGAACAATTAATTATGAAAGTTTAGAAGAACAGTTTGCAGATGATGATCCTTATTTTTTTTCTTTCCTAACTGAAAAAAATATTAACAAACAAGTTTCATGTCGTATGACGTATACCAACGACAAGGTTCATAAAATAATTGAAAAAAATTTATCTAAGAGTGCCATGTACTCTGGAAGCATACAAGGTGTTGGACCAAGATATTGTCCATCTATAGAAGACAAGATAGTAAAATTTGCTGATAAGGGTCGGCACCAGATATTTTTAGAGCCGGAAGGGCTTAATGATCATACAATTTACCCAAATGGAATCTCAACATCCCTTCCAGCAGAAGTACAACAAGAAATATGTAATAATATCAATGGTTTAGAAAATGTGTCTATTATCCGACCTGGATATGCTATAGAATATGACTATATAGATCCAAGAGAACTTTTTTTAACACTTGAGACCAAGAAGATTAGCAATCTTTATCTTGCTGGACAGATTAATGGAACGACAGGATATGAAGAAGCGGCAGCTCAAGGTATTATAGCTGGAATAAATGCGGCTCTATCTTTTAAAAAATTAGAACCTTTTATTCTGGATAGATCTGATGCCTACATAGGAGTAATGATTGATGATTTGGTAACCAAAGGTGTTGCTGAACCTTATCGAATGTTTACATCAAGAGCTGAATATCGATTAAGTCTTAGATCTGATAATGCTGATCAAAGGTTAACTGCTAAAGGAATAAAGATAGGGTTAATTGGTGATTTTAGAAAAACTTTATATTTAGATAAATTTGATAAAATTAGTCAAATAAATATAAAAATGAATCAATCCACTATATCACCAAATAAAGCTGAGAAATTCGGGGTAAAAATAGCAAAAGATGGAATTTTAAGAAATTCTATTGAAGTATTAACCCAAAAAGGGGTTGATATGAGTAAAATAAGAGAAATTTGGTCTGATATACCTTTTTTTAATAACGAAATAGACGAACAAGTTGAAATTAATGCCCATTATATGGGTTATTTAAAAAAGCAAAAAGCTGATATTTTAGCCTTTAAAAGAGATGAAAACCTTATAATACCAGATAAAATTAATTATGATAGCCTTTCAGGGTTATCAAATGAGGTAAAGGCTAAATTTAAAGAAATAAAGCCGAAAACAATGGGTCAAGCCCTGAGAATTGATGGAATTACTCCAGCTGCTGTATATATTTTGTTGTCACACGTTAAAAGAAAGTCTATTAAGCATATAGCTTAATGGATCAAGAAATTTTAAATTCATACTCTAAACTTAATGACTTAAATGTTTCACGTGAAACATTTTTGGACTTTGAAAACTATATATCCATGATTATTGAAAAAAATAAAAAAATTAACATAATCAGCCAAAAAACATCATCAAAAAAGTCTATAATTGAGCGTCATATTGTAGATTCTGCACAAATAGTTGATTTTGTTGACTTTAATTGTAATACAACCACAGATTTAGGATCAGGAGGGGGTTTACCGGGAATTGTTGTAGCAATTATACTTAAAAATATGAAAAAAAGTATGAATGTGCACCTTTATGAAAAAAGCTACCATAAAAGCCGTTTTTTAGAGGAAGTTTCAGAGAAACTAAAATTAAATACAAAAATATTTCAAAAAAATATTTTTGAAATAAAAAATTTAGAAACAGGTACTATAATGTCAAGAGCTTTTAAGCCAATGCCAGTAATTTTAGATTTAGTTTATGAAAATTTTTCAAAATATAAAAATTTAATTTTTTTTATGGGAAAGAGTGGAAAAAAAATATTTGAAAAATCTAAAAACGATTGGGACTTAGAGTACATAGAAAAAAAAAGTCTTACAAGTGAGGATTCATTTTTATTAAATATAAAAAAAATTACTAAGAAAAATAAAAAAAGATATAAGAAAAATTAAATGCAAATTATTTCAGTAATAAATCAAAAGGGTGGGGTTGGAAAAACAACAACAGTTATAAATTTAGCAGCTGGATTAACTCAACTTAATAAAAAAATTTTAGTTATTGATTTAGATCCCCAAGGAAATGCTACAACAGGTCTTGGATTATCTAATGTAGATAACTCAAGTGATACAATCTATGGTGTACTAAATGGAACTAGGGAGATTAACGATATAATCAAGAAGACACAGTTTGAAAATTTAGATATTATAACCTCTAATGTAGATCTATCAGGACTTGAGGTAGAAACAGCTGACGATAGTAATAGAGCTTTCATATTAAAGACTAAATTAAGCCCTTATTTAAACGATTCTAGAGGATTATACGACTATGTACTAATTGATTGTCCACCTTCCTTAAGTCTTCTAACAGTTATGGCGCTTGTATGTTCAAACTCACTTCTGGTACCTTTACAAACAGAATTCTTTGCTCTTGAAGGGCTAACTCAACTAATGAAAACTATTGAGAGGATAAAAGTAAGTTTAAATCCCGAATTAAAAATCAGAGGGATCCTTTTGACCATGTATGACAAAAGAAATAAACTTTCTTCACAAGTTGAGAAGGAAGCTCGAGATTATTTTAGTGAAAAAGTTTACGAAACAGTAATTCCAAGAAATGTTAGATTATCAGAGGCACCTTCACATGGAATGCCAGTTTTAATTTATGACAAATCATGCCCTGGGAGTAGATCTTATTTTAGTTTTACTGATGAATTTATAAACCAAGAGTTAACGATTGGAAGTGCAGCTTAATGGATAAAATTAAAAAAGGTCTTGGAAGAGGTTTGTCTTCCCTTATTGGTGAAACAAAAGTAGAGGTTAGAAAAAATCAATTACCAATAACAGACTTGATACCAAACAAATATCAACCCAGAAAAAATTTTGATGAGACAAACTTAGAGGACTTAACAAACTCTATAAAAGAAAGAGGAATGATACAACCGATCATAGTAAGAAAATCAAATAATGAAAATTTAAAATTTGAAATTATTGCAGGTGAGAGAAGGTGGCTGGCAGCACAAAGAGCAGGTATTCATAATGTTCCTGTAGTAATCACAGAGGCTGATGATTTAAAATCTTTAGAATTTGCAATAGTGGAAAATGTACAAAGACATGATCTAAATCCACTAGAAGAAGCGCAAGGGTATAAAAGATTGATTGATGAATTTTCATATGATCAAGAAAAAGTATCAAAATTTATAGGTAAAAGTAGAAGTTATATAACGAACTCGTTGAGAATTCTTACCTTACCTGCGGAAGTTATAAAATTAATAGAGTCTCAAAAATTATCGACAGGACATGCAAAGATTTTAGTAGGTCTAAATAATGCAAGCTTTGTAGCAAACAAAATTATAGAAAATAAACTTTCAGTAAGACAAGCAGAAAATTTTGTTAAATTATTTAAAAAAAAAAAACAAAAGTCAAAGATAACAAAAGATACTAATATAATAGCTCTTGAACTTTCAGTATCAAATAAAATAGGATTAAATGTGGAAATACAAAATAGCAAAAGAAATAAAGGAAAAATATCTTTTGAGTACAAACATTTAGATCAATTAAATAAGATAATTGATATAATTAAATCTAATTACTAGTCTTTGAAGTAGATTGTTCCAAAATAAAATCTGTAACTAAATTAATCGAGTTATTTATATTTCTTTTAATTTGAAGCTCAATATCACCCAGCTTATATATAAGTTTCTGAATATTTTTTAATTTCCATTTATAAATTTGTTGTTTTATTATATCTTTATCTTTCCAAAAAATTGGAGGTTTTGCAGATGATATTGTTAAATCTAAATTATTGTTAGTTTCATAATCGGAGATTAGTTTAAGTATCCTTTTAGATTTGTTTAAAAAAGTTCTTATAATTAAGACACAGTCTTCATTATTAAAGTTATTATCATTTAGAATTGTGACAGTTTTTTTCATATTTTTTGCTAAACAATTATCAATTAGTTCAGAAATACTGTGATTTTCAATTAAATTAGTCAATTTTGATATATTTTCGGTATTTAATTTTTTTCCATTCAAAACATATGATTCAATTTTGATTAATTCATTTTTTAAAACACCTCTATCACCATTACATTTATTCACAATTAAATTTAAATTTGCACTAGATATAATAATTTTTCTTTGTCTTAAAAAGTTTTCAGCATATCTTAATAAATTGCCTATTGTATCAGGGTAAAATGGTGTGCATATCAACTCTTTATTTTTTTCAAATAAAGATCTAACTTTAGATTTTTTATCTAGTGCTCCAGCTTTAATAAAAATCACAGTATCATCTACTTTTCTTTCAATAATCTCCTCAATCACTTTAAATATTTTATCAGTTGCTCTATTAATTAAGATAATTTTTTCACTTTCAAATAAAGATTTTGACATTATGCTATTAAAAAACACATTTACATTATCCAATATTTCTTTCTCATCAATATTTGTAATATTATCTTTAGTTACTTTTTCCAAAAGTTTATTAATCTGTTCTTCTTTGGCACCTTCATTGATACCATAAAATAAAATATTTTTTGTATGATTAATATTTATTTTATTTAAGTCTTGTGGTTTTACGATCATTTAAAGGGAAGAAAGTTTTATTATAAAATCATCAGATATACTTTTAGATAGATTTTTTATAATTTGTTTTTCATAATTTCTATTTTCAAAGATATCATCACTCTTATTAATTCTAAGTTTTTTGTTTAAAGAAATTATTTTACTTCCTTTTTGATTTTGAACAATGAATTTCGAGATAATTTCAATCTCATAGGATAAAACATTACCTTTCTTATTTTTTGCAATTGTTTTTTTTGAAAGTGAATTTTTATTCTCTATTTGAAATGTATTATTAGAGTTTGTCTGATAGTATTGACTTAAATTGTTCTTAATATGATTATTTATTTCTCTATTTCCCTCATATTTAATTGAAACAATATTTATATCTAGAACACTTTTATTTAATAAAATTGGAGAATACCCACAACCATTAATTAATAATGAAAAAAAAAGAATTAGTAAAATTTTTTTAAACATGGTTTAGATTATTATATTTATTAGTTTTCCTGGTATAAAAATCTTTTTTTTTACATTATTATTTTTTAGGTACTTTGATATATTTTCATTCAGATTTATATTTTTCATCAAATCTTCTTCTGCAATATCTTTATTGGTCTCAATTAACCCCCTTTTTTTACCATTAATTTGGATAACAATTTTAGCTTTATTCTCATTTATTAAATCTTTTTCATATTTTGGCCAAATGATTTCATCTTTATTTTCTGTCATTTCCAAAGCTTCATTTGCTAAGTGTGGTATTATAGGCTGAATACAAATTAATATTTTTCTATAATTTTTAAGCAATGTCTTTTTTGATATTACTTTAATTATTTCCTTGTTCAGAAATGAATACATTTCATGCATGTTAGCAATGATAATATTATAGCTAAAATTTTCTAAGTTATCTGTTATCTTTTTAATAAATTTATTGGTGAATCTTATCAATTCATCATCTTCATCTTTATTTTCATTATTATTGATTTTTTCAATAATTTTGTTGTGAAGTGCCCATAATTTTTGAATAAATTTGTATGATGCCTCAATTCCATCTTCTGACCACTGAACATCTTTTTCTGGTGGACTGTCTGATAAAATGAACAATCTAACAGCATCAGCACCAAAATTATCAATAATTATTTGTGGATCAATTGTATTTTTTTTTGATTTTGACATTGACTCTGATGGACCAATTATAACTTTTTTGGATTTATCATTTTTAAGATATTTTTTTCCGTCAATATCAATAAGTTCTTGTGGGCTTATCCAATTATTGTTGTCATCTTTATATGTTTCGTGGCAAACCATTCCTTGGGTGAAAAGTCCTTGAAATGGCTCTTTCAGGTTTAAGTTCTTATTATTGTAACAAATAGCTTGCATAAAAAACCTCGAATATAGCAAGTGGAGAATTGCGTGTTCCACCCCCCCTATGTATTGGTCAACAGGCATCCAATATTTAGCATCATCTAAATCAAAACCACGACCTTCTTTCTTTGGTGAACAAAATCTTAGAAAATACCAAGAAGAGTCCACAAAAGTATCTAGCGTATCTGTTTCTCTAGTATATTTTTTTCCATCAATTGTAATTTTTTTCCAATTATTTTCTTTATCCAAAGGGTTTCCTGTTGGATCTAATTTGTTTATAGTGGGTAATTTAACAGGAAGCATTTCTTTTGGAATTTTTTTTGGTTCTCCTTGATCGTCATAAATTATTGGAATTGGACAACCCCAATATCTTTGTCTAGAAATGCCCCAGTCTTTTAATCTAAAATTAATTTTTCTTTTTCCTAATTTTTTTTTTTCTAAGAATTCAATTGTTTTTGAAATTGAGTCACTAGGAGATTTTAAATTATTAAGAAAAGAAGAATTAATAATATATCCTGTCCCTGTATATGCTTGATCTTTAACCTGATACCCTGTGTCATCTTTATCTGGAGAAACCACAGTTGTAACTTTTAAATTATATTTTTTAGCAAAATCTAAATCTCTTTGGTCATGAGCTGGACATCCGAATACAGCACCCAATCCGTAATCCATTAAAACAAAATTTGCAAAATAAACTGGAACATTTAATTTATTATCTAAAGGGTTTATTGCTATTAGATTTGTTTTAAAACCAATTTTTTCCGCACTTGCCATGGATTCTTCCGTAGTTCCAATTATCGAACATTTATTTTTAAATTCGATGAAATCATTATCATTTTCATAGAGTTTAGATATTGGGTGATCAACAGAAAGTGCAATAAAAGACATACCAAACAATGTATCGGGTCTTGTAGTATAACATTTTATTTCATCAATTTTTGTTGAAGATTTAATCTTAAAATTTATTTCGCACCCAAAAGATTTTCCGATCCAGTTTTTTTGCATCGTTTTTACTTTGCTTGGCCATTCTTTAAGATCATCTAAACCGTTTAGTAGTTCATTAGAAAACTTTGTAATTTTGAAAAACCACTGATTTAACTTTTTTCTTTCAACAATAGCCCCAGATCTCCAACCTTTTCCATCTATTACCTGTTCATTTGCTAGTACAGTTTGATCTACTGGGTCCCAATTTACATATTGTTCTTTTCTATAAACTAAGCCTTTATCATATAGGTCTAAAAAAAATTCTTGTTGATGTTTATAATATTCAGGAGTGCAGGTTGATATTTCTCTGTCCCAATCGATAGATAATCCCAATCTTTTCAATTGATTTTTCATGGCATTTATATTTGACTCAGTCCAAGATTTTGGATCGAGACTATTTTGTCTTGCCGCATTTTCAGCAGGCATACCAAATGAATCCCAACCCATTGGATGCAATACATTAAAACCATTTAATGATTTGTATCTCGCTAATACATCTCCAATAGTATAATTTCTTACATGGCCCATATGAATTTTACCAGATGGATATGGAAACATCTCAAGACAATAAAATTTTTTTTTATTTTTATTTACTTCAGCTTTAAAGGATTTGTTCTGATCCCAAAAATTTTGCCACTTAGTTTCTGTTGATTTAAAGTTGTACCTCTGCACAAGAATTTTATTTTATTTAATTTTTATCTTTGGCTTCTGTTTTAGAACCAGGGTCATATTTTTTAAAATTTTTATCTTTAATTTGTTTTTCATATGTTGCGGCTCTTTTTAAAATTTGTTTTTTAAGTTCTTTTTCTAACTCCCCACTTCTTTCAGAGACCTTACAATTTTGGTCACTTAAACATTTTTTATAAAATATCTTTATTTTTAATGCATCAGATCTAATCTCGTTAGTTAAAAATCTTAACGTGATTTTAATAGAGTCATTATTGTTATCTGAATACCAGTCTGTAATTATAATTCCCCCACTATAATTAGCAGAAACTAAGGGCATGAAATCTAATACGTCTAAAGATGCTCTCCACAGCTCATTAGAACTTGCAAATTCATAGGAACCACCACCTTTGAAGCCTTTATCTATTGCGGTATCTAATCTAAATCCTTTTCCTTCAGCTAAATTTTTTGCAACTCTTTTTTTTGGATTTGGAGGATTATTTCTAGCATCTCCACCCGGCAAAGAGGCACAAGAGTTTAAAACAAAAATTGAAAAAACCAATAAAATGATGGTTATTTTATATTTAAAGATCATTTTCATTTATTTAGTTTAATAAGATAAATTGTATACATTAATAATTTTATGTGAAAAAATTCAATAAATACATGCATTTTTTGTTGTAAAAATGCAACACTATGAAACAAATTAGATAAAATTAGATAAAATTAAAAGATATTGTCTCTGCAAATGATAATTAGACAATGTTTATTATTAATAATTAACAAACTAAGGAGTAATTAATATGAATAAACTAAACAAAATCGGTTTATCTGCTCTTGCTGGTTCACTAATGGCTATGTCTGCTCATGCAGCTGACGTATCATTAAGTGGAGGAGCTTCAGTAGGTATTTACCAAGATAACGAGGATCAACCTTCTGGTTATTTCATGAATGACAACGTTAATATGACTATTTCAGGTGAAACTGATAGTGGATTAACAGTAACTACAAAACTTGAGTTAGATGCTGGTTACACATCAACTGCACCGTTCGATAATAGAAGTATTTCTATTTCATCAGATGGTATGGGAACATTAACTTTCCACGGACACGGCGGAGATTCAGTAATGTCTGGTTGGGATGATATGACTCCTAATGCTTACGAAGAGCCATGGGCTTTAGTAGACTCAGACGTAACTACTACAACTACAGCTAACTCAGAAGTATCATTAATTAATGGTGTTTCTGGAGATTCATTATGGAGATGGGATTCACCAGACTTCAATGGTGTATCAGTTCACGCTACATACAGACAAGGTGTAAATGCTGAGTCTCAATCAGCTGGAGCAAACGTAAGTGCTTACAATGACTTTGGTATTAAAATCTCACCAGAAATGGTTGAAGGTTTAACTATAGGTTACGCAGTAGGTACAGTACAAGAAGCAGCAACTGTTGAAAATGATGAGTCAACTTTATTTGTGACTTACGCATCTGGTCCTTTCACAGTTGGTTACCAAACATCAGAAGTAGATGGTCAAACAACTACTCAAGATGATGAAAGTACAGGATGGGGTGTATCTTACGCTATATCTGATGACTTCTCAGTATCTTATGGTCAACATGAGTTTGATAATGGTGCTACTACAAACGATCAAGAATCAACAGGTTTCTCTGTATCTTACACGTCTGGTGGAGTTACAATAGGAGCTGCTATGAACTCAGTTGATAATCTTGGTGGTGGAACTGAAGATCAAGAAGGTTACGAGCTATCAGTTGCATTTGCATTCTAATTTAATTTAGAAACAAGTTATAAAGAAAGGGCCCCTTTTTAGGGGCCTTTTTTTATTCAAAAAAGGAAATACCTGCAAAACCAAAACAATTTAGCAATTTAATTTTCTTTATATTTTTGCCAGAAATACCACCAAGTGCTACAACTTTTATATTGGTTAATTTCGTTAGTAATTTAAATTTATTAATTCCTAAATAGTTTTTATTTTTTTTAAATATCGAAGATAAGAATATAATCTTAACTAGTTGTTTTTCTTTAATTTTTATTTCTTTATTATTGTGAGCAGAGCCAAGTATTAAAAAATTTTTTGTAAAAGAAAAAGAAAGATGATCTATATTTTTATCAAAAGAGGGTATATAGGCTCCATCTAATTTTAGATTTAAAGCTAATTTTACATTATTTGATAAAAAAAATTTATGACCATTCTTTTTACAAAAATTTTTTAGATTGATAATTGTTTTTAAATTAATCTCCGAAGTATAATTTCTAAGTATTATGGCCGTATTTTTATCAAGTTTGGCTATATTATTTGTATCAAATTTATTAATAAAGTAATATTTACTTGGTAAATTTACATGCATGATTCTGTTAAAAATTATAGAGATATTATTAGTGCAATTAATCAAAAAATAGAAGAACAAAAAATTAGCGTGACACCAAAAGTTATCGCAGTTTCTAAGACTTTTGAATTAGAAAAAATCCTTCCATTAATAGAATATGGTCACGCAGATTATGGAGAAAACAAAGTTCAAGAGGCTACAAATAAGTGGTCAAAAATAAAGTTAGAAAACCAAAAAATTAAACTACATTTGATAGGTAAATTACAAACAAATAAAGTCAAATATGCTATAAAAATATTTGATTATATACACTCAGTAGACAGTATTAAATTAGCAAAAAAAATAGCAGATGAGCAGGTTAAGCAAAATAAAAACCTCAAGTTATTTATACAAGTAAATGTTGGTAATGAAGAACAAAAATCAGGAGTTAAAATTGATCAAATTAATGATTTAATAATTTATTCAAAACAGTTAAATCTAAATATTATTGGGTTAATGTGTATTCCTCCAGCAAATAAAGAGCCCGATAAATATTTTAAAGAAATTAAACTTTTAAATAAAAAATTTAATTTAAAAGAGATTAGCATGGGTATGTCATCTGATTATTTGAAAGCAGTTGAAAATTCATCTACGTATTTAAGAATTGGTTCTAGTATTTTTGGTCAAAGATCTTAGATAATTTTAATTTTTGAATTTTTTTTAATTAATTTCGTTAAAATCAAAAAATCTTTTTCTTTTAAAGCTATACATCCAGCTGTAGGTTTATAATTTTTTGTCAAATGAATAAAAATACAACTTCCACGACCAACAATAGGTTTTTTGAAGTTGTACTTAATTGGAATTAGAAAATCATATTTGTAATCTCTTCTTTTTAATTTTTCGTGTCTAATTTTTTCTTCTAATTTAAAAAGTTGATTATATTTTTTTGGAAAACGTGAGTCATTACACCAGCCCATGTCCTTTTTGATTTCGATACATTTTAATTGAGTCGAAGGTTTTTCTTTACGATCTTTTCTAAAATAAAGATGTTCAACTTCAAAGGTTCCTTTTGGTGTTTTCTTATCTCCTTCATTTTTTCTCCTTGTTGAACCATTTTTTCCAATACAGCATCTAAATTTAAATTCATCTATTAGAAGAGTGTGTTTATTTTTTACAATAATTGCCATATTGTCTTTTTTATGAATATACAAAATTTAATCGTATATAAATTTACCTCAATATATCATATTCTTGAAGAACTTAGTCTAGATTTAAATTTTAAGATTACTTTTGTGGAGAGTCAAAGTTCTTTAAATGATCAAGTAAAAAATCTTAATAATTATTTAATTATAGCAGATAAAAGATATTCAAATATTGGCAATCAACTCGTTTTAGATGATATTCCAATTAACATTTTTAATTTAGTAGAAAAAATAAATATCGAATTTTTGAAATTACAATTCAATAGCCAGTCTGAAATTAGAGTAAATGATTACACTATAGATTTGAATTCAAGAGAGATTCTTAAAGGAAATACTAAGCTTAAACTAACTGAAAAAGAAATTAATATAATTACCTATTTATCTAAATCAAGCAAACCGGTTAGTATTAATGAATTGCAAAAAAATGTGTGGAGCTATCAGTTAGATATTGAAACTCATACTGTTGAGACACACATTTACCGGTTAAGAAAAAAATTTTTAAATGCTTTTAATGATAATGGATTTATTATTAGTAAAAAAAATGGTTATCAAATCAAATAAAAAAAATTCAATAGCAAAAGACTTGTTTACCAAAAAGTACAAGCCAAAAATAGTTAAGCCTAAAAAGGGTAAGGGAAGTTTTAAAAGAAAAAAAAACTAAGCTTACAGTCTTGCACCAATCTGTTGTATTACTCTTGAAGACATTTTGGTACCTTTTTCGAGACATTCTTTTGTAGATAATTTGTTAATGTATCCATGCAAAAAACCAGCAGCAAAGAGATCACCTGCACCTGTAAGATCAATAATTTTTAGATTTTTTTGTATATCACTTTCAAAAACTTCATTACCATTAATTGCAACTGCGCCTTTTTCTCCTCTAGTCACAATCATTAATTTATTAAGTTGTTTTGAAAAGTTTATAACTTCATCAAAATTTTTTGCTTCAATCAATGAGGTAATTTCTTGTTCATTAGCAAAAGTTATATCTAGTTTTTCTTTTACTAAATTTAAAAATTGAGGTTTATGTCTTTCTACACAAAATAGATCAGAAAGTGACATAGCTACTTTATTTGCATTATTTATAGCTTTATCAAATGCTTTTTTGGGCTCTCCCTCATCCCACAAGTAACCTTCTAAAAATATAATTTCACTTTTTTTAATTGCATCAGAACCAACATCATTTTCATTAATTTTTCCAGCTATTCCTAGAAATGTACACATTGTTCTTTCAGAGTCTGGAGTGACCAATATTAAACAAGTGCCTGTTGGCAATTCTTCTTTTTTTTTTGAGTAAAAATATTCTACATTTTCTTTTTTTAAACCCTCTTCATATTTGTCACCAAAATTGTCATCAGAAACTTTTCCAATAAAACCTACTTGGTCACCAAGTTGAGATAATCCAACTATGGAATTTGCAACAGACCCTCCTGAAACAGTTTTTTCAATTTTTAGATTAGTTAATAATTGCTTGAATTCGTTTTCATCAAAAAAAAGTTTCATTGTACTTTTTGTAAGATTATTATCTTCAATAAAACTGTCATTTACTTTACAAATGACATCTACTATTGCATTTCCTATTCCTAAAATTTTCATATTATGCTTTTTGGGTAATAACAGGTTTTTTTCTATTTGGGTAGCAAGTAGTACATATTTTACATGTTAAGCCATAACAATCTCTTGCTTTACAATATTCTCTACCATAAAAAATTATTTGTAAATGAAGTTTTGACCAATTTTTTTTTGGAAATATGCGTTTTAAATCTTTTTCTGTTTGAACTACATTTTTTCCATTTGTTAAACCCCACCTTTGAGCAAGCCTGTGAATATGAGTGTCAATTGCAAAAGCTGGAAATCCAAAGCCTTGAGACATTACTACACTAGCTGTTTTATGGCCTACACCAGGTAGTTTTTCCAGTTCTTCAAATGTTTTGGGTACTTTTCCGTTGTGTTTTTCTAAAATCTGCCTTGACATTAAATAAATACTTTTTGCTTTAACTCTAAAAATACCAATTTTTTTTATTAATTTTTCAATTTTCTTTCTTCCTAATTTTACAAAGTGTTCTGGTTTGAAATATTTTGGGTATATATTTTTTGTTACATTATTAACATTTACATCTGTACATTGTGCAGAAAGCAGTACAGAAATTAATAGTGTAAAAGTATTTTTACTTTTTAAAGGAACTGGTGCTTTAGGAT
Source organism: Candidatus Pelagibacter sp. (assembly GCA_028226535.1). The sequence continues at coordinate 5,208 of JAOJEG010000010.1, read as the reverse complement.
AAATCTTATTTAAAGTTTTAATTATAATTTTTGCTTTTTGCTCTTCATTCATTACGAAAAGTTAAGCAAGTCTCTCATAGAATATAATCCTGGTCTTTTTTTCATTAGCCATTTAGAGGCAGTCAAAGCTCCATCTGAGTAAAGCGCTCTATCAAAAGCTTCGTGGTTTAATGTAATTATTTCTTTTCCACTTGAAAATTTCACTTCGTGTTCACCAATAATTTCATCTTTTCTAATTGAATTAAAATTAATTTTTTTTCCATAAGGAAAAGATTTTTTATTTAAAAATTTTTTACCGATCAAATCGTATAAATTTTTATTTTTTCCATCAGCAATTCCTTTACCAAGCATTAATGCAGTACCAGATGGATAGTCTTTTTTATGTTTGTGATGTACTTCAAATATTTTGCTTAAAAATTCATCATTTAGTGATTTTGATGCAATTTCAGTTAAATACATTAATAAATTTACACCTAAGCTCATATTGCCAGCCTTTAAAATAGGTATCTTTTTTGAATATTTTTTAATTTGATTTTCTTGGCTCCTAGTAAATCCTGTAGTACCAATTACTACTTTTTTCCTTAGTTTTGATGCTATTTTTAGTATTTCAAGCGTGCAATTTGGTACTGTAAAATCTATAATCACATCAGTCTTTTTAAAGGCTTTATCAGAATTTAATTCAGGTTTAATTCCATTAAGTTTTTTATTAACCAATCTATTTTCTGTAAGTGCAACTAATTTAAAATTTTTATTTTTCTTTGAAGAATGGATGAGTTGTTGACCCATTCTGCCCATACATCCTGAAATTGCTAAATTAATATTTTTCATTTATAAATATTAACTCTTTTTGGGAGATTAGTCTTTTAGTTTTTCCAGAAATCTTTTGCTTTTTGAAAAAACTTTTTTATGCTTGGATTTGACTTGTCGTTTTCAATTTCTCTAAATTGCTCAAGTAATTCTTTTTGTTTTTTATTCAAATATACTGGCACTTCTGTTTTTACTTGAACATACAAGTCACCAAAATCACCTCTTCTCATAAATGGCATTCCTTTACCCCTCAATCTAAATTGTTTACCATTTTGTGTTCCATCAGGAATTTTTATTTTTGCTTTTCCACCGTCAATAGTTGGAATTTCAATAGTAGTTCCTAATGCAGCATCAGCAAGAGAAATTGGAAATTCAAAAAATAAATTTTCATCTGATCTTTTAAATAGCTCGTGGGCATAAACATTAATAAATAAATAAAGATCCCCAGTAGCCCCACCTCTGCTACCAGCCTCACCTTTACCTGCTAATCTAATTCTTGTTCCATCATCAACTCCTTGAGGAATTGTAACTGATATTTTCTTCGAGGCTTGTTTTTTTCCCTGTCCATTACAGTTGTTACACGGATTTGTAATTTCTTCACCATTTCCATTACATTGAGGACACGTTTGTTGTACTGTGAAGAAACCTTGATTAGACCTAATTTTTCCATTCCCTCCACAATAAGTACATCTATCAGGTGAGTGACCAGGTTTAGATCCATTTCCTTTACAGGTGTTGCATTTTTCCGTAGTTGAAAATTTTATATCTTGTTTTTTTCCTTGGTAAGCTTCTTCAAGAGAAATTGATAAATCATATCTTAGATCTGAACCTCTGTTATTGGAACTTCTATTTCTTGATCTTCCACCACCACCAAAATCTCCGAAAAAATCCTCAAAAATATCTGAAAAATCTGCTCCACCAAATCCACCAAAACCACCACCTTGTCTTCCACCACCATTTTCAAAAGCAGCATGACCAAAATTATCGTAATTTTGTTTTTTTTCTTTATCTGAAAGAATTCCGTATGCTTCACTTGCTTCTTTGAATTTATCTTCTGCAACTTTATCACCAGGATTTTTATCAGGATGATATTTGACAGCAAGTTTTCTATAAGCTGACTTTAATTCATCGGGAGATGCACTTTTTCCTACACCTAAAATATCATAAAAATCTCTTTTAGCCATAAGTTACCCTGAGATAATGATTGTTGATATTTTAAGCGCTTTTTTCTTTATCTTCTTCTTTATTTTCTTCTTTTACTTCTTCAAAATCTGCATCAACTACGTTATCGTCTTTTTTTCCCTCATCATTATTTTTATTTTCATCAGGTGAATCTGGTTTTTTCTCTTGAGCTTTATATATAGCCTCACCTAATTTCATTGATGCTTGAACTAACGCCTCTGTTTTTTTCTTAATGTCTTCATTGTCAGTCCCTTTAAGAGCTTCTTTTAAGCTTGATGATGAATCTTCTATTGCTTTCTTTTCAGCATCAGTAATTTTTGACCCATGCTCTTTAAGATTTTTTTCAGTTGAATGAATTAAAGTATCAGCCTGATTTCTTGTATCTACAGACTCTCTTTTCTTTTTATCTTCTTCCTTATTAGCCTCAGCATCTTTAACCATTTTTTCAATTTCTTCTTCGCTTAATCCTCCTGAAGCTTGGATTTGAATTTTTTGTTCTTTTCCAGTTCCTTTATCTTTTGCTGAAACACTAACTATACCGTTTGCATCAATATCAAAAGTAACTTCAATTTGAGGAACTCCTCTTGGCGCTGGAGCGATACCGACTAATTCAAAATTTCCTAACATTTTATTATCAGTCGCCATTTCTCTTTCACCTTGAAGCACTCTGATTGAAACTGCGGGCTGATTATCTTCTGCTGTAGAAAATACTTGGCTTTTTTTTGTTGGTATTGTTGTATTTTTTTCAATAAGCTTAGTTGATACTCCCCCTAGAGTTTCAATACCTAGAGATAAAGGCGTAACATCTAAAAGAAGTACATCTTTTACATCTCCTTGAAGCACACCTGCTTGAATTGCTGCACCCATTGCAACAACTTCATCTGGATTAACACTTTTGTTTGGGTCTTTTCCAAAAAAGTTTTTAACTTCCGCTAGAACTTTAGGCATTCTAGTCATCCCACCAACCATAACGATTTCATCAATGTCACTTGCTGATATACCAGCATCACCCAATGCAGTCTTGCAAGGTGGTAATGTTCTAGCAATTAAATCTTCAACAAGAGCTTCAAGTTTAGCTCTAGTCATTTTTAAATTAATATGTTTTGGACCAGTTTTATCAGCGGTGATAAATGGTAAATTGATATCAGTTTGTTCCGCTGAAGATAGTTCAATTTTTGCTTTTTCAGCAGCTTCCTTTAATCTCTGAAGTGCAAGTTTATCAGATGTTAAATCAATACCATTATCTTTTTTAAATTCTGCTATTAAGTAATCAACGATTGTATTATCGAAGTCTTCACCACCTAAAAAAGTATCTCCATTAGTTGATTTAACTTCAAATACGCCATCACCTAATTCAAGAATAGAAACATCAAATGTTCCTCCACCTAAATCATAAACTGCAATTTTTTTATTTTGTTTTTTATCAAGACCATATGCAAGTGAAGCTGCTGTGGGCTCATTAATGATTCTTAAAACTTCTAAGCCAGCAATTTTACCAGCATCTTTAGTAGCTTGTCTTTGTGCATCATTAAAATATGCAGGAACTGTTATTACTGCTTTAGTAACTTCTTGGCCCAAATATTTCTCAGCAGTTTCTTTCATTTTTTGAAGAATAAAAGCAGAGATTTGAGAAGGTGAATATTTTTCACCTTTTGCTTCAATCCAAGCATCACCTTTTTCAGAGTTTACTATTTTAAAAGGAGCAGCAGCTATATCTTTTTTTACTGTCTCGTCTTCAAAATTTCTTCCAACAAGTCTTTTAACAGCAAAAATTGTATTTTCAGGATTTGTTACAGCTTGTCTTTTAGCGGGTTGACCAACAAGTTTTTCACCATCATCCGTAAAAGCTACAACTGATGGAGTTGTTCTTGCACCTTCAGCATTTTCTAATACTTTTGGTTGGCTTCCCTCCATAATTGATACACATGAGTTTGTTGTACCAAGATCTATTCCAATGATTTTGCTCATAATTTAATTTCTACCCTTCATATATGTGTTAATATTAATTCTACAAGTTCAACAAATGCAATTATTTGTCTAAATTCTCCTTATTTTCCTCACTTTTATCATCTTTAATTTCTGTCTTTTTGGATACACCAACTAATGATGGTCTTAGCAATCTGTCTTTTATCATAAAACCTTTTTGAACTTCTTGAACGATAGTTCCTGGCTCTTTTTGATCATCTTCAATTTCCATCATTGCTTGATGCAAATTTGGATCTAATTTTTTATTAAGACAATCTATTGGTTTAATATTATTTTTTGTAAAAATAGAGATTAAATCTTTATTAATTATATCAAAATGTTCCAAAGTTTTTTTTAATGCTTCGGTATCTTTAAGAGTTTCATCACTCTCTAAAATTAATTTTGATCTTGCGAGGTTATCAATTAAATTCAAAGCTTCTTTTGCAAAAGCAAATCCACCATAATCAAACGCATCATCTTTTTCTTTTTCAAACCTCCTTCTCTGGTTTTCCATTTCAGCAAAAGTTCTTGCTAATTTATCTTCTAATTCTTTTATCTTTTCTTCAGGAGATAGTTCAATTTTCTCATCTGCAACTTTGTTCTCTTCTTGTTTATCGTCTGATTGTTTATCAGCCTCAATTTTTTCATTTGAAGTTTCAGTATTTTCTTTATTAAGGTTTTCCTCTTTTTCCATGACAGCATATATGGTAAGAAATCTCAGAATTGCTAGGTATTAATGAAAAAAATCTCAAAATTGCTTATAGGCACTAATAACAAGGGAAAATATAAGGAAATCAAAGATTTATTGCCAAAATACATTAAAACTTACTCAACATCTGAATTTAAACTTAAGAGTCCTAGAGAAGATGGACTGACATTCACAGAAAACTCAATCATAAAATCTAAACATTTCTCAAAAAAAACCAGGTTAATTTGTTTAGCTGATGACTCAGGTCTTGAGATAGACCTTTTAGATAAAAGCCCAGGAATTTATTCAGCTAGATGGGGTGGAAAAAAAGGTGATTTTAAAAAAGCTATAGATAAAGTTTACAAGGAATTATTGAAAAAAGATAAAAACTGGAAATATAAAAAAGTTAAAGCTAGATTTATTTGTGCATTATCGATTTGTCATTTAGATAAAAAAATAGCATCTGTTCTAGGTAAGGTTGAGGGGTATATTTCATCAAAACCAAAAGGAAAAAATGGTTTTGGTTATGATCCTATTTTTATTCCTAAAAATAGAAAAAAGACCTT
>JAOJEG010000001.1 GCA_028226535.1 Candidatus Pelagibacter sp. | reverse complement strand
TTTTAATGAAATCAGCTAACTTTACAATAAAATCTACATTATCAACTTGATGAAATTGATAGCCACTTGAAATGTTTGCTGACTGACTAATCGGATTAGCAATTATTTTTATTATTTCAGGATGAAATGAGTTTGAAATACCCAATAAAGGAAGATGTTTAAGAAAAAATATAATTAAAAAACAACCTAAGCCAAATAAAATTATAGGTGTTGTAAAAAACTGTTTTTTCTTAGTAAAATAACTTAATATAAAAAAGTGTGATAAAAATATAGCTATAAAAAAAATACCATCAATTATTTTATAAAAATAATTATAGCAAAAATAAATAATAAAAAAGGCAAAGGAGACATTTATTATGAGTATTTTTATATTCAATGAAATAAAAATATTTTTATAAAAGTTTATTGAAAAAAAATTAATTAATTTTCCTTTATCTAAGTTTTTTAAAAGAAATATTAAAAGAAACCCAAGAATACAAAATATAATTTGTACTTTCGCTAAAATTGCTAAGGTAAAAAAAACTCCTGAGAATACTAAATTTATAGATCTCTTATTAATGAATCTTTCTAAGCAAACATAATAAAAAAAACAAAATAAAATACTAAGAATTTCAGATCTAAGAAGATTAAATAAATGAATAAATGCTGGAGAAAACAATACAATGCATATTATTATAAAAGATGAAAGATTATCTTTTATAAAGCTATTGATAATTTTATTTAGTAAAAATAAAAATAAAAAGGCATAGATTAGATGTATTATAAGCGAGATATTATATAAATTTTGCAACACATCATTTTTATTAGAGCTATCTATTAAGTTTGTGATATTTTTTATTTCAGAGATATTTAATAAATAAGCAACTTGATAAAAAAAACTTAATACAAACATTGTGGAATAAGCCGGATGATCAACAAATTCTTGATTAAGATTAGAAGATAACAACAATGAATTGTAAATCATTGTTATATCGTGATCTAAAGCATAAGACCAATGTGTAAAGATAGAATTTTCGTTATAAAGGTAAAAAGTAAATACAGTTAAGAAAAAAACTTTTTCTATTATTTTTGATGTATATGATTTAAACATTTAACAATTTCTAATAAATTAAAAAGCATCTTAAACCTTTTTAAACTTTTAATATATTTTTTTTTATAACTGATTAAACAAGGTTTAGTATTATGAAATCAGAGTTTATGCCAACATCATGTAAGTTGCAGTTAAAAAATGGGTGCCAAAAACTTACGATGCATTTATAGATTATAGAGTTGGTGGTACTGAAGTTTGCTCTAAAGAAAAAGTTACAATTCAAAAACTCATTAAAGGTGAGGAAGTTAATCCAGAAAGTTTAGGCTTATCTAAAAGAGAATGAAATGAACTGATAATAGCTTTTGATCTTAAAGATAAGTTGATTTAATTTTATTTGCAAAATCTAAATAAATTTTAGAAATTTCGTGCTCAGGATTAGCCTCAACAATAGGCTTACCTTCATCTCCATTCTTTCCAACCTCAGGATTAATGGGAATTTCTCCCAAAAATTCTTTTTCAAACTCTTCTGCAGTTTTTTTAACACCACCTTCGCCAAAAATTTTATATTTCTTTCCATCGTCTCCAGTGAAATAGCTCATATTATCTACCAAACCTAAAATTTTAACACCTAGTTTATCAAACATCTTAATGCCTCTTTTAACATCTAATAAAGCAACTTCTTGAGGAGTGGAGACAATTATTGCTCCATCCATTTTAATTTCTTGTGAAAAGGTTAATTGAGTATCCCCAGTTCCTGGAGGCATATCAACAATTATAAAATCCAAATCCTTCCAATTAACTTTTTGAGTAAAAGTTTTAATTGCACTGGTAACCATAGGACCACGCCAAATCATTGGAGTTTGTTGATCTGCTAAAAAACCGATGGACATACATTGAATATCATACTTTGTGATAGGTTCTAATTTTTGACCATCACTTTTTGGTTTTTCATTAATATCAAACATCTTAGGAATGGATGGACCATAAATATCAGCATCTAATAAACCAACTTTGCAACCAATTTGTTTTAAAGCTAATGCAAGATTTGTTGCAAATGTTGATTTGCCAACTCCTCCCTTTGCACTTGAAATTGCTATGGTAAATTTTGTACCTAAGATTGGATTTTTTGTAAATTTCCTAGGCTCTAGCTTCTTTTTCATTGCGTCACTTAGTTCTGGTTTTTTGTCAGTCATAATTTGATCATTACTTGTTTTTTATCATAAAGACACTATATACTTTGTCATATGTCAGATGATTTCAAAGGAAGAGGTGGAAGTCCATGGGGAGCACCCCCGGGTGGAGGTGGAAATGGCTCAGGAAGAGGACCAACACCACCAGACATAGATGCAATTATTAGAGACATTCAAAATAAGATTAATAGGTTTTTACCTGGCGGAAGTAAATCAGGTGGAAAGCCCATTGGCTTAATATTAATCATTTTACTTTTTGTATGGTTGGCAAGTGGACTATATAGAGTATTACCCGATGAGCAGGGTGTGGTATTAAGATTCGGAAAGTTTATAAAAACAACTCAACCTGGTCTTAACTATCATATTCCTTTTCCGGTAGAGACTGTTGAAACACCAAAAGTTACTAAGGTTAATAGAATGGATATAGGATTTAGATCTGAAAGAGATAGTGGATTTTCTTCAGGCGGAGGTGTTGCTGATGTTCCTCAAGAAAGTTTAATGTTAACTGGGGACGAAAATATTGTGAACATTGACTTTTCTGTATTCTGGGTAATTAAAGATGCAGGTAAATTTTTATTCGAAATCCAAGATCCTGAGGGAACTGTAAAAGCTGCTGCAGAGACTGCTATGAGAGAAGTAATTGCTAAAAGTGATATTCAACCTATTTTAACTGAAGGAAGAGCTAAAATTGAAATTGAAACACAAGAAATAATTCAATCTATTTTAGATGAATACAATAGTGGTATTCAAGTAACACAAGTTCAAACGCAAAAAGCAGATCCTCCTGATCAGGTTATTGATGCATTTAGAGATGTACAAGCTGCAAGAGCTGATATGGAAAGATCAAAAAACGAAGCTGAAGCATATGCTAATGATGTTATTCCAAGAGCAAGAGGGGAGGCGCAAAAAATTCTACAAGCAGCTGAAGCCTATAAAAAGCAGGTTGTTGCTAAAGCTGAAGGTGAAGCAAGTAGGTTTGTGTCAATCTTTAATGAATATGATAAGGCAAAAGAAGTTACTCAAGAGAGAATGTATTTAGAGACTATGGAGAAAGTTTTAGCTGACATTGAAAAAGTTATAATTGAGAAAAATGTTGGATCAGGTGTTGTACCTTATCTTCCATTACCAGAATTAAATAAAAAGAAAGTAACTAATTAAATGAAAGCACAAAAAATATTACTTCCAATAATTGCTGTCATAGGAGCTTTAGTTTTCTTTTCAGTATTTATTGTAAAAGAAGTTAACCAAGCAATTGTTCTTCAATTTGGTGATCCTAAAAAAATCATTATTGAACCAGGTTTAAATTTTAAACTACCTTTTATTCAAAACGTTGTTTTTTTAGATAGCAGAATTTTAAATTTAGACACACCACCAGCTGAAGTTATTGCCTCAGATCAAAAAAGATTAATTGTTGATGCTTTTGCAAGATTTCAAATTATAGATCCTTTAAAATTTTATATTTCAGTTGGAAATGAAAGAGTTGCAAGATCAAGACTAGCAACGATTATCAACTCAAGAATTAGAAATGTTTTAGGTCAACAAGAATTACAAACTTTATTATCAAAAGATAGATCTAAACAGATGGCTTTAATTCAAGAAGGGGTGAACACAGAAGCACAGAAATTTGGAATTGAAATTGTAGATGTAAGAATTAAAAGAGCAGACCTTCCACAAGCAAACAGTGATGCAATTTATAGAAGAATGCAGACTGAAAGGGAAAGAGAAGCAAAAGAGTTTAGAGCAAAAGGGGCTGAGATGGCAGTAACAATTACCTCAACTGCTGATAAGGAAGTTTCAATAATTCTAGCGGATGCAAACAAAGACTCTGAAATTATGAAAGGAGAAGGAGATGGTGAAAGAAATAAAATTTTTGCCGAAGCCTTCGGAAGAGACCCTGAGTTCTTTGCATTTTATAGAGCGATGCAAGCGTATGAAACAGCTCTAATTGGTGGAGATACATCTTTAATATTATCTCCTGATAGTGAATTTTTTAAATTTTTTGGAAATATAAAACCTAAATCAGAATAACTTATTTTTATGAAGGAACTGATCATAGCATTTGGTCTCTTTCTTTTTATAGAAGGAATTTTGTATGCCATATTTCCATCAAAAATGAAAAGTATGTTAAAGAAATTAGAACTTGTAAATGACAGTCAATTGAGAACGGGCGGACTAGTTTTTGCAATAATAGGATTTATAATTATTTATTATATTAAAGGTTAGTATGAAAAAAATTAAATTTGTAATTTTAACATTTATTTTAGCTTTTAGTTTTTCTGTTCAATCAAATTCGAAAACTGTACCAGCATCATTCGCAGATCTTGCAGAAAGATTGATGCCATCGGTTGTTAATATTTCAACCACACAAACAGTGACCACTACAACTAATCCATTTCCATTTCAATTTCCTCCTGGCTCACCCTTTGAAGATATGTTTAAAGAATTTGGAACTCCTCAAGAGAGAAAATCCTCTGCACTAGGATCCGGTTTCATAATTGATGAAAAAGGGATAGTGGTTACAAATAATCACGTCATTCAAGATGCGGAAGATATTATTGTAAGAGTGAATGGCACTGAAGAATATAAAGCAAAAGTAATTGGCGCTGATCCTTTGTCAGATATAGCGGTGCTTCAACTTGAAACTAATGACAAATTTACTCCTGTAAGTTTTGGAGACTCAGATAAGGCACGAATTGGAGACTGGGTTATAGCAATTGGAAACCCATTTGGTTTAGGAGGGACAGTAACCTCGGGAATTATTTCAGCAAGAAATAGATCAATTGGATTATCAAGATATGAAGATTACATACAAACCGATGCATCTATCAACTCAGGAAATTCAGGTGGACCGTTGTTTGATATGAATGGAGATGTAATTGGGATTAATACAGCCATACTTGGTAGAAATGGATCAATTGGAATTGGATTTTCAATACCAGCTAATGATGCAAAAATAGTCATTGATCAATTAATAGAATTTGGTGAAACAAAAAGAGGATGGTTAGGAGTAAGAATTCAAGATGTTACTCAAGAAATAGCTGATGTTGAAAAATTAGATGAACCAAGAGGAGCATTAGTTGCGAGTGTTGCAGAAAATAGTCCATCGGATAAAGGCGGAATTAAAGCGGGTGACATTATTCTAGAATTTAACGGAACCAGAATTAATCAAATGAAAGAATTACCTGCAATTGTTGCAAAAACAAAAGTTGGAACAACAGTTAAAGTTAAAATTTGGAGAAATAAAAAAGAAATAATAAAAAATATTCTTTTAGGAAGATTAGAAACATCAGATGATTTTAAAGTTAGTGATAAAAAAACTGAAGCTCCTAAAGATATAATTATAAAAGATTTAAAAATTACTGTTAGAAAACTAACTAAAGAAGATATTAAGACTAGAAAACTTCCTAATCAAATTTCAGGATTGGTTGTTACTCAAATAGGAAATACTAGTCCATTACAAAAATCGATAGAAGCCAATAGTATTATTGTTGAAGCTCAAAAAACAAAAATTAAAACTGCGCAAGACTTAGAAAAAGTTGTTAAAGATGTTTTAAAATCAAACCAAAAAACTATTTTACTAGCAATATATAATAATCAAAATCAAAGAAGATATATTGGTGTTAAATTAGATTAATCATGGATTTAAAATCCAAGATTATTTTAATTTCTGGGCCAACAGCCTCTGGAAAATCCAATTTTTCAATTAAACTTGCAAAAAAAATTAATGGTGAGATTATTAATGCCGATAGCATGCAGGTTTATAAAGAATTAAAAATTTTATCAGCTCGTCCAAATATAAAAGATTATCAAAAAATAAAGCATCACTTGTATGGATTTCATAGTGTAAAAAATAATTTTTCGACTGGAGATTGGTTAAAAATTGCAATTAAAAAAATTAAAGAAGTTAGAAAAAGAAATAAAACTCCAATTTTTGTTGGTGGAACAGGACTATATTTTAAGGCTTTAACTGATGGACTGGTAAGCATTCCTAACATTCCAATAAGATTTAGAAATAAAATAAGAGCCCTACATAAAAATTTAGGTCAAAAAAAATTTTATCAAAAACTTATTAAGCTCGATCCTTATTCTAAAGAAAAAATTAATCCAACCGATACTCAAAGATCAATTAGAGCTTATGAAGTTAAACAATTTACTAAAAAATCACTTCATCATTGGTTCGAAAACACCAAATCATCTTTTGATAAAGATGATTTTTTTAAAATTTATATTGATTATCCGCGTAAAGATTTAACCCAAAGAATTGGTAAAAGAGCTGAACAAATGATTGAGATGGGTGCCGTCAATGAAGTAAATAGATTTCTTAAACTAAAAGTTAAAAAAGATAAGAGCGTCAATAAAGCTATCGGTATCCAAGAGATAAAAGAATTTCTTGAAAAAAGAAAAGATATGCCTGATGTTATTGAAAAAATATCAATAAAGACTAGACAATATGCAAAAAGACAGAGCACTTGGGCTAGAGGAAATATGATGAGCTGGATAAAATTACCACCACAAGACTTAAAAAAATTTATAAAAAAAATTAAATAATTCATTCTAAAACTTGACCAATCAGTACAACTTCAGCTAGATTGCGAAATGCCAAAATTATATACTGGAGCAGAAATTGTATTTAAATGCCTTGAAGAGCAAAAGGTAAATCATATTTTTGGTTACCCGGGAGGAGCAGTTCTCCCAATTTATGACGAATTAAAAAATCACACTTCAATAAAACATATTTTAGTAAGACATGAACAAGGAGCTGGTCATGCAGCTGAGGGATATGCTAGATCTTCTGGTAAACCCGGAGTTGTTTTGGTTACCTCAGGACCAGGTGCAACAAATGTTGTTACTGCTTTAACAGATGCTTACATGGACTCGGTTCCATTAGTTTGTATTTCAGGACAAGTTCCAACTCATTTAATAGGAACGGATGCATTTCAGGAATGTGATACCACTGGAATTACTAGACCATGTACAAAACATAATTGGTTAGTAAAAGATATTAATGACCTTCAAAGAATAATGCATGAAGCATTCGAAGTTGCAACCACTGGAAGACCGGGACCTGTACTAGTTGATATTCCAAAAGATATTCAATTTGCAAAAACTAAATATGCTACCCTTAAAAAAGAAAAGAAAATAGAGATAAAAAGAAAAAATAGATTTAATCAAAAAGATATTGATCAATTGATTGAGTTAATGAACAAAGCATCAAAACCAATTTTTTATACTGGTGGTGGTGTTGTAAATTCAGGACCAAAGGCCAGTGAACTTTTAAGAGAACTAGTAGCACTAACTGGTTTTCCAATCACATCAACACTTCAAGGATTAGGTTCATACCCTGGGGATGATAATCAATTTTTAGGCATGCTTGGAATGCATGGAACTTACGAAGCTAATAATGCAATGCATGATTGTGATTTACTAATTAATATTGGTGCTCGATTTGATGATAGGATTACAGGTAAGATTGATGAGTTTTCTCCTAAATCAAAAAAAGTCCATATTGATATTGATCCTTCGTCGATTAATAAAATAATAAAAGTAGACTTAGCAATTGTTGGAGATGTAACTGATGTTATTAAATCAACAACCAAAACTTTAAAAAAGAAAAATTTAAATTTAGAAAAATCAAACAAGCAAAAAATTTCAAAATGGTGGCAACAAATACAAAAATGGAGATCTAAACAATCTCTTAATTTTATTAACAGTGATAAAATAATCAAACCACAGCACGCAGTTCAAAGACTTTATGAATTAACAAAAAATCAAGATACTTTTATCACTACAGAGGTTGGTCAACACCAAATGTGGGCTGCTCAACACTATAAATTTAACAAGCCTAATAGATGGATGACCTCAGGAGGTTTAGGCACTATGGGATATGGTTTACCAGCTGCAATCGGTGTCCAAGTTGCAAATCCTAAGAAATTAGTTATTGATGTTGCTGGTGAGGCATCGATTTTGATGACTATGCAAGAAATCTCAACTGCAATCCAGTATAATTTACCGATAAAAATTTTCATATTAAATAATCAATATATGGGAATGGTAAGACAGTGGCAGGAATTGCTTCATGAGAAAAATTATTCTGAAAGTTATTCAGAAGCATTACCTGATTTTGTAAAATTAGCTGAGGCTTATGGTTGTGTCGGAATTAGAGCCGAAAATCCAGATGAATTAGATGAAAAAATTGTGGAAATGATAAATATTGATAAGCCAGTTATTTTTGATTGTCATGTTGATCAAGCAGAGAACTGTTTTCCAATGATCCCATCAGGAAAACCTCATAATCAAATGTTGTTAGGTCCAAAAGATCAAGAGGAAAATAAAATTACAGGCAAGGGTAAGGCGTTAGTATAAATGTCAAAATCTAAATCAGCATACAGCACCCCAACTAAAGTTAGTAAATTAGAAACCCATATAATTGTTGTTTGGGTTGATAATGAAGCAAGTGTTTTATCTAGAGTAGTGGGTCTTTTCTCTGGAAGAGGTTATAACATTGAGTCCCTTGCTGTAGCAGAAGTTGACCAAAAAAATAATTTATCAAGAATTACCATTGTAACTACTGGAACACCTGAAGTGATTGAGCAGATTGTATTGCAATTAAAAAAACTAGTTCCAGTTCACAAAGTTGGTAACTTTAAAAGAGAAGATAAAAATGTAATTTTTAAAGAAATGGCGTTATTTAAAGTGGTTGGAAACTTAACTAAAATTAAAAAAGCTTTAAATGCTTGTAAAAAATTTAATCCAGTTATATTAGATCAAACAAATAAATCTGCTGTAATTCAAATTACAGCGCTAAGAAGAGAAATAGACAAAATGGCAAAAAATTTAAAATCGCACGGTCTTATAAGTGTCTCAAGAACTGGAGCGGTTGCAATGACAAGAGGCGCTGAAATATTTAACTAATTAATTAAGGAGAGAATAAAAATGAAAATGTTTTATGAAAAAGATGCAGATGTTGAATTAATTAAAGGCAAAAAAATTGCTATTTTTGGTTATGGAAGCCAAGGACATGCTCATGCTTTAAATTTAAAAGATAGTGGAGTTAAAGAAATAGTTGTTGCTCTAAGAGAGGGATCTTCAAGTGTTGCAAAAGCTGAGTCTAAAGGATTAAAAGTAATGAATTTATCAGATGCTGCAGCATGGGCAGACGTAGTCATGATTTTAACTCCAGATGAATTACAAGCTGAAATTTATAAAAATCATATTGAACAAAGAGTAAGAGAAGGAACAAGTATTGCGTTTGCGCATGGATTAAATGTTCATTATGATTTAATTAAAGCAAGAAAAGATTTAGATGTATTTATGGTCGCTCCAAAAGGCCCTGGTCATTTAGTTAGAAGTGAATATGAAAAAGGTGGTGGAGTTCCATGTCTGTTTGCTGTCCATCAAGATGGCTCAGGAAAAGCTAGAGATCTAGCGTTATCTTATGCATCTGCAGTGGGTGGTGGAAGATCTGGAATAATTGAAACTACATTTAAAGATGAAGTTGAAACAGATTTATTTGGAGAGCAAACTGTTTTATGTGGTGGTTTAGTTGAATTGATTAAAAATGGTTATGAGACTTTAACTGAAGCAGGTTACGAACCAGAAATGGCTTACTTTGAAACTGTTCATGAAGTTAAATTAATTGTTGATTTAATTTATGAAGGGGGAATTGCAAACATGAACTATTCTATCTCTAATACAGCAGAATATGGAGAATATGTTTCAGGTCCAAGAATTGTAAATAAAGAAGAAACTAAGAAAAGAATGAAAGAAGTTTTGGCTGATATCCAATCAGGAAAATTTACAAAAGAATGGATGGATGAATGTAAAAATGGTCAAAAGAACTTCCTTGCAACGAGAGCAAAATTAGCCGAACACTCTGTAGAAAAAGTAGGTGCAGAACTTCGAGCCATGATGCCTTGGATTGGTAAGAAAAAATTAGTAGATAGCGATAAAAGTTAAATTTTAAATATAAAATTTTATCTATAAAAACTTTATTATTTCACTTATACTTTTTTAAATAAATTTAAAAAAGAGGAAATAATGAAAATCAAAAATTTTATAAGAGTTCTACTATCTGTAGTTCTAGTATTCGGATTTTCTTCAGCATGGGCTAAAACTATAAAATGGTCAATGCAAGGAGACAGTCTAACACTTGATCCACACGCACAAAACGAGGGTCCAACAACCCAAGTATCAAGACAAATATACGAAGCATTAGTTGAAAGAGCTGTGGATATGAAAATTCAACCAGCTTTAGCTACTAAATGGAAAGCAACTGATCCCAACACGTGGGTTTTTACATTAAGAGAAGATGTTAAGTTTTCAGATGGGTCTGCAATGACTTCAGATGATGTTGTATTTAGTATTTTAAGAGCTAAACAAAGAACATCTGACTTTAAAGAATATATCAGTACAATCTCAGGAGTTGAGGCTGTTGGTGATTACGCGGTTAAAATTACAACGAGCAAACCCAATCCGATTCTTTTAAACCAACTTTCAAACATTTTTATAATGTCAAAAGCATGGTCTGAAAAGAATTTTGCTATGTCTCCACAAAACTGGGATGCGGGACAAGAAACTTTTTCAGCGACTAATGCATTAGGAACAGGTCCTTTTAGAATTACTTTAAGAGAGCCTAACACTAAAACTGTTTTCAAAAGAAACAAGCATTGGTGGGGAGAGATGACTGATAAAAAAGTAACACAAATTGAATTGCTTCCAATTAAAAATGCAGCAACTAGAGTTGCAGCGTTATTATCTGGGGAAATTGATTTAGTTACTGATGCGCCAGTTCAAGATTTAGCTCGTATTGGATCTTCATCTTCACACAAAGTTGAAAGCACAGCACAAATGCGTACAATTTTTTTAGGAATGGATCAAGCTGCTGATCAGTTAAGAACTGGTAACACGGGAGATAATCCATTTAAGAAAAAAGAGGTAAGACAAGCTCTTTACCAAGCAATTGATATTGAAGCGATCAAGAAAAAAGTTATGAGAGGTTTAAGCGAACCAGCAGGTATTATAACTTTTCCAGGTGTAAATGGTTACACTACAGATCTTGATAAAAGATTACCTTATGACGTAGATGCTGCTAAAAAACTATTAGCGGATGCAGGTTATCCTAATGGTTTTGATGTTGAGCTAAGATGTCCAAATGACAGATATGTTAATGATGAAGCAATTTGTACTGCTGTTGTTGGAATGCTTGGTAAAATTGGTGTTAACGTAAACTTATTTGCACAAACTAAAAGTAAACACTTTAAAGAACTGAAAGATAATCAAGGTGATTTCTACATGCTTGGTTGGGGTGTTCCTACTCTGGATAGTCACTATGTGTTTCATTATTTATATGAAAGTGGTGCTAGCTGGAATAAAGTTAACTTTAGTAACTCAGAGGTAGACGCTGCTATAAGAGTTATGGAAGGCGAAGTTGATTTAGACAAAAGGAATGCTGCAATAGCTAACGCTTGGAAAATTGTAAAGGATGATATTTCTTATCTTCCACTACATCACCAAGTAATTTCTTGGGCAGCAAAAAGTAATGTTAATGTTCCTATCAGACCAAATAACGAACCGTTATTTAAAGCTGCTAGCTTTAACTAAATAATATTTTTACTAGCCCTTTAAAGTTTTAAAGGGCTAGTATCAAAAAAATAATTTCTTCTAAAATTGATAAAATATTTCTTTAAAAGACTATTTCAATCTGCTTTGGTGATGCTTGTTGTTGCCTTTGTATCTTTTTCTTTATTCAATTTCGTAGGAGACCCAATAAACAATATGGTTGGAGAAGAAACATCCGATGAAGAAAGAGCTGAATTAAGAGAAACATTGGGCTTAATGGACCCTATTCATGTTCAATTTTCTAGATTTGTTGTTAATGCTTCAAAAGGTGAATTTGGAATTTCATATCAATTAAGACGACCAGTATCTGATTTAATAGTAGAGAGGTTACCAGCAACAATTGAGCTTGTGGTTATTTCAGCTTTAATTGCTTTGGTTACTGGAACATTATTAGGAGTTTATACTGGGATACATAGAAAAGGTTTTTTAAGCGATGCCATCTTAGCTGTTTCATTGCTTGGCGTTTCACTACCAACATTTGTTATAGGAATTTTGTTTATCTATTTATTTGCAGTTATTTTAGGAATTTTACCTTCGTTTGGGCGAGGAGAGGTAGTTGACCTAGGATTTTGGACCACAGGATTTTTAACGATCTCAGGATTAAAGGCAATTATACTTCCGTCTGTTACATTAAGCCTTTTTCAAATGACATATATTATAAGACTTGTTAGAGCAGAAATGATGGAAATTTTACAAACAGATTATATCAAATTTGCTAGAGCTCGAGGGATTAGTGAAAATAGTATTAAATATAAACATGCATTAAAAAATGGATTGATCCCTGTAATCACTATTGCTGGAATTAATATTGGAACACTAATTGCTTTTTCAATTATAACAGAAACAGTTTTCCAGTGGCCAGGAATGGGGTTTTTATTTATCCAAGCAGTTCAGTTTGTTGATATTCCAATTATGTCTGCTTACTTGGTATTTATTGCTTTTGTTTTTGTAATGATAAATTTTATTGTGGATATACTTTATTATTTTATAGATCCAAGAATTAGAGTTAAAGGAGATGTTTCAAGTGGATAATAACATTAGTACTTGGGGAAGAATTAAGGATAGTGATATTTATCATAGCTTTATAAAATCACCTACAGCAATAATATCATCAATTATTTTATTGATAATTTTCTTTTGTTCTTTTTTTGTAGAATTTATAACACCCTATAATCCTTTTGATCCATCATCATTGTCATTGATGGATGCTTTTACCCCACCATCATGGACAGAAGATGGAATTGCAAAATTTATTTTAGGAACAGATGGACAAGGTAGAGATATGTTATCAACTATTCTTTATGGTTCTCGAATTTCCTTAATAGTTGGTTTTTCCGCAATCATATTTAGCTTGATACTTGGAGTTGGTCTCGGATTGACAGCTGGTTTTTTTGGTGGAAAATATGAAATGATAGTAATGAGATTAACTGATGTTCAGCTTACTGTGCCAAGTATTTTAATGGCACTTCTTGTAGATGGAATTGCAAGAGGGCTAATTTCAAGAGAGATGCACGATGAAATGGCTATTTATGTTTTAATTTTTGCAATTGGTATTTCCGAGTGGCCTCAATTTGCAAGAGTATCAAGAGCCGCAACCCTTGTAGAAAAAAATAAAGATTATGTTTCAGCATCAACAATAATTGGAGTTTCAAATTTGATTATAATGTTTAAGCATATATTACCAAATATTTTAAGACCAGTATTAGTCATTGGTACCATTGGTCTAGCACTTGCAATCATAGCTGAGTCAACTTTAAGTTTTTTAGGAGTAGGAGTTCCTCCTACAACTCCATCTCTTGGAACACTGATTAGATTAGGTAATGACTTTTTGTTTTCTGGTGAGTGGTGGATTACTTTTTTTCCAGCAATATTTTTAGTAATTTTAGCTTTCTCCATTAATTTATTAGGAGATTGGATGAGAGACACATTAAATCCAAGGTTAAAAAAATGAGTTTTCTAAAAATTAAAAATTTAAGCGTTGATTATCCAATGAGAAAGGAAACTGTTTATGCGGCTAAAGATATAAATATTGAAGTAAATAAAGGAGAAATCCTAGGGCTAGTTGGAGAGTCTGGGTCAGGAAAAAGCACTGTTGGAAATGCAATAATCAATCTAATTGATGCTCCTGGTAAAGTTTCAAGTGGATCAGTAATATTGGGAGATTTAAATATTCATGACGATCCTAATAATATTGTTAAGTATAGAGGTAAAAAAATTGGTCTTATATTCCAGGATCCTCAAACCTCTCTTAATCCAATACTTACTATTGGTGAACAATTAATAGAAACTATTCAAACACATCTTAATTTAACCAATGATGAAGCAAAAAATAAATCAATAGAACTTTTGAGAGAAGTTGGAATCAAAGATGCGGAAAAAAGATTTAATAATTACCCTCATCAGTTTTCAGGTGGGATGAGACAGAGAGTGGTAATTTCACTTGCTTTGTGTTGTGAGCCAGAGCTTTTAATTGCAGATGAACCTACAACTGCTTTAGATGTTTCAATCCAATCTCAAATACTTGATTTAATTAAGAGATTAACAAAAGAAAGAAACCTTGCAGTAATTTTAATTACTCATGATATGGGCGTTATAGCAGAGACAGTAGATCGCGTAGCTGTGATGAAAAATGGAAACTTAGTTGAAATTGG
Organism: Candidatus Pelagibacter sp.; assembly: GCA_028226535.1. The sequence continues at coordinate 155,827 of JAOJEG010000001.1, read as the reverse complement.
TGAAACAAAAGAAATTCTAACAAAACCAAAAGAAACTTATACAAAAAGTTTAATAAGTTCAGTACCGCCAACAAATAAAAAAATTTCTAGATTTGTAATTGTAGAGAAAGAGAACAAAAATAATCAAAACAACAACATAAAAATTTTAAATAGATGGAATAAAAAAGAAATTATTGATCAAGATTTAGTGAAAATTGAAAATCTTAGTAAAAGTTTTGATGATAATTTTTTTACTGAAAATTTAAAAAACTCAGTTATGGCAGTAGATGATGTTTCATTTGAAATCAAAGAAGGAGAGTCTTTTGGATTAGTTGGTGAAAGTGGAAGTGGTAAATCTACAATTGCAAAAATGATTGTAAATTTATTTAAACCATCTTCTGGGGATATTTTTTTTGACAATGTTTGTATTACTAAAATTAAGAATAAGTTAGAAATGATGAATTTCCGAAAACAAATACAAATGATTTTTCAAGATCCATACTCTTCCTTGAATGGAAGATTAAAAGTTAAAGATATAATTTCAGAGCCAATTAAATTACATAATCCCTTAATATCATCGAATGATAAGAATAATTATATTTATGATTTGTTAGAGTCTGTTGAATTATCTCAAAAATCTGCAGATCGATATCCTCATGAATTTTCAGGAGGTCAAAGACAAAGAATATCTATTGCAAGAGCATTAGCTACACAACCCAGACTTCTTATTTGTGATGAGCCAACTTCAGCTTTAGATGTAAGTATTCAGGCACAAATTTTAAACTTGTTAAAAGATCTTCAAGAACAATTAAATTTAACTATTCTATTTATTAGTCATGACTTGCCAGTAGTAAGACAGATGTGTGATAGAATTGGAGTATTAAAAGATGGCAAATTATGTGAAGTTGCAAATACTGAAGAAATATTCTTAAAACCTCAACACGATTACACAAAAAAACTTTTACACTTAATGCCTAAAATTGAGTCTATTTATAATTAATTTTGATACCCCTAAAATGGACGGATTTTAGGTCTAATTTTACTTATTATTTTGCATTCTCTCTTATAGATTGTATTATAGATTTTCAAAAAATTTAAGTTATGGCTGATAAGGATAGAGTCTTTATATTTGATACTACTATGCGTGATGGTGAGCAATCACCAGGTGCGTCTATGAGTTTGGAGGAAAAAATACAAATTGCGAGAGTGTTTGATGAATTGGGTATTGATATTATTGAAGCAGGTTTTCCTATTGCATCTCCAGGAGATTTTGAAGCTGTTTCAGAAGTCAGTAAAATTTTAAAAAATTCTATTCCAGCAGGTCTATCTAGACACTCAGTAAAAGATATTGATAGAGCATATGAAGCATTAAAACATGCTCCAAGGTTTAGAATCCATACATTTATTTCAACTAGTCCTTTGCATATGAAGCATAAACTTAACATGACACCAGAGGATGTATACGAGTCAATTGGAAAACATGTTGCTTATGCAAGAAAGTTTACTGATGATGTAGAATGGTCTTGTGAAGACGGAACAAGAACAGATATAGATTATATGTGCAAGACAGTTGAACTTGCAATTAAAAGCGGAGCCACAACAATAAATATTCCAGATACAGTAGGGTATACAATTCCCTCTGAATTTACAAAGATAATAGAAACATTATTAAATAAAGTCCCAAATATTGATAAAGCAATTTTATCTACACATTGTCATAATGATTTAGGATTAGCAGTTGCAAACTCTTTAGCTGGAGTTCAGGCAGGCGCAAGACAAATTGAATGTACAATAAATGGCTTAGGTGAAAGAGCAGGTAACGCTGCATTAGAAGAAGTTGTAATGGCAATTAAAACAAGACCAGATTTAATGCCTTACGATACAGGAATTAATACAACTTTATTAAGTAAAGCATCAAAAATAGTTTCTAATGCCACTGGTTTTCCAGTTCAATACAATAAAGCAATTGTGGGTAAAAATGCTTTTGCTCATGAAGCAGGAATTCATCAAGATGGGATGTTAAAAAATAGACAAACATATGAAATTATGACACCTGAAAGTGTAGGGGTGAAACAAACTTCTTTGGTAATGGGTAAACATTCAGGAAGACATGCTTTTAAAGATAAAATGAATAGTTTGGGTTATCCTAGTCTTACTGATGATGTTGTAAGTAATGCATTTGCAAAATTTAAAGTATTAGCAGATAAGAAAAAGCATGTGTATGATGAAGATATTATTGCGCTAGTAGACGATAGTTTAATCATTGATAATAAAGTTAATGCAATTAATTTAAAATCATTAAAAGTTTTTGCTGGAACTGGAGAACCACAAAAAGCAGAGATGACCTTAAATGTATATGGAGATGTAAAACAAGCTTCTGAAACAGGAGATGGTCCAGTTGATGCTATATTTAAATGTATTAAAACTCTTTATCCTCACGATGTTAATCTGCAACTTTATCAAGTTCATGCAGTTACAGAGGGAACTGACGCACAAGCAACTGTCAGTGTTAAAATTGAAGAAAAAGGAAAAACAACTGTTGGCCAAGCAGCTGATACAGATACATTGGTTGCATCTGCAAATGCTTATATTAATGCATTAAATAAAATGATTATTAAACGAGATAAAACAGCTCCAATGGAGCAAGAAAATCAAAAGGTAAGAGGTATATAAAATGGGATTATTCGATAGAGTTAAAAAAATTTGGAGCCAAGATATGGCAATCGACCTTGGAACAGCAAACACACTGGTTGTTTTAAAAGGACAAGGTGTAGTTTTAAATGAACCCTCTGTTGTTGCGATAGTTGATCAAGGTGGAAAGAAAAATGTTTTAGCTGTTGGTGATGAAGCAAAAACTATGCTTGGAAGAACACCAGGAAACATAAGTGCAATTAGACCATTAAGGGATGGTGTGATTGCAGACTTTATTGTGACTGAAGAAATGATTAAGCATTTTATTAAAAAAGTTCACAAAGGAAGTACATTTGCAAATCCTAGAATTTTAATTTGTGTTCCTACTGGCTCAACACCTGTTGAGAGAAAAGCAATTCAAGATAGTGCTCTTGCCGCAGGTGCTAGAAGAGTTCAATTAATTGAAGAACCAATTGCTGCTGCAATAGGGGCTGGACTTCCGATCTCTGAAGCAACAGGATCTATGATTGTAGATATTGGTGGAGGAACTAGTGAAATTGCAGTGATGTCTTTGGGTGGATTAGTTTATTCAAAATCACTAAGAGTTGCAGGGGATGCAATGGATACAGCAATAGTTAATTATATGCGAAAAGAATATAATTTATTAATTGGAGACGGTACTGCTGAAAAAATTAAAAAAGAAATGGGTACGGCAATAGCTACTGGAAAAAATACTTATCCTGTAAAAGGAAGAGACTTAAGATCTGGCACACCAAAAGAAGTAAATATTACAGAGGAAGATACTTCTGAAGCATTAAATGACATCATGAAGGAGATGATTAATTCTATTAAGCAAGCTTTAGAAAATACTCCTCCAGAATTATCTGCTGATTTAGTTGATATGGGATTAACATTAACTGGTGGTGGGGCTTTATTAAAAAATATTGATAAAAGATTTTCAAAAGAAACAGGATTACCTGTCCATGTTGCAGACGATCCTTTGTCTTGTGTTGCTGTTGGCACTGGAAAAGCATTGGATCAAGAAGAAACATTCTCTACTATGCTATCTGAATATTAAGATCAATGGTTTCAAGCAGAGATGATTTTGTAATTGCAATTAGATCTGCTTTTTTAAAAAAAAGTTACCAGCAAAAATTTTCACTTTTAACTCTTATTTTTTTATCCTTAATTGTAATAGTATTAGGAAGCTTTAATTTTAAGCCAATACAATATATTAAAATAGGTATTAATGAAGTTGTTTATCGATCATCATTTATCGTTTCTATTCCAGAAAATTATTTTAAAGATTTAAATGTTAAAATAGAGGAGCATTTGAATCTTTATGATCAATATAAAAAAAACGAATTAGAGCTTCAAAAATTAAAAGAAAAAAAACTTTCTAATGATTTTTTAATTTTGGAGAATAACAAATTAAGAGAACTCATTAATGAAACAATCCAGTCAGAAGATGTATATGCAAAGGTTTTAGTTGATAAAGATAGTCCTTACTTAAAATCAATTATCTTAAACAAAGGTTCAAAAGATAATGTCAAAATTGGTATGGCGATTGTAGACAAAAGTTATTTGGTAGGTAAAATAATTGAGGTCAATTATACCAATTCTAGAGCGCTGCTACTCTCAGATTTAAACAGTAAAATTCCAGTTTTATTAGAACCGATGGATATTCACGCTGTATTGTCAGGAACAGGAAAAAATTATGGTACCATTGAGTACACTAAAGATGAGTATAAAAAAAAATTAACTAGCAATGAAATTATTGTTTATACTTCTGGATACGGAGGATTATTTAAGCCTGGATTACCAGTAGGTAAAATAATTACTAATGATCTAAACAAAGATAATGAAGTAAGTTTTTTTTCTGATTTTAGACAGTTAGATTATGTTAAAATTATTTCTTATGAAATTGGAAGCGGGAATTAATGTCATCGCTTAACAAAAATACAATTGTAAAATCATTATTATTTTATTTTCCTATATTTATTTTATTTTTATCTGTATTTAATGAAATTGATTTTAATTATTTAAATATTGAATACTTTTCATTTAATTTTGTTTATATTTTAATTTTTTATTGGACATTAAAAAATCCAAGATATTTAAGTTATGGATCTATATTCTTAGCGGGTATAGTAAATGATGTAGTTGTTGGAATCCCAATAGGTTTTAGTAGCTTTTGCTATTTATTAATTTGTTCAGTAACTGCTTATTTAAGAAATATTACTATTACACCAAATTTTATTAATGACTGGATATCATTTTTAATAACTATTCTATTAATTAATTCTATCCAAGTTGTTAGTTTAGACATTATATTTTCTATTGAAATTAATTACATGCAGTATTTAATAAACTCAGGTTTTACTTTTATTTTATATCCAATCTTTTTATTTTTATTTAACATTTTAGAAAATAAAATCGCAATACAAACAAATGATTAAAAGAAATTTTGGAATAAGAAAATCAGACATCATAAACAGACGAATGTTTATTATTGGTGCTGCAAAATTAGTTATATTTGGTGGATTAATCGCTCGTTTATTTTCATTACAGATAAATGATAATAAGAAATATTTAACACTTTCAGACAAAAATAGAATTAGAGAATGGAAACTTCCTCCCACAAGAGGAAACATTACTGATTATTTTGGAAATGTTATTGCCGGTAATTTGAAAGTATATCAGCTACACATCATACCTGAGCAAGTAGAAAATTTTAACTATATCCTATCTAGATTGAAAGTTATTTTAAACATGAATGTAAAACAGATTGAAAAAATTAAAAAAAAAAGAAAACAATTAAAACCATGGGAAAGTTTAATTGTCTCAGAAAATCTTAGCTGGGATGAGTTTTTAAAAATTAATAATTATCTTTATGAATTAGTAGGTGTAAAACCTGTCATGACTATTTCTAGAGATTACCCATTTAATGATATTTACACACATGTATTGGGCTATGTCAGTCAGCCCAATGAAGAAGATATTTTAGCAAATGAAATTATCCAAGAAAAATTTGTTCCAGGAATAAAAATTGGAAAGTTAGGATTAGAAAAAACTTTAGAAAATGACTTGATCGGTGTGAATGATATTCAAAGATATGAAGTTAACGCATATGGCAAAAGAATAAATCAACTTGAGTATCAAAAAGGCAAACAAGGCTCTAAGATAAGAATAACTTTGGATACTGAAGTTCAAAAATTATCAGCTGAATTATTAGAGGGTAAGGCTGGCTCTATAAGTGTAATGGATATTTACACAGGTGAAATGATTGCGATGTATTCTTCACCGTCCTATAATCCGAATTCTTTTTTATTTGGTATTAGTCAAGATGAATGGCAGCTAATCAGAAATAACCCATTAAAGCCTTTAATCAATAAAACTCTTTCGGGGCTTTATTCCCCAGGATCAACAATTAAACCAATTGTAGCTTTGTCAGCTTTAGAAAATGGAATAATTGATACTAAGTTTAAAGTTAAATGTGAAGGTAAAATGGAATTACATGGCCAAACTTTCCATTGCTGGAAAGAAAAAGGGCATGGTTATGTTAGTTTGAAGAATGCAATGAAACAATCTTGTGACACTTATTTTTATGAAATTGCAAGAAAGCTTGGCGTTGATCGATTAAAAATTACAGCTGATAAATTTGGTTTAGGAAATAAAGTTTTAGGAGAATATTTTGAAAATGAAAAAGCAGGACAATTTCCAGATACAAAATGGAAAATAAATGAGCTCGGAAAAGGCTGGGTGCTTGGTGAAACTTTAATTACTGGAATTGGTCAAGGTTATACCCAGACAACTCCTATACAACTTTGTTTAATGACAGCACAAATTGCAAATGGTGGTTATAAAATCAAACCTAAAATTTTGACAGACGATAATCAACTAACATCTGAACAAGTTAAAAAAGCTATACAAGATAGTAAGTTAAATAATAATTATGAGCCATTATATAATGACCAAAGAAATATCAAGATTGTTCAAGAAACAATGTTTAGTTCCACAAACGAGTTAAGAGGAACTTCGTATAAATCACGAATAGACGATCCTAAATATCAGTTTGCAGGAAAAACTGGAACTGCTCAGGTTAAGCGTATAAGTAAAAGAGAACGAGAACTTGATCTTAAAACTTCCCAAATACCTTACGAGGAAAGGGACCATGCTTTATATGTTGCATTTGGCCCTTACAGAAACCCAAGATATGCAGTTAGTATTATTGTCGAGCATGGGGGTTCAGGAAGTTCAGCAGCAGCACCGATGGCAACAAAACTATTTAAATTAATAGTTGATCGTCACCAACATAGAAAACAACTTCCAGATTATAAAGAATTTAATATTTAGATGTATCAACAATCTCGACTTAACTCTGATCTAAATTTTTTTCAAAAAATTAAAAATTTAGATTTTATTCTGTTGTTTTGTATAATTATCTTATCAGTATTGAGTTTTTTTATAATGTACTCTACTGATGGGGGTGAATTTCATTATCACACTAAAAGTCATTTAACTAAATTAATAGCTTTTTTTACTCTTATGTTGTCAATTTCATTTTTTAATATTAAATTTTGGCATTTTTGTTCCTATTTTTTATATGGTATTATCATTTTGTTACTAATCTGGGTTTCTATTTATGGAATAAAAGCCTCAGGATCACAACGTTGGATTAATTTATATTTTTTAATTTTACAACCTTCAGAATTAATGAAAATAGGAATTATACTTTGTCTTGCAAAATATTATCACCGATTGAGTCCTGAAAAAGTAAATTCATTTATTAGTATTTCTGTTCCATTAACTTTAATTATAATTCCAATAATTTTTGTTTTATCTCAGCCTGACTTAGGAACATCTATATTAATAGCGTCCAGTGGACTAATAATACTATGGTTAGGAGGTGTAAAAATTAAATATTTTTTTGTTTCATTAATAGCCTTTCTAATTTCATTACCTTTTATAATTACTTACCTAGAACCTTATCAAAAATTAAGGATCTTAACTTTTTTAGATCCTGATCGAGATCCATTAGGTGCTGGTTATCAAATTATCCAATCTAAAATTGCAATTGGTTCTGGAGGTCTTTCAGGTAAAGGATTTTTACAAGGAACACAAAGTTATTTAGATTTTTTGCCAGAAAAACATACTGATTTTATATTTACTTTATTTTCAGAGGAGTTTGGGTTTGTAGGTTCAGTTGGACTTTTGTTGTTGTATACAATTATTATTATTAGAATAATCCAAATAGGTGCGATCTCAAGAAGTAGTTTTGCAAGAATGTTTTGTTTTGGTTTTGCATTTGCAATATTTATTTATATTACAGTTAATTTATCGATGGTGTTAGGGTTATTACCTATAGTTGGTTCTCCACTTCCTATAATGTCTTATGGAGGATCTTCAATGCTTGCAACTATGATTGGTTTTGGCATTGTATTGAGTGCTAAAATTCATAGCCAACAAACTATAGCTTAAGTAATTACAATATTAATCAAGTATAATTTGCCACTACCAAATATTATTTTTTTAACTATAAAAAGCGATCATGATTAAAAATATTAAAGTTGGGATTGTAGGTGCTGGTATCCAAGGTGTATCAAATGCTTTGTTTCTTCAGAAAAAAGGATTCAATGTAACTATTTTTGATAGAGATAACCCTGGCGCACAAGCAGCATCGTATGGAAATGCTGGTCACTTTTCACCATATGCTTCTGTTCCTCTTAATCGCCCTGATGTGCTAGCAGATGTTCCGGCAATGTTATTGAGCTCATCTGGACCTTTGGCTTTAAAGTGGAACTATGTTCCTAAAATGATTCCATGGTTTTTAAAATTTATATTAAATTCAACAACTAAAAACATGATGCATACAGCAAAAAATATGCACCAAATTTTAGATTTAGCGCTCCCAGCTTATGATGAATTATTTGATGAAATTGAATTAGAAGGCTTAGTTGAAAATAAAGGAATTTTATATATTTGGAATGACCAAGATCTCAAAAGTAGAGAATTGGAAATAAATATAAGAGATGAGCTGGGTGTTAAACAACAATTAGTAAACAAATCTGAAATTCACGATCTAGAACCACATATAAAGCCTTTTTATCATGCGGGTGTTTATTATCCATATGCAAGACATGCAAGAAATCCAAAAAAAATTCTTTTAAAACTTTTTGACTTGTTTTTAAAAAAAGGTGGAAAATTTAACAAAGTAAACATTAAAGATATTAATTTTGATGAACAAAAACCTGTTTTTAAAACTGAAAATCAAAGTTTTATTTTTGATAAAGTTGTAATTGCTTGTGGAGCCTTTTCTAAAAAATTAACTGACAATTTAGGTGAAAGAATACCTTTGGATACTGAAAGAGGATATCATGTTCATTTTAAAGGTTGTGATCATATGTTAAATAGACCAGTTATTTTTTCAAATAGAGGATTTGGAATTACTCCTATGGAACAAGGTTTAAGGGTTGTTGGAACTGTTGAGTTTGGTGGTTTAGATAATCCATTATCGAAATCGAGAGTTAAAAATTTAATCAATAATGCAAAATATATGCTTGGAGACCTACCCGAACATGAAGATGAGTGGCTTGGATTTAGACCATCATTGCCTGACTTTCTTCCAGTGATGGGTCCTTCAAAAAATCATAAAAATGTTTTTTATTGTTTTGGTCACCATCATTTAGGTTGGACATTAGGCCCAATATCTGGAAAGATAGTTTCAGGAATGATAGCTAACGAAAATACTAATTTGGATTTAAAACCTTATAGCTCACTAAGATTTAGTTAAGTGAGAGAAAAATCAAATTTTCTTGCATATATCTTTTTGTTACTAACAGTAACCTTTTGGGCTGGAAACTTTATAGTTGGAAAATTTGCAAGTCATTATGAAGTGCCTCCATTTTCTTTAAACTTTTATCGTTGGTTTTTTGCTTGGTTAATTTTAGCACCATTTACAATTTCTGAAATTTTAAAAAAAAAAGAGTATATATTTCAAAATTATAAATTGTTTATAATTTTAGGTGTTACAAGTATTACAATTTTTAACTCAATTGTTTATTATTCATTAAATTTTACTCAAGTCATAAGTGGAGTGCTAATGATTTCTACAATTCCAGTAATGATTATGTTTTTTTCATTTATTTTAAAAATTGAGAAAACGAATGCATTCCAAATAATAGGAGTAATACTTTCATTTTTAGGTGTAATCATAATAATTACTAAAGCTGACTTTGAAATTTTAAAAAATTTAAATTTTAATAAAGGTGATATTACAATGGTGGTGGCTATGTTTTCTTGGGCTTTATATTCAACACTATTAAAAAGACAAAAATATGAGTTGTCTCAATTAGGTTTATTACAAGTTGTAATGACATTTGGATTAATTTTCTTAATTCCAGTTTATTTCATAGAGTACCAAGTTGGTTTTAGAATTAAACTTGATATGCCATTTATCTTAATTTTATCATATGTTGTTTTGTTACCTGGTCTAGCTTCATTCATATTATGGATTAAAGGTATATCTATGATTGGAGCAAATCGATCTGGAGTATTTTTGCACTTGATGCCAATATTCAGCGCTATAATGGCTATGATTTTTTTTAATGAAAAATTTATGTTTTATCATATTTTAGGCGCCTGTTTTATTATTATCGGAATTTTATTATCAAATAGGAAAGTTCAAAATGCTTAAAGTTGCAATATTAGATGATTATCAGAATGTTTCACAAGAGTTTGTGGATTTAAAAAAATTATCTGGAAAATATGAATTTAAAATTTTTAGTGAACCATTTTTAGATGAAGCTGATGCTATTGAACAACTATCTGATTTTGAGGCATTATTAATTATGCGTGAGCGAACACCAATTACTAAAAACTTAATCGATAATCTTAATGATCTTAAATATATCATCACTAGTGGATCAAGAAATAAAGCAATTGATTTAGAAGCTGCACATAAAAGAAAAATTATAGTCTGTGGAACTGAGATTAATTTTAATCCAACTTGTGAACTTACTTGGGCTTTAATTTTAGGTTTATCCAAAAATTTAAAAACAGAAATTGATAATATGTATCAAGGATACTGGCAAACTACAGTTGGTTTTGAATTAAAAGGTAAGATTATTGGTTTAATAGGACTTGGAAGAGTGGGCTCTCAAGTAGCAAAAATTGCGAATGCTTTTGGAATGCAGGTAATAGCTTGGAGCGAAAACCTAGATTTAGATAAATGTAAAGAGTTGAATGTTTTACCATGTAGCAAAGAGGATTTAATTAAAACATCTGATTATATTTCAATTCATGTTCAAGGAGGAGAGCGATATAAAGATTGCATCACCATTAAAGAGTTTGATCAAATGAAAAAGACAGCTTTTCTAATTAATACTTCGCGTGGACCAATCGTAAACGAAGATGATTTAATAATAGCTTTATCTACAAATGTAATTATGGGCGCTGGAATTGACGTGTATGAAAAAGAGCCTCTACCCGAAGGAAATAAATTAAGATTTTTACCTAATGCATTACTTACTCCACATATTGGTTATGTAACTGCAGAAAATTATAGTATTTTTTATACCCAGATGATTGAAGATCTTGAAGCATGTGTTAATGGAAAGCCTATTCGTATTATTGAAAAATAATGGAGCTACCAGTAGTTAATCATAAAGATTATGTTGCTAAAATTGGAGATGATCATAAATTTCCAATTAATAAATTTAGTGAACTAGCCAAATATTTGATTGATAGGAAAGTTGTCAAAAAATTTCATAATCCTGATGCTTGTTCTTTTGAGACTTTAAATAGAGCTCATTCTAAAAATTACATAAATGATATAAAAAATAAAACCTTAGACAAAAATGGAATTAAAAAAATTGGTTTTCCTTTAGTAGATAGTGTGGTGCAAAGATCCTTAGTTGCAACTGGGGGTACTGTTTTAGCATCAAAACTTGCATTAAATTATGGAGTTGCCTGCAATACGGCAGGAGGCAGTCATCATGCTAATTACAATGAAGGAGCTGGATATTGTGTTTTTAATGATGTCGCTGTTGCTGCTCATTATTTATTAGATAGAGGATTTGCAAATAGAGTTTTAATTGTAGATCTAGACGTTCATCAGGGAAATGGAAACTCTGAAATATTTAAAGATAATAGACATGTCTTTACCTTTAGCATGCATTCAAAAACTAATTATCCAGCGAAAAAATCAATGAGTGACTTAGATGTTGAGCTTGAGGATAATGTTGAAGATAAAGCTTATATGAAGACACTAAAATTTTATTTAAACGAACTTAATAGTGAAAACTTTGACTTTGTTTTTTATATCGCTGGGGTTGATATTCATTTTAATGACCGTTTAGGTAAATTAAAAATTTCAGATGAAGGAGTGAAACAAAGAGATGAATTGGTAATTGAAAATTTTTCCTCAAAAAAAATACCTATTTGTGGAGTTTTAGGCGGAGGATACAATAAAGATTTTAAAAAATTAATTGAATTGCACTCATTTCTTCATCAATCTTGTGCTAAATTAATTTAAATTATGACAAAAAAAATAAATCCAAATTTAACTGCTGAACAAAAATTAGTTTTATTTGAAGATGGAACAGAACCACCAAATACGAGTGAGCTAAACCACGAAACAAGAGAGGGAAGTTTTCACTGCGCTAATTGTGGAGAAAAATTATTTGATTCAAACACAAAATATGAAAGTGGCTCAGGTTGGCCATCTTTCTATCAGTCACTCCCTGATGTGTTTGTAACTAAAACTGACCATTTATTAGGTTATGCAAGAACTGAGTATCATTGTAAAAAATGTGGTGGACATCATGGACATATTTTTGAGGATGGACCAAATCCAACTGGAAAACGATACTGTAATAATGGAGTATGTTTAGTTTTTAAACCAAAAAGCTAATTATCAAATTATTTAAGAAGATCTAAAAGTTTATTTTCTTTTTCTAAAGCTCTTGTTTCATCATAACCACCAATGTGTTGATCATCAAAGAAAATTTGTGGGATTGTTCTTTTGCCATTGGCTTTTTTAATCATTTCATCCATTGCACCATCAACTGTTGAAATATCTATTTCTTTATATTCAACATTATTTCTTGTTAATAATCTTTTTGCAGCTTCACAAAAATTGCAAAGTGGACCTGTGTAGATAGTTACTGATTTCATACTTTATAAATAGTCATTCTTTTTAATTTTACTAGCTATTTCTTTTCTAGAATATTCAAATTTTTTTCTATGTTTAATACTTTTTTGGTTAACCCTTTTTCTCCACAATCTAAATGAAGCTGGTTTTACAGATCTTCGCATAATCTTAATTACTTCAGACTCTGTCTTACCTGTTTTTTTTTCTATTTCTTCGAAGGTGATCCTGTCAGCCCAGGCAGCCCAAACTATCCAATCTGGGTCATTTACTTCTGGTTCAGGATTTTTAACTCTAGTGATAGGGGTGTGACCTTTTTTTTTCATAAATCCTTTATATTTGAAAAAAATGATTAATGCATTTTATTTAGAGAATGATATTATAATTCTTGATAGTCCATCTTAGCCATCTTTAGCTCCCGGTTTTTTTGGACTATCAACCTTTAAAATGTACCCCCTAAATTATTTTTTATTTTTACAAATAATACTATTTTTATTTATTACTCCAGGAACTCCAAGAATTGTGATCATTTCATATTCAATGAATTATGGTTTACAAAAATGTGTTTGGACAGCAATTGGTGATGTAACTGCAAATATTATTCAAGCAACTTTAGTAATTTTCGTAATAGGATCTTTTTTTTCAGAAAACTCAACTTTACTTAATGCATTTAAATGGATTGGAGTAGTTTACATCTTGTATCTAGCTTATGATCTTTATAACTCTAGACCTAAAGACATAAATTCTAAAAACATTTCTTCAAAAAGTTTTTTTTCTTTTTTTAAAGATGGTTTTTTGGTTGCAGGAACTAGTCCTAAAGCTTGGATGTTTTTTCCTTTAATCTTTCCTCAGTTTATAGATTTTAATTCAAATTACTTAATTCAATTTATAATTTTAATTACAACTTATGTTGTTTTAGATTTTTTATCTTTGATTGCTTATGCCTTACTTGCTCAAAAATTAATTAAATGGATTAAAGCAAATCCAAAAACAATTAATACAATTTCAGCGAGTGTTTTAGTGTTTATTGCTGGTATTATTGTTGTTACTCAACAATATTAATTTAGCTGATGGTCTTTATTGCCACTTGCAATAACATTAATTTCTTTATTAAATTAACTATTAATTAATTATTAACTAGAGGAAATAAAATGAAATTAAATAGAATAATCTTAAGTTTTGTTTCTGCATTAGCAATTATATTATCTTCATCTGTTACATCTTTTGCAAAAGTTGTAGGAGATAAGATAGTTTTAGGCTCTGCTATTTCATTAACTGGAAAATATTCATCTAATGGTGTTCATACTCAAAACGGTTACAACATGGCTGTTGATAGAATTAACAGCATGGGTGGTGTTAAAGTTGGTGGAAAAACTTATAAGTTTGAAATCATTTATTATGATGATGAGTCAAACCCAAAAAGAGCTGCACAACTTGCAGAAAGATTAATCAAACAAGATGGTGTTGAATATATGCTTGGTCCATATAGTTCAGGACTCACTAAAGCGATAGCGCCAGTAACAGAGAAATATGGTGTACCGATGGTTGAAGCAAATGGTGCCTCAAGATCATTGTTCACAAAAGGTTACAAGTATTTGTTTGCTGTACTTGCACCAGCTAACTTATATCTTGATGTAGCTATAGATTTAGCAGTTGAAAAAAATGGTGGTAAACCAGTTTCTGTTGCAATGGCATTTGAACAAGATGCCTTTTCTCAAGATGTGAGATTGGGTGTTTTAGATGCGATTAAAAGAACTGGATCTAAAAAGCTTATTGATGACAAACTTCCAAAAGAACTAAACGATATGGCTGCAACTTTAGCAAAAGTTAAAGCTGTAAAACCAGATGTTTTAGTTGTTTCTGGTCATACAAAAGGTGCTTTAACAGCCATCAGGCAGATTGCTGAAATGAAAGTTGATGTGCCAATGCTTGCAATGACACACTGTGATGCTGCGAAATTATCAAAACAACACGGTAAAAATTCTCAGTATGCATTATGCGCTTCACAATGGCATAAAACACTAACATATAAGGATGACTTTTTTAAAGACGGTATGACTTATGATGCTGACTTCACTAAAGAATTTGGTTACGCACCACCTTATCAAGCAGCTGAGTCTTCAGCAGCTTTATTGGTTTTTAAAGATGCATTTGAAAGAGCGAACTCTTTTGACAAAGTCAAAGTAAGAGATGCGCTTGCTGACACTAACATGCAAACATTTTATGGAAACATAAAATTTGCAGAAGGTGGACAGAATGTTGATAAACCAATGGTGTTATTCCAAGTGATGTGTGATGGAGATAAGTGTGAAAATAAAGTTGTTGCTCCTACTAAATGGGCTTCAGCTGAATTAATTCACCCAATCCCATCTTGGTCTCAAAGATAATATCTAATATTTAAAATGCTCCCTAGCAATAGGGGGCATTTTTATATAAACAGTTTCAAATAAAAAATTTATGGATTTTCTAATATTTCAAGTGCCAATATTAATGGTTCAAGCCTCATT
Organism: Candidatus Pelagibacter sp.; assembly: GCA_028226535.1. The sequence continues at coordinate 140,560 of JAOJEG010000001.1, read as the reverse complement.
GGATGGTATATTGCTTGGAATATTATTTGCATTAATTGCATATGGAATGGCTCTTCAATGGGGAGTTATGAATATTATAAACATTGCCCAAGGAGATTTAGTGATTCTTGGTGGTTATATTACTTATTTCATGTACCTTTCAGGTATTCATCCAGCTTTAGGAGTGATAGTAGCTCCTGCTATCATGTATTTTGTTGGTGTTGGTCTTTATAAGTTAGTTATTAATAAAGTAGTAGATAGAGATTTATTTATTTCGATATTAGCAACATTTGGCATAAGTATACTTTTCATGCAACTAATGAACTTTGCATTTGGTGCAGATGTAGTTCTTGCTAATTCGGACTTTGGTACGACAATGTTATTTAATAATTCAGTGACATTACCGAATTCAAAAATATTTGCAGCCGTTATAAGTATTATTTTTGCAATAGGTCTTGTTTTTTATATGAAAAAATCAAAGTTAGGTCGTGCAATTAGAGCAACAGCGCAAAATGCTAGAGCAGCAAAAATATTGGGTGTAGATACTGAAAAAGTTTATGCAGCTACATTTGGAATAAACGCAGCACTTTGTGGTGTAGCTGGTGCATTAGTTGCAATTACATTTACAATTCATCCTTATATGGGACTACCTTATACCATTAGATCTTTTATGATTGTTATTATTGCAGGATTGGGAAATTTACCTGGAGTAGCCGTATCAGGAATGGGTCTTGGAGTATTTGAAGAATTTGCAGATTACATTCTTGGAACAGAATTTAGAATTGGTTCAGTATTTTTATTACTAGTTTTAATTTTAGTTTATCGAAGATTTAAACTTTCTAGAAAAAGAGAGTATCTAAAATGAAGAATAACAATATTATTTTATATGCTGCAATACTAATTTTTGGGGTGGTTGCACCATTTGTACTACCAGCTTTTAAAGTTCAATTATCAATTTTATGTATTTTAATTGTGTTAGCTTTAACTTGGAATATCCAAGGTGGAGAGATGGGTTATAATACTTTTGGAAATATTTTGTTTTATGGTCTAGGAATGTATCTTTGTGCTTCTGTGCAGGTTGGAATGTTTTTTCCACTTGCAGAATGGACAGAAAGTGGAGGTGAAAAAACTTTCGTTCATACGCCTAGTCAATTTTTTCAAGGAATGGCATTTGGTCTTTTAGTTGCGGCTATCGTTCCAACTATTGTGGCTGGATTAATTGGTTATGCAATCTTAGGATTAAGAGGTCATTATTTTGCGATATGCACTTTAGGTTTAGGAGTGGCAGCAGGAGAAATTTCTGGTGGAATAGAAATTATTGGAGCAGGTCAAGGTTTTACAACTCCTCCTTTTCCTGAAGTTGGGAATCTAGAAGCTCGTGGAGAGTTCTTTTATTTTTTAAGTTTCATAGTATTGATACTTACTTTTGTATCTGTGAAAGGGATTTATTCAACTCGATTTAAATTAATTCTTAATGCAATAAGAGATAATGAAGATAAAGCAGAAGCAATGGGCATCCAAACAATGAAATATAAAATTATTGGTTGGATGATATCAGCTTTCTTTTGTGGTTTAGCTGGTGGAATCATGGGAGGATTAGTTGGTTATATTGACTCAACCGATGTTGCATTTGATGGAAGAGAAATGGGTGTGTTTATGGTTTTGATGGCAATTTTAGGTGGTAAAGGAACTTTATGGGGACCAGTTATTGGGGCAACAATATTTCACATATTTAAAGAAGGTTTTTGGACCTTCTTCTTAGGTTGGCAGTACGTAGCTCTAGGAGTTTTAATTGTTGTAATAGTAATTTATTTCCCTGAAGGGATTATGGGATGGTTAAGAGAAAAATACCCAGAAAGATTTGGTGAAGTTGTTGATGAGGCAGACCGAAAAGCACAGGTAGAACTTAAATGAGCATTTTAGAAGTTAGTAACGTAAGTAAATCTTTTGGTGGTGTTAAAGCCAACGTTGATATTTCAATGAATGTTGAAAAGGGAAAAATTGTTGGTTTAATTGGACCAAATGGATCAGGTAAAACAACATTATTTAATTCCATTGTTGGAACTTACCCAATCGATAATGGTTCTATTAAATTTAATGGAAAAGAAGTATCTGAATTGCCAGTACCAATGATTGCAAAGCTTGGTTTATTGAGAACTTTTCAACAAACTAGAATTTATGGAAAATTAAACTGTGTGGAAAATATGCTTATAAGTCACAAGGATAGTGATGCAAATATAATGACTATTTTTTCAAAAATCCCAAAAGATCTTACTGAAAGAGCTGAAAATTTATTAAACTTCGTTGGGTTATATCAAAAAAGAAAGCTTAGAGCGGGAGATTTATCATTTGGACAACAAAAACTGTTAGAACTTGCTATGGCACTAATGAATGAACCAGAAATGTTGTTATTAGATGAGCCTACTGCAGGAATTAACCCAACATTGATCAATGGAATTATAGATAGATTGATTAAAGTAAACCAAGATTTTGGAATAACTCTTTTGGTAATAGAACACAACATGAGAGTTATTATGCAATTAGCAGAAGATATTTTTTGTTTAGCTCACGGTAAAATGTTAGCCAATGGATCTCCAGATGAAATTAAAAACGATAAGCGTGTAATTGATGCGTATTTGGGAGCTCAATAATGTCAAATCAATATGAAGTACTCGGAAAAGCTCCAACAGCGGATGATTTAAAAAGATTATCTGCAGATGATATTCATTTAACGATCAAAGGGTTAAATGCCGGATATGGTAAAATGGAAATTTTGCATAACTTTGATTTGTTTGTAAACAAAGCTCAATCTTTATGTTTAATTGGACCTAACGGTGCAGGTAAATCTACAATACTTCATTCAATATATGGATTTACCAACATATTTTCAGGTCAAATAGAAATTGATGGAAAAGAAATTACAAATTTATCACCAGCTGAAAAATTAAAATCAGTAGGGATAGCTTATATTCTTCAAGATAATTCAGTTTTTCCTGATATGACGGTTGAAGAAAATTTATTAATGGGTGGATATATCAAAGATAAAACTGATGAGTCTTATGAAGAAGCAGAAAAGATTTTTGAAAAATATGAAAGATTAAGAAATCGAAGAAATCAGCCCGCTAAGGTTTTATCAGGTGGAGAAAGAAGATTACTAGAAATATCTAGAGCTCTTGTTATGAAACCATCAGTGCTATTAGTAGATGAACCATCAATTGGATTAGAGCCAAGATATATTGATATGGTTTTTGAAATTTTAAAAGATCTTCAACACAACGAAAAAAAAACAATAATACTCGTAGAGCAAAATGCTAAAAAAGGTTTAGAATTTGCTGATATAGGTTACGTTTTAGTTTCAGGCCAAACAGCTATTGCTGGAAAAGGTGATGAATTATTAAGTAATCCTGATGTCGGCAGACTATTTCTTGGCGGCTAATGATTAATAAAGAATTTTTCTTTAAAGGATTTAAATCTATTTTAACTCCTGATAGTCCAGCGATAGCACTTGGGTGTTGTTTTATTGCAATTGGAGCACTTCTTAAAAATTTAGGATTTAATATTCAAGAAAGTATTTTTTCTACAATGCTTACTTATGCTTTACCTGGTTCTTTGGTGATGGCTGAGTCATTGTTAGTTGGAGCGTCTTTATTAAATATATTTTTAGCAGTTTGGTTTGTTAACGCTCGATTATATCCAATGACCGTCTCTTTATTTCCACTAATGATGCATGAAAGCCAGCCAAAATGGAAATATTATTTTTCATGTCATTTTATTGCAGTATCTGCATGGCTGATAATGAAAAGTAATTACAGCAATATTGAAAAAAAAAATAGAATTGACTTTTGGATTGGAATTGGATCGGCAACATGGAGCACTGCTGTAATTGGTACTTTTATTGGATTTTATGCATCAGATTATTTGGACAAAAATATTATGATTGGCTTAGCAATTTTAAACCCAATTTATTTTTTATGCATGATGGTAGGTGCAATGAAAACTATCCAAATAGGAGCATCAGTAATATTAGGTTTATTATTGGGACCAATATTTTATTTTTTATCTCCGGAATGGTCAATTTTACTTGGCGGCTTTGTAGGTGGGACTATTGCATATTTTGTTGGAGAACTAAATGTCAATTAGTGTAGTTCTTGCAATCTTAGTAACGTCAATAGCAACTTTTTCTTCAAGATTTTTAGGAGTTGTTTCTTCAGAGGGAATAAAAGAAACATCAAAATTATTTAGATGGTTTAATTGTTTAGCATATTCAACTTTAGCTGCGTTGATTGCTAGAACAATTATTTTTCCTGTAGGAGTATTGTCAGAGGCAAGTTATGTGGGTAGAGCAATCGTAGTATTGTTTTGCCTATTTATTTTCTTTATTTCTAAAAGAAATTTTGTTTATCCGACAGTAATTTCTGCTATCATGATGGCACTACTGAGTGAGTATTTATAATGGAAAAAATTTCTGGCTTAACAATTTCAGAACACAACAATTCAAAAAGAATAATTAATATCGAAATAGAGAATGAAATTATTGAAAAACTAATTTTTCCTTTCAATAAATTTGATTTAACTGCATTAGAGCTTAAACCTTTTACTCGATTTACGATCGCAAAAAGTTTAGATGATCTAACAGATAATAAGCTAAGCAAATTAATGAATAGTATAATTAGAGATAGATCAACTGGGTGTTTTATAATTGGTCCAAAAAATATTACAGCAAAAATTAGTGATAACTTTTTAGTTAAACTATCAACAGCAATTGCTCATTTAATTGGAATACCAAACTATGACTCCATGGCTGGAAAATACTACGCAAGATTTACAGTTAAGCACGAAGATCAAAGTGACTCGTATCTAAGAAAAGCATATAGAAATATGGATCTTCATACCGATGGAACATATGTAAAAGAGATTACCGATTGGTTGTTAATGGCTAAGATTAATGAACAGAATGTTGAAGGTGGAGAGACTGCAATGTTACATCTTGATGATTGGGAACACTGTGATGATTTATTTAATGATCCTGTGGGTAAACAAAATTTTATATGGGGCTCACCAAAAAGTAAGAACATAAATTACAAAGTAGAACATCCTGTTTTTTCATCTGATGAAAATGGTAAACCAAATATCTCTTATATTGATCAGTTTCCGGAGCCTAAAAATATGGAACAAGGCAATTTTTTACAAAGATTATCAGATGCATTAGAGGAAAGTGAGAATAAAATTATTACTAAACTTCCTGTTGGATCCGCAATAATTGCCAACAATTACTTTTGGTTGCATGGAAGAAAACCTTTTAGAGAAAATAAAGAATTAAACAGAGAATTATTAAGAATTAGAGGCTCTTTTTTTATTAATTAATTCAATATAATCAATATAAAGTAATCAAAATTTATGAATTTAGGTTTTATAGGCACAGGTAAAATAGCATCTTCAGTAATTACTGGAATTTGCACATCTAAAATTAATTTTAAAAAAATTATAATTTCACCAAGAAACAAAAAAATAGCAAAAAATTTAAAAAAAAAATTTAAAAAAGTGATTATTGCTAAAGATAATCAGGAAATAGTTGATAAATGTGATTGGGTATTTTTGTCAGTTACTCCCACAATAGGAAACAAAATAATTAAAGACTTAAAATTTAGATCAACACAAACTATAATCAGTTTTATTTCTACGATAACTTTATCTCAATTAAAAAAAATGATTAAAGTTAGAGCAAAGATTGTAAGAGCAATACCATTACCACCGATATCATTAAAGAAAGGCCCAGTTCCAATTTGTCCACCTAGCAAAAAAGTAAAAGCGTTTTTTGATAAAATTGGAACAACCGTTGAAATTAAAAATGAAAAATTATCTATTAATTTCTGGTCTACATCAGGAATGATGGCACCATTTTACCAATTATTAAGTTCAATGACAGACTGGTTAGTCAAAAGAGGTGTTAAGAGAGACGGTGCTCAAAAATATATAACTTCTTTATTTTTAGCCTTATCAGAAGACGCAGTTGTTAATTCAAAAAAAGATTTAAAATATTTAGTTAAAGAGTCTCAAACCCCAAAAGGTTTAAATGAACAAGGTGTTAAAGAATTAACTAAAGCTGGATTTTATAAGTCATTAGAAAAAACTTTGAACAGTATTCATAAAAGATTAAGTAAATAATTCTCATGTCAGAAAATATTTTAGAAATCAAAAATCTATCGAAATATTTTGGAGGGCTAGCTGCTGTTTCTGATTGTTCTTTAAAAGTTAAGAAAGGAACAATCACAGGTATTATTGGTCCAAATGGATCTGGCAAAACAACTTTATTTAATTTAATTGCCGGTAATTTAAAATCATCAAATGGATCTGTTACATTTGATCAAGAGAATATTACAGATGTACCATCTTATGAATTATTCTCTAAGGGACTATTAAGAACTTTCCAAATTGCTCATGAATTTTCCAATTTATCTGTATTAGAAAATTTAATGATGGTTCCAGGAAATCAATCTGGAGAAAAACTAATGACAGCATTATTAAAACCTAGCCTAGTAGCAGAGGAAGAGACTATAGTTAAAGAAAAAGCTAAAGAGGTTGTTGATTTTCTAAATTTAGGTCATTTAACCAATGAACTTGCTGGAAATTTATCAGGTGGTCAAAAGAAATTATTAGAACTTGGTAGAACTATGATGGTGGATGCAAAGTTAGTATTGCTTGATGAAGTGGGTGCTGGTGTAAATAGAACTTTACTTAAAGATCTTGGAACAGCTATCGAAAAACTTAATAAAGAGAAGGGCTACACTTTTTGTATGATTGAGCATGATATGGATTTTATCGGTAGATTGTGTGACCCCGTAATAGTTATGGCAGAAGGTTCAGTTTTATTTGAAGGAGCCGTTGAAGATGCAAAAAAAGATGAAAAGGTAATTGAAAGTTATTTAGGTAGAGGCTCAAAACTAAAGGATTAGAATTAATGGCTTATTTTGAAGGAAATGGGATGACGGGTGGATACGGTAATGGACCAGATATCATTAATTCTTGTACAGTGAATGTAAACAAAGGTGAAATAGTTTCAATTCTTGGACCTAATGGCGCAGGAAAATCAACAGCAATGAAAGCAATGTTGGGTTTGCTCAACTTAAAATCAGGCTCAGTAATTATTGACGGTAAAGATATCTCAAAATTATCTCCACAAGACAGAGTAAAAGAGGGAATTTCTTTTGTGCCTCAAACCAAAAATGTTTTTGCAGGAATGACTGTAGAGGAAAATTTAGAGATGGGTGCTTTTCTTATTAATGATGAAATAAAAGATACTATTGAGGAAATTTATAACTTGTTTCCTATTCTCAAAGAAAAGAGAAACCAATTTGTAGGTGAGTTATCTGGAGGACAACGACAACAAGTTGCTCTTGGTCGTGCATTAATGATTAAACCAACAGTTCTGATGTTGGATGAGCCTACAGCTGGAGTTTCACCAATTGTAATGGACGAATTATTTGACCATATAGTAAAAGTTAAAAGAACAAATGTTGCAATTTTGATGGTAGAGCAAAATGCTAAACAAGCTCTCAATATTTCTGATAGAGGATATGTTTTGGTAACTGGAGAAAATCGATACTCTGGTACTGGTAATGAACTATTAAATGACCCAAGAGTAAGAAGCTCTTTCTTAGGAGGATAATATGGATTTTTTAAACGCTATAATACTTTTATTAAATTATATATTTATACCTGCTTTAACTTATGGTTCACAATTAGCACTAGGTGCAATATTCGTTACTTTAATTTATGGAATTTTAAGATTTGCTAACTTTGCAACTGGAGACATGATGTCTTTTGGAACAATGGTAACAATTTTATTTACTTGGTATTTTCAGTCTATTGGAATTTCTCTAGGTGTTTTGCCAACAGCATTAATAGCTATCCCATTTGCAATTTTATTTATGATTATTTACATGCTCTTTATAGATAAGTTTGTATTCAAATATTATAGAGTTAATAAAAGTCCACCAGTTCAATTAGCAATGGTTAGTATTGGAGTGATGTTTGTAACTCAAGCAGTTGTTAGAATTATAATTGGTCCTTCGGATAGAAGATTTTTTGATGGAGAGAAATTTATTATTAAGGCTAGAGAATTTAAAGAAATGTCAGGACTTAATGAAGGTCTTGCATTAAAATCTACACAAGTCATAACTATCTTTGTTACAATTGTACTAGTTTCTCTTTTATTTTGGTTTCTTAATAAAACTAAAACAGGAAAAAGTATGAAAGCATACTCTGACAATGAAGATTTAGCATTACTTTCAGGAATAGATCCAAAAAGAATTGTGATGATTACATGGATTATTGCAGGAATTTTAGCAACTATTGGAGGTGCTTTGTATGGATTGGATAAAAGTTTTAAACCTTTTACTTATTTTAACAATATGCTTCCCATATTTGCTGCAGCAATTGTAGGAGGAATAGGCAACCCATTTGGAGCCTTTTTAGGAGGATATGTAATTGCGTTTTCTGAAATTTTCTTAACTTATGCTTATAAAAAATTCTTTATGTATATTTTGCCAGAAAGTATGGAGCCTGATAGTTTAGTCCAACTTTTATCTACAGATTATAAATTTGCAGTTTCATTTTCAATATTGGTTATCGTTTTGCTATATAGACCATCAGGAATATTTAAAGGAAAAGTATTGTGAGAAAGAATTTAAATGTAATCGCAGCGTACAGCATAATGATGGGTTTAATTATTCTAGTTGGAATTTTTCAATCTTGGAACGTTGCATTATCAATATTTAATCTTTGTTTAATTTCTGCAGTAATGACTATGGGTGCTAATATTCAGTGGGGTTATGCGGGATTAATTAATTTTGGAATTATGGGTTATACAGCCCTGGGAGGTTTAGCAGCTGTATTAATTTCAGTAGACCCAGTGCAAGAAGCATGGCGAGCTGGAGGATTTGATATTTTAATGTGTCTATGGCTAATAATTGTAATGGTTTTAGCTATAAGATTTATTCTAAAACATTTTGAAAAATCAAAATTTAGAACTTATGGAATAGCTGCTATTATTGTTGCTGGAATTATAATTATCAGAATAACTGCAGAACCTGGAATTGAAGCGATTGAGGGAGTCAATCCTGCAAAAACAGGATTTCTTGGTGGCTTTGGGTTACCAATTATTTTTTCCTGGATTGTTGGAGCATTTTTTGCAGGCGGGTTAGCTTTTATAGTTGGTAAAGTAGCTTTAGGTTTAAGAGCTGATTACTTGGCAATTGCAACTTTGCTTATTTCTGAAATTGTAATTGCAATAATTAAGCATGAAGATTGGTTAACTAGAGGTGTTAAAAATGTAATAGGTTTAAAAAGGCCAGCACCTTATGAAGTTGATCTTCAAACAACTGAATGGTTTATTAATTTAGTCGAAAGATTTAATTCTGGAAAATTAGCTTTGATCTCAAATTTAGCTGATCGACAGGCAGCATTAAATCAATTGGTAATCGAAGGATCATCTGTTTTTGTTAAGCTTTGTTATTCAGGATTATTTTTAGTTATTGTTATTATACTTTTAATTTTAACTCAAAAAGCTCTTTACTCTCCGTGGGGAAGAATGATGAGAGCTATTAGAGATAATGAAGTAGCTGCTAATGCAATGGGTAAAAATGTTGTTAAGCAACATCTTCTAATATTTATTCTTGGTTCTGCAATTGTTGGGATAGCTGGTGCAATGTTAGTTACACAAGATGGTTTATTTACACCAGGAAGTTATAGACCTATGAGATATACATTTTTAATTTGGGTAATGGTTATTGTAGGAGGAAGTGGTAATAATTTTGGAGCAATTCTTGGTGGATTTGTTGTTTGGTTTTTATGGATTGAAGCTGCACCGATAGCATTATTTTTAATTAACTTTTTCACAGCAGGAATACCTGAAACTAATGCTTTAAAAGCTCACTTAATAGAGAGTGTACCATATTTTAGATTTTTGATGATGGGCTTAGGTTTATTGTTGATAATGAGATTTAGGCCAAAGGGTATACTTCCTGAAAAAATAGAAATAAAATAATTTTTAATATGAAATATATTATATTAGGTGCTGCAATAGCTTGGGCCATGTATATGGCAGATAAGTATATATTTTAATGAATAAAAACCTTTGGCTATTAATTTTAAGCCAAATTTTTGCATTTACAGCTGCTCCAGTTACAGTTTTTTTAAGTGGAATTATTGGCTCTCAATTTAGCCCCATAAAATTTTTAGCAACTTTACCAATGGCACTTTCGATAGTGGGTATTGCAATTTTTGCAATGTTTGCAGCGAAAATAATGAGTATAATAGGGAGAAGATTGGGATTTATTTTTGCTTCTATTGGATGTTCTTTAGCATCTTTAATAGCAGCTTGCTCAATAATTATAGAAAGTTTTATATTATTTAATTTAGGATGTTTTTTTATTGGAGCAGGAGTTGCTTTTAGTCATCAATATCGATTTGCGGCTGTTGAAACAGTTGATAAAGAAATGGCCCCAAAAGCTATCTCTATAATATTATTAGCAGGTATTGGGTCTGCTTTTATAGGGCCAAATTTAGCAAATATTTCAAAAGAAATTATCCCACAACATTTATATGCTGGGTCATATATTGCTTTAGCAGTTTTGACACTTACATCCACAATATTTTTATTCTTTTATAATGATAATCACAAAAAATATGAAGTGACTAAAAAGAGTAGTAGAAGTTACATTGAATTAATTTCTCAACCTAGATTTTTACAAGCCTTAGTTGCTTCTGCATTCGCATACGCAGTAATGTCATTCTTAATGACCGCCACTCCAATTAGCATGCATGTGATGGAAAAAATAAGCTTAGCTAAAACAGGTTTTGTAATTCAACTTCATATAGCAGCAATGTTTTTACCATCTTTGATTACAGGTAATTTGATAAAAAAATTTGGTCATAGTAAAATTATGTATACAGGGATTGTTTTATTTTTAATAACAATTTTATTAAGTTTATTTGAGCAGAACTTTTTGAATTATTTAATAGCTCTAATTTTTTTAGGCTTAGGTTGGAATTTTCTATTTATATCAGGGACGAGTTTGTTGGTTTTGTCATATAAAGAAGAAGAAAAGTTTAAAGCACAAGGGTTTAATGATCTTATTGTTTATACAATTCAAGCTATAGCAAGTTTATCTGCTGGAATTTTCTTAACTTTAACAAGTTGGAAAACAATGAATTTAATCTGTATAATTTTTTTAATTATTATTGCAATTTCCACACTGAGAGCTGATTTAAAAGAAAAAAAGTAAGATGGACTTTTTATCTTATTTTCAGCTCAGCCTATTAGAAATTTATTTTATAATATTTATTGTATTTGTTGCTTCAATAATAAGAGGTTTTAATGGTTTTGGATTTTCAGCTACATGTATTTCTGGTTTTTCTTTTATACTTCCTGCTATAGAAATTGTTCCAATCATTTTGATATTAGAGGTTTTTATTAGTATTTTTATGATTCCATACATATGGAATAAAATAGATTGGAGTTTTGTATTAAAGTTATTGATAGGAATTGCGGTTGGATCACCAATTGGATTGTATCTATTAAAATATCTTTCACCAGAAACTACCCATTTATATGTATGCTTAATAATTATTTTTTTCTCCGTTCTTCTAATGAAAGGTTACACAAATAGAAATATTAATAATGATCAATCCAAAATTTTTACGGGAGTTATTTCTGGAACTTTAAATGGATTAACAACACTAGGAGGAATGCCTGTAGCATTATTCTTACTAGTAACAAGTATACAGCCAGCCGTAATTCGTGGTTCATTAGCGGCGTTATTCTTTTTAACAGATGTTTATGCTTTTATTTTAAGTTTCTTTGGGGGTATTGTTGATATGATTACAATCTATCGAACATTTCCATTAATTATAATCTTACCGATAGGCGTATTTATTGGAAATAAGTTTTTTATTAAGAGTAAGGAACAGCTTTACAGAAAAGTTGTTTTCTATTTCTTAATAATTATCTCAATTTTTGGTATTTTGAGAATTTTTAGTACTATTTAGATATAAAAAAACCCCAGTAATTTTCATTACTGGGGTTTTTAAATAGATAATAATTATCTTTGTTTTTTAGTTTTAAATTTTCCGCCTTTTATTTCTTGCTCTAAGAAAGAACCTTCAGCTTCACCAACATCAGTAAAAGTTACTCCAGTAGCACCTTCGTAATTTATCTTTTTACCTTGAGCTAGTAAATCCAATCCTTTTTTAAGCTCACCTGGATAAATTTTAGTTCCAGGAGCGTTAGCTACACCCATTACATTTTTTGCAATTGATGCTCTATCATGAGAGTTACCTGCTTGCATTGCTAAAACAATTAAAGCTGCAGCATCGTAAGACTCACCTGTGTATGGCCCAGAAGAATCAATACCACCAGCTTTTGCTACATCAGCAAATACACCAGCACCTTTTCCAGTTGAACCAGGCATTGAACCAAAAGATTTGCTTAAATCTTTTCCAAATGCATCAACTAAAGATTGACCGATCATACCATCTGATAAAATAAACTTATCAAATGCACCAGAATCTAAAGAAGCTTGGATAATTCCTTTACCACCTTGGTCAAGATAACCAATTACTGCTACTGCATCACCACCTGCAGAAGCAAGAGTTGCAACTTCAGATGAGTAATCTGCTTTACCATCTTCATGAGCAGTTACAGCAGTTACTTTAATTCCATGACTTTCAACTGCTGCTTTATAAACATCAGCTAAACCTTTTCCATAGTCATTGTTAGTGTAAGTGATTGCTACACTTTTTACTTTTCTGTCTTTAGTAATATCAGCTAAGATTTGACCACCTCTAGCATCTGATGGAGCAGTTCTAAAGAAATATCCATTATCATCTAGAGTTGTTAATCCTGGAGAAGTTGCTGATGGTGAAATCATTACTACACCATTTGGTACAGCAACATTTGATGCAATCGCACCAGTTACACCTGAACAGTCAGCACCCATGATAGCTGCTACACCTTGTGAAATAACACCTTCAGCTGCTGCAGTTGCTGCTGCTGAGTCAACACAAGTTGAGTCTGCTCTTACTACTTCAATTTTTTTTCCACCTAATAGCGAACCTGAGTCTGATGCTTCTTTAAAAGCAAGTTCCGCAGATGCTGCCATCGCTGGTGTTAGAGACTCAATAGGACCAGTAAATCCCAAGATGATCCCCATTTTAATCGCATGTCCGTCTGCCATTACATTAGTTCCAAAACTTGAAACAAACATAAATGCAGCAATAAATAGTTTTTTCATTATCTTCCTCTTTTATTGTTAACAATTTATAAAAACACAATTAAATGATGATTATTCAAACAATTCAACGACTAAATTATCTCGTTTTTTGAAGCAAATATATTGAGCTAATAACAATTATGCCGCCAAATATTGTTATTGTAGATGGAACTTCTTTGAATATAAAAAAAGTTAAAATTAATCCAAACACAGGAAATAAAGAGTAAAAAGGCATTACCATCCCAACAGGATAAAATTTATAAAGATAAAACATCATCATGTGACCCATAATTGAAATAATCATACCCGCATACATAACTGCAAGCCAACCAGCAGCTTCAACTTTTTTTGTTTGCTCGATTATATTTCCTTCGAATATTTGAGAGAAAATAATTAAAATTATAAAACCTACTAGACCCATGAAAGAATTAGTAAACTTCACATCTAAATCTTTTATGTACCTGGAAAAAACCTGAGATAATCCATAAAAAAAAGCCATTCCAAAAACTAAAAATGTGCCAATGATTTCATCTAAAATATTTGGATCAAATGCTATCAATAATATTCCTAAAAAAGACGAAAAAATAAAAAACCATTTTTTATTACTGATACTCTCTTTAAGAAAAAGAGAACTTATCAAAATTGCAAAAGGTATTGAAAGTTGAGCTCCAATTGTAATAGGTGCTAATAAAGTTACTGCATTTATTGATAAATATAAAAACATATTTACACCAGCACCCATACAAATTGAAAAGCCAATAAGAGGTAATATATATTTTTTTTTAGGAATAATTATTTTACAAAATGGCAGTAAACATAAAAAAACAAATCCCATCCTTAGTGCTCCAAAAAAAATAGGGTTCATTGATGCATTCAAGCCAAATTTACCAAGAGGATAGGCGCTTCCCAAAAAAAACATTACCAAAACAATCAAAGCTGTATGTTTTGGAGTCAAAATATTATCTTATTGAGAAAGGATCTAGTGATGGTTCGTCTGAAGTATAAAACCAAGTTGTTTTAACTCTAGTATAATCTTTAATTGACTCGATACCTGCTTCTTTACCATAACCACTATCTTTGATGCCTCCAAATGGAGCAGATGGAGAAATTAATCTGTAAGTATTTACAAATGTTATTCCTGCTCGTATTGCTTTGGAAACTCTCATACCTCTAGACAGATTGCTGGTATAAACACCTGAGGATAAACCATATTTATTATCATTCATTTTAGCGATTACTTCTTGCTCTGTATTAAATTTCATAACTGATAAAACAGGCCCAAATAACTCATTTTCTGCAACAGGTAAATTATGATTATCACATTCAATAATTGTTGGAGGAAAGTAATATCCTTTGTTAGAAAAAGAGTCTCTTTTTCCACCACATTTAATTTTTCCACCTTGGTCAATTGTATCTTTAATATTTTTTTCAATAGTTTCTAATTGTTTAAAACTACTTAACGGTCCCATTTCAGTTTCTGGATCCATGGGTGTTCCAATTTTAATTTTAGATGCTCGATTAGATAGTTTGTCTAGAAACTCATCGTAAATACCTTCCTGAATATAAAGTCTAGATCCAGCTATACAGCTTTGACCACTTGCACCAAATATTCCTGCAACAATTCCATTAATTGCATTTTCTTGCTCTGCATCATCAAACACTGCTACTGGACTTTTTCCACCTAGCTCTAGACTTACTTCAGATAAATTGTCTGCAGAATTTCTAATGATATGTCTTGCAGTTTCTGGACCACCTGTGAAAGCAATTTTTTCAACTAAATCATGTGTTGTTAGTGTTTTTCCACATGGAGCACCAAAGCCAGTGATAACATTTACCACTCCTTTTGGAAGTCCAGTTTGTTCTATAAGTTTTGCGAATTCAAACATGACTGCAGGAGCAAGTTCTGAAGATTTAATGACTACAGTGTTACCCATTGCTAGAGCAGGAGCTAACTTTGTTGCAGTTAAAAACATTTGTGAATTCCAGGGAATAATTGCTGCAATTACACCAATTGGTATTCTAGTTGTTATTGCTTGAATGTTTGGCTTGTCAATTGGAAGCACTGTTCCTTCAACTTTATCTGCAAGGCCTGCATAATAATCATAATAGTCAGCGATATAAATTGCTTGTTTTTTAGTCTCTCTAATAATTTTACCAGTATCAATGGTTTCTATCTCACCAAGCATTTCAGCATTGTCTCTTAACTGCTGTCCGATCATTCTCAAAAATTTTGCTCTTTCTTTAGGAAGTAATTTTGGCCAATCACCCTCAAATGCCTTTTGTGCTGCATTTACTGCGTTGTTTACATCTTTAGCACTTGCTTCAGGGACGATTGCCCAAGGTTCATTATTTTCAGGGTTTAAAGTTTCAAAAGTTTTTTTACTTTCAGAGTCAACCCACTCTCCATTAATGAACATTTTGTATTGTTTTAGTTTACTCATATTTCTCTATAAAATTTTTAATAGATAAATTTACCTCATCAGCACATTCAATACCACAAAGATGTTTACCATCTTTAATAATTTTTAACTCACTATCCTTGATTATATTATTTAATTGTTGCGACATCTCAATTGTAGAACCAATATCATGTTCTCCAGTCATTACTAATGTTTTGGCTTGTATTTTTTTAAAGTCTTCATCATTTTTATGTTTAACAAATAGCTCATAAACTTTTAAAAAATTTGCCATATTGTTTCCAGATAAAATTGAGCTAATTTTTTCATATGTATCAGGGTTGTTTTCTAAATATTTGTCAGTAAACCATCTTTTTAATGCCTGTCTCGAAAGTTTTAATTCTTTTTTAGCTTGATTAAATCTTTCATTAACTATTTTTTGTTGTTGTTCAGATCTTTTATATATTGAACCTAGAAGAATTAGTGATCTTAATCGTTCACCATATCTAGTTGCAAAATTTCTAGCTACTAAAGAGCCAATTGAAAAACCAACTAAATGAATTTTTTCAATTTTTAGTTCATTAATTAACTCTATTAGTTGATCTGAAAAATCATCAAAACTTATATTTTGTTTTGTTAAAGATGATTTTCCATGTCCAAGAATATCGTATGAAAGGTTAGAGTAATCTTTAAAAAAATCTAATTGAGGTTGCCAAATTTCGTAAGTTAAACCAACACCATGAACAAAAACTATTGGGATAGATTGTTCTTTGTTATTAAAAACATAAAATGTTCCTGACGCAGTATTTCCAGTCATCATGAAACACTATTTAGGCTCAATACCCATTTCTTTCATATCTTGATATCTGTCACCAGTTCTTGCGTGAGCTCTTCCACTTGAAGCTCCCCCAATAGCAATTACAATTTCATCATCAAATGGTGCATCGTGAATTGTGAATTCATGTGTTAAATAATAAGGTCTTAAACCCGAGTCAGTTTTATGCATCATTGGAATAGAAATTTTTGATCCAGCTGGTCCTCTGGTATTTGTGAAACTTAAATAGGATGTTCCACCAACTGCATCTCTAAATTTATTACCAAATCTTAAAGTATGTATAAAAGCTGAAGCGTGTTCTATTTCTCCATTTAAACCAACTACTCCTGCTTTACCGTATGCTAAAATTTGTTCAGGAGATCCTATTTCTTTAATTAATTCTGGGACTAATAGATCACCTAATTTAGGTGCTAAGTCTAAAATTGTAGGCCTTAAGTCTTCTACAAAACCTTGTCCGTGCCAAGGGTTTTTAAAAACTGCAGCAACAGAAACTAATAGAACAGGCTCTTTAGCTTTTTTTCCACCTTCAATGAAAGTTTTATCAACAAATTTTGTAAATTTTCTTAAATTTATATCCATACTTATCTATTTAGTTACTTGAGCCAACACTAACCAAGCATTTACTCCTTTGCTTGCAATATAATTAGACTTAAAGAATTCAATTATTTTCCAAGAATTCTTATCTTCTAATTCTTTGATCTTTTTGTCAAATCCATATTCCTCATAAATTCCAATATTGATTGTAAAACAAATTAATGAACCAGTTTTACAAATTCTTACCATTTCATCTAATGCAGGTGGATTAACATGGCCAAATGTAAAAGTACCAACACAGGTTATTCCCTCATAAGCATTATCTTTTATATCAATCTTTTTATTAAGGTCGATTTTGAATAAGTTTTGATAAATATTTTCTGGTACCAAATTTAGCATTTTTTGTGAAAAATCAGCTCCATCAAATTTTTGGAAACCATTTTTTTTTAGCTCAATACCAACAAGACCAGTTCCGCAGCCTGCATCTAAAATTTTTATATCTTTGGTGGGAATATGTTTTACAAAAAGGTCTACAGTTTCTTGAGGACCTGAATACTTCCAGTCAACCATATCTTTGTCATATTTATTTTCAACAGTCCATTCATCATAATAATCTTCAACTTCCTTACCTGTTTTTAGTTTATAAATTGGAATTTTATTACCTATATTTTTTTGTGACATTTATTTTTGCCTATGCTTAAAACTATCTCTTCTAAAACTATATAATGCACTAGGATCCACATCAACATCAACTACTGCAGGCTTATTACATTTAATTGCAGCCCTTACTGCTTCATTTATTTCAGAGATTTTTTTTACTTTAAAACCTTTTGCACCATATAACTCTGCTACTTTATCAAATGATGGGCTTGTAATATCTGCACCTAAATATCTTTTTCCAAAAAAATCTTTTTGATAAGCTTTTTCTGCTCCCCAACTTTGATTATTCATAACAATAGTTGTTGTATTAATATCATATTCAACTGCCGTACTTAATTCAGAAATAGTCATACCAAATCCACCATCACCCATAAGACTTACTACAGTTTTTTTAGGTTTTGCAATTTTAACACCAAGACCACAAGCAAATGAAAAACCAACTAGACCAAAATCTAAAGGGGTAAATAAAGATGGTGGATTATAATATTCAAGAGCATCTGTTGCTTGTAAACAAAGTGTTCCAGCATCAAGTGTAATTGCAGTATCTTTTGGTAAAACTTTTCGTAGTTGTTTAAATAATCCTTTTGGTTGAATGGGAAAGTTTTTTCCAAGATTATCTTTATCTCTATTTATTAAAAAATTTTTTCTTTCTTTTAAATATGAGTTTGTCCAATTTTTTATATCTAATTTAACTCTTTGTTTTTTAATTTCATTACATATCTGATTTGTAGCCGTAGCTGCATCTGCATTAATTCCAACAATAATTGGAAAATATTTACCAAGCATTTTTTTTTCAATTTCAATTTGAATTATTTTTGCTTTCTTATTTATATTATCATATGAATAAAATGTTGAGTTGAACCCTAATCTGGTCCCAATTGCTAAAATAACATCTGCTTCTTTAACAAGTTTTGATGCAACTGGGTTTCCACGAGGTCCCATTTGACCAGCATTTAATTTATGACTAAATGGAATAGCGTCGCCATGCCCTGCAGCGGTAACTATAGGTACGTTTAATAATTCTGCGAGTTTAATAACTTCTTTATACTTAGCTGTATATTTAATTCCACCACCAGCAATTATGACAAATTGTTTTGCTTGGTTAATAATTTTTGCTGCTTTTTTAATATTTTCGTTTTTACCTCTAAGAGTACTTTCATTAGAAAATGAAGGTTTATTTGTATTGATACGATAATCATTTGTGGCTGCTAAAATATTTCTTGGTAAATTCACACACACAGGTCCTCTTCGTGGTGTCATTGCAAGACTAAAAGCACCACTAATCACTTTTGGAATAATCTTTGAATTTTTAACTGTCCACGTTTTCTTGGTAATGGGTGTAAATAAAGATTGTTGATCAAGACCCTGAAACGCATCCTCCATTTTATCTTTGGTTGAATAAGATCCAGCAATAGCAACCACTGGTGAAAAGGCTGCTTTTGCTTGAGCGACACCTGTTACTAAGTTTGTTGCACCTGGACCATTTTGACCAGCTATTATAACTCCTGGTTTATTTGATGCTCTAGCATATCCATCAGCCATATGCGTGCCAGTTCTTTCATCTCTTACACCAATAAATTTAATTTTTTTTTCATGATAAAGAGCGTCAAACATCTCCATTGTAGCTGATCCAATAAGACCAAAGACATGTTCAACTTTTTCTTTTTTTAAAGATTGAACGGCAGCATGGCCACCAGATATTTTTTTGCGTGATTTGATCACGAAACTTTTTTGACTTCAGTATCTATATCATCTTGAAAATGAGGCATAACTTTTTCAGTAAAAAGCTTAACACTTTTCATGCAATCTTCGTGTTTTACTCCTGGAAAGTTAGACCAAACTTGTAAGTTCTGTAAGTTTAGTTCAGATTTTAATTCATGAATTTTGTCAATTACGTATTCAGGAGTTCCAAATAACATATTTCTTTTATGTAGAAATTCATAATTTAATAAATCCAATTTTCCTTTTGTTTCAGGAAGCTCTTCACCTGGATCCATGTGATTACCAAGACCTCGCCAATGACATACCCATCTCATATAATTTACCATATGTTCACCAGCTTTCTCTTTAGCTTCTTCCATAGTATCGGCAACAAACATATCTCTTACCAGTGAAATTCCTTCACCCATTGGAACGTTTCTTTTTTCAGCTTCAGATTTTGCATTTTTGAAAGCTTCAAATTTAATTTTTAAAGCTTTAACTGTAGGTATCCACATAATGATATTTAAACCTTGTTGTGCAGCCCATTCAATAGATCGAATACCATCAACAACCTGATGGATAGGAGGATAAGGTTTTTGATATGGCTGCGGTAGAACACTAATTTTTTTCATTACATTAGTTTTCATATCTATAAATTCTTCACTTGGTTTACTCATATCATGTTGCCAAACATAATCTGGTGACGGATAAGTATAAAATTCTCCTTTGTGATCAAAGAATTTTTCTTTCCAAGCTTTTTTTAAAATAGTTAAAGTTTCTTCAAATAGTCTAAAGTTTTTAGCCTGATCTTTCATATCTGCTTCGATATTTAAGTTAACAGCTTCTCTTCCATAAATTCCTCTACCAATACCAACTTCAACTCTTCCTTTTGATAGTTGATCTAAAAGAGCTACGTCTTCAGCCATTTGTATTGGGTTATGAAAAGTAATTACATTACATGCTTGACCAATTCTAATTTGATTAGTTCTTGCAGCAGCATCGGCACCCATCATTAATGGGTTTGTGCAAGATTCCATTCCTTCATGGTTAAAATGATGTTCTGTATACCAGATTGAGTCCCATTTATTTTGATCACAATATTCTGTGATTTCTCGAGTTTCATCTAATAGTTCGTGATATGGCTTGTGTGTCCAGTTAGTAGTATTACAAAAGTATCCAAATTTCATGCTTCCTCCTTTAAACTTTCTAATTTAAAAAAAGACGATCGATCCCGCTTTCGTATTGGATTTAACGATGAGTTATGTATCGCTTTATATAATTAGATTAACACTTTTTTAATCTACTGGATATCTAAAAAAGATTCTTTTTATGCGTCCAAGGTCCCATTTTAGTTTTAGGTAAAAATTTTTCTAAGTCTAATAGGACATTTTCCGCTAGTTTTCTATATGTAGTTAATTTACCACCATAAATACTAAGAAGGGGTAATTTTTTTATTATATTTAAGTCAAAAATATAATCTCTTGTAACTTTGGATGCTTGATTAAAATCTTCAATTAAAGGTCTTATCCCAGAATAAGAGTCAATTATATCTTTTGTACTGATTTGTTTTTCTAAATAATTATTTACTGATCGAATTAAATATTGAATTTCTTTTTTTGAAATTCCTTTGTTTTCAGGTGATTTAACTTCAACTTCTGTAGTTCCAATTAATGAAAATTTTTTTTTGTAGGGGATTACAAATATTATTCTCTTATCAGTATTTTGAAATGTAAATGCAACATCCTTTTTATATAATTTTTTAGTTATAATATGACTTCCTTTTACTAATCTAATTTTATTTTTTGACTTTATTTTTATATTTTTTTTTAAAGTTTCATTTATCCATGGACCAGATGCATTAATTAAAATTTTTGATTTTATTCTATCTCCCTTTTGAAGATGAATGACCCATTCATTACCATCAATTTCAGCTTTTTTAACTTTATTATATTCTAATACTTTAGCTTTATATTTTTTTGCAGACTTTATATTTAATTTGGTTAATTTTTTATCATCAATTTGAACATCAAAATATTGGAAACCAGTTTTATATTTTTTTTTAAGAATGTTTGGTAATTTTTTTGAAATATCTAATGTGTTTGACTTTGGTATAATTGTTTTGCCACCTAAATTATCATAAAGAAACAAGCCCATTTTAATTAACCATGCTGGTCTAATTTTATCAACATATGGAATGATAAAAGGGATAGGTTTTGAAATTGGCCTAGCAATTTTATAAATCGTTTCTCTTTCTTTTAGAGACTCTCTTACTAGCTTAAATTCATAATTTTCCAAATATCGAAGACCACCATGAATTAATTTGGTAGACCATGAAGATGTTGCTCCACCTATTTCACCTTTGTCAGCGAGACAAACAGATAAACCTCTTCCTGCAGCATCTCTAGCTAAACCAGCGCCGTTTATACCACCACCTATAATGAATAAATCGAATATTTTTGACATTAAAATTATAGATTGTTTATAAAACGTAATTAAAAATTTTCAATAACTTAAATTATTTTAACGCTGGTACTCAATAAATTTTTTTAACGATTGGTTTAAAAATTTTTCATAAATTTGACTTTTAGATGAAGATTTTTTTAAATTCAAAAAAGATTTATTCATTTTAAAGTCATAAGAAGGCTCAAAGAAAAAAGGAACAGAAAGTCTCTTACTTTTGTTCCATAAGACTCGGTGATTAGTTGCTTTAAATTTATTTCCAGATAAGAATTCAAGAGCTCTACCAGTATTAACTATTAATGCATTTTTATTGAATGGCACATCATACCACTTTTTGTTATTTCTATTTTGTACTTGAAGACCTCCTTTTTTGTCTTGATATAAGACAGTAAATACTCCGCTATCAACATGTGTTTCACAACCAAGAGCAACCCCATCTTGTTTTGAAATTTCAACTGGTTTTGATTGATTTGGATAATAATTGAACCTCAAAGTGCTTAATGTTTTTAGTCTTGAAAAAGCTATTGAAGAAATATCAGGGTTTTTTCTGTTAAGTTTAATGATGCTTTTAAACAAAGTCTCACTCAATTCGTAAACACTATCAAAGTAATTTTTTAAGATATTAATAGCATTTTTATTGAAACATTTATTTAGATTTAGGTATTCAATGTATTGGCTTCTTATTTTTGAAGCATATGATTTGTTAACTCTTAAATCTCCAATATCCAAACCTTCTTTCCCATTCACATTATTAGGAAAGTATCCTCTATAAATATTATTATTTTTTTTATTCCATTTTTTAGGTGAAAGTTTATTTTTTTTTGACTCTGGTAAATTAAAAAATTTATTTCCAATTTCACAGGTTTTTTTTATTTGATTTAAATCTAATCCATGTCCAGTAATTTGAAAAAAACCAACATCAACACATGCCTTTTCAATTTTTCTTAATGTGTTTTTTGAAGCTAAATTATTAAAATCTGTCTTTAATAAAGATGAAACATTAATAGTTGGAATATAGCTTCTCATTACCTATTTGGTGTATCAGTAACGATCATTTGATCTTTAACTTTTTCTCTAAAATAAATATAAATTCCAGCTCCAATTATTATAGCAACACCCACAAAAGTTCTTGTTGTAGGAATATTATTAAACAGAATAAACCCAGTTAGAATTGACCAAATTATTAAAGAATATTCATAAAGTGAAACAACAGAAGGAGAGGCTATACTGTATGCATTGAAGACAAAGTAAAATGCGAAAGCCCCAATACATCCCATGGCTGTAATATAAGGCCAAGCATAAGACGGATTTGTAAACCATTCTCTAAAAATAAATTGAAAAGTAGGGTCAGTAAAATTGTTGATTTGTCCCTTACCTGTAAAGATATAAAATAAAAGACTTATTAAAAGAGCCCCAAAATACAAATGTATCATTTGCGTAAATACATTGTCCTTATCTGAAGTGATTTTTGTAATAGTCATTGATATTGCATAACACAAAGCGCAAGCAACAGGAGCAAGCTTCATAAAATCAAAATCGTTAAAATCAGGATTTAAAACTATATATACTCCTATAAAACCAATAAAAATTGCCGACCATCTCCTTATACCAACTTTTTCTTTTAAAAAAATTGTTGCTAATATTGAGACAAAGAAGGGGCTTGAGAAAAATAACGCATTTGCCATTGCGAGCGACATATAAGTTAAAGAGATATAAAAAAAGCTAAATCCAAAAAAGAAACAAATAACTCTTATAATTGTTAAAAAAGGATAATGTGTTTTTAAACTAATTTTTTGTTTTGAAAACTTTAAATATGCAACTAATAAAATAAATGCAACGAAAGTTCTTCCAAAATATAATTCATATAAAGCTGCATCTTCATATATAAATTTTATTAAAGCATCTTGAATAGAAAACAAAGCCATTCCCATTAAAATAAATAGGATTCCTTTAGAGTTACTTTGTGCAGATGTCATGAATTTAGAATAAAATTAGAGGCTCGTTCAGCAATCATTAATGTGGGCGCATTAAGATTTCCACTTGTAATTTCAGGCATCACAGATGCATCTACAACTCTAATATTTTCTAAACCATGCACTTTAAGCTTTTCATCAACAACTGCCATATCATCTACACCCATTTTAAGCGTACAAGATGGGTGATAAGCAGTCTCAGCTTTTGATCTTATGTATTCTTCAAATAATTCGTCAGTTTGAACATGTTCACCAGGGCCCGTTTCTTTTCCTGCAAAAGGCTTTAATGAATTTTGGCCTAAAATTTTTCTTGCAACATGAATACATTCTATTGTTTGCTTAAGATCATCTTCATGTTCTAAATAGTTAAATTGAATCTTTGGATAATCATATGGATTAGAACTCTTTAATGTAATGTGCCCTCTACTTTTTGGATGATTAGGACTTGCATGAAGCTGATAGCCATGACGATCAGGATCAACTAATCCATGATCAATTACAAAAGCTGGAAAAAAATGAAATTGTATATTTGGATATTCTCTTTCAGGAGAAGATTTGCAAAAACCACCTGCTTCTAGAAAAGAAGTAGAGCACGGGCCAGTTCGAGATAAAAACCACTGAATACCAATTCTCATCATATTTAATTTATTCACATAAGAATATAAAGTGTCTGAAGTTTTACACTCTTGCTGTACATAGGTTTCCAAATGGTCTTGTAAATTTCTACCAACACCCTCTAAATTATGAACTATTTCTATACCTTTATCTTTAAGATGTTTGCTTGGACCCACACCTGACAACATTAATAATTGTGGAGAGTTTATTGCGCCCCCACTAAGGATTACTTCTTTATTTGCATAAATTTTTTCTACTTTATCTTTAATTTTTACCTCAATACCAATTGCTTTCTTTCCATCAAAAATAATTTTTTCAACAAAGGCTTCAGTAAAAACTTTTAGATTTTTTCTTTTTTTAGCAGGATTTAAATAATATTTTGAAACGCTTGCTCTTTCACCTTTGTGGATAGTCACATCATACATCCCAAAACCTTCTTGGTCTTTACCATTCATATCCTCATTAATTTTGTATCCAGCTTCACCAGCTGAGTTGATGAAAGCTTTAAACAACGGATTTTTGTTTTTAGATTGATTAACTGGTAAAATTCCATTTCCACCTCGATATTCATTTTCACCTTCTGACCAGGTTTCTATTTTCTTAAAGAAAGGCAAGACCTTATCATAGGACCAGTCTTTTAATCCAAATGACTCCCATCTTTGGTAATCATTAGGATTTCCTCTAACATAAACCATTCCGTTATGAGCAGAACAGCCACCAACCATTTTACCTCTTGGGCAAAATAGATTTCGATTGTGAAGATGAGGTTCTGGTTCTGAATAGTATTTATAATTATATTTGGGATCATGCATTGTATATAAAATTGCAAGAGGCATGTTTACTTTCCAAATATCACTAGGTTTGCCAGCTTCAAAAATAGCTACATTGTTTTGACTATTTTCTGACAATCGATTAGCAAGCACACAACCTGCTGATCCAGCCCCAATGATTAAGTAATCAAATTTCATTTTAATTTTGACGTTAGCAATTTTTTATAGTCATGGATAGATTTCATTTTGATATCAGTGTTTTTAGCTACTTCATCAAATTTTCTCAAAAGTATTGTTGATTTAAAGTAATCTTGAGCTTCAAATTTAATACATTCATCATCGTTAAGTAGACCACCTTGTAATTTTAAACTAATTTTTGATGCTTCTGATAACAAATTAAAATACTTTTTATCTCTAGCAAGATATCGTTTAGCTTGAACATGATATTTTATTGGTTCAATAATTTCTTTTTTGAAAATATTTTTTAAATATTCATAACCAATATCTTCATGCTTACCGTCTAAATTTTCTTTCACTAATTCGTCTGGATTATCTAAAATAAAATGACCATAATCATGAAGTAAGCAAGAACATATCAAGTCATCATTACATTTAGCTTTTTCTGCAAGCATTGCAGTTTGAATCATGTGTTCAGACATGGTTACTTTTTCACCAATATAAAGAGATTTATTGTTTGTAAAGTTTGAGATTATTTTATCAACAACTTGCATTAAAATTATTGAGGATGATCACCTTCAATTGCAATGCGATCCATAATTCTTTCGTGTCCTAAACCTCGGCCAGGAAAAAAATCTGCAATAGCATAATGAATAACACTTCTATTATCCCAAATAGCAACAGCGTTTTCAGTCCAATTAAATCTACATGTTAGATCTAATCTTGCTTGGTGTTCAAAAATTTCTTTTAAGATTTGATCACTCTCCTCTTTATTTAAACCAATAATATGTTTCGTATAAGTCCAATTAACAAACAAAATCTTTTTGCCTGTTTCTGGATGAGTTCTTACAATAGGATGTTCATTTGAATAAGAGTCGTAATTTCTCTTTTCATTTCCTTCCATGTATTTATAGTTATCTATAAAAAATTCAGCTCCAAGAGAACTGTGAATTGCTTTTTTATCTTTGATCTTTTCTTGAATTTTAGGATCTAGTGTTTCCCATGCTAATTCCATATTTGAAAAACAAGTATCCCCACCAACTGGAGGTATTTTGATTGATTTTAGTATTACAGCTTTAGTGGGCTTTGAATTATAACTAACATCACTATGCCAATTCTCTCCCCATTGGTTTTTTTCTTCTTTTCCTTTTATAATTCTTACAATTTCTGGATAATTATCTAATCCTTTAACGTAAGCGTGAGTTTCTAAAGGTCCAAATTTTTCTGCAAGAGCTATCTGTTGTTCTTTGGTAATTGGTTGGTCTCTAAAAAAAATTACCTTATGTTCCAAAAGTAAATTATTAATTTTATTAAAATTTTCATCAGAAATATCTGTTAAATCAATTCCTTTTATCTCTGCACCTAAAGCACCTGATAATAGTTTTATTTCCATTATTTTTTTAACTTTCCGGTAATTACTAAATCCTCATTTTTAAAATTCGATTTGTTTAGATTTATAAAATTATCCATTAATTTTACTTTTTCATCTTCAAATTCTGCAACTCTTCTTTTATTTAAATCAATATATAAAGATAACATTTCAAGTGTAGCAGATAGTTTTTTTGAAGATTTTTCAATCATTTCCATTTTAAAATGTAATCTTTTTTTATCGTGATCAAAAAAAGTAAGATTAATCTCTACTTCGTCACCTTCTTTGACTTCATTGTTATATGTGGTGTGTGTCTCTACAACCATTGTACTCATTTTTGTTGTTTTCGCAGACTGTTCACCCATTTTAAATTTTTCTAAAATTATTTCCCAAATTTGATCAAAAACTAAAACATAATAAGCCATATTCATATGGTTGTTATAATCAGTCCATTCTTTTTTAATAATTTGATCTGCTATATGAACTGACATTTAATTTTTATACTCCGGTTCTTCTTTATCTAAAATTAATCTTATTTGCTGGAGATGTAACTTTGCTAAATCTTTAGGATAATTTGCTGTTTCTTCAGCTGTTTTTTCTGCAACTTCATCACTTACTATATTTAATTCCTCATTAGTTGATAAAGCAGTTAGATAAGTTTCTGCTGCTCTTTCAAAATAATACAAATAATTGAATCCTTCTGCTATCGTTTCACCAGTTGTAATAATTCCATGATTAGCTAATAGCATGTGTTGCTTGTTTCCTAGAGCATTGGCCATTTTAATGGACTCGTCTTCAAATCCCAATCCTCCAAACTCATTGAAAACAGACACTCTATTATAAAATATCATTGTATTTTGATCTATCGGTTTCATAACAGGATCTTTTAATGCAGATAAAGCAGTTGCGTATTTTGAATGTACATGAAAAATACATTTTGCATGAGGTACTTTTTGATGGATAGTTCCATGGATATTTATTGCAGTAGGGTCAATTAAATCAGGTTCATTTTTTAAATCATTTATATTTTCTTTAGTTACCAAAATTAAATCACTAGCTTTAATTTGGCTAAAATGAATACCAGCTTTATTCACGTAAAAATCAGTTGTTGAACCTGGAACGCATGCACTGAAGTGATTAGCAACACCTTCATGCATATTTAATCTTGCAGTCCATCTAAAAGTGGCCGCTAAGTCTCTTTGTAATTCTGTTATTTCCATTTTTACTAAATTAAACTATATTTAAATTATAATTTATGAGCAATAAGGTTTTTATATCATGTGCAGTAACTGGGTCAGGTGATACTGCTAGCAAACATCCTGATTTACCAAAAACTCCAGAACAAATAGCAACCGCTTCAATTGAAGCTGCAAAAGCTGGTGCTGCAATAGCACATATCCATGTTCGAGAAGAAGATGGTACTCCCAGTAGAAGGTTAGAATTATACAAGGAAGTTGTTGATAGAGTTCGATCAAGTGACACTGATGTTATTTTAAATTTAACAACAGGTATGGGAGGTGATCTAGATATAGGTCAGGGTGATAACCCTCTAGATTTTGGACCAATGACTGATATGGCAAATGTTATGGAAAGAATTGCAAATGCTGAACAGTTTCTGCCAGAAATTTGTACTCTTGATGCTGGAACTTTAAACTTTGGGGACGGTTCAACAATAACAGTGAATACTCCAAATGACTTGAGAAAAGCTGCAAAAAAATTAAAAGAAATTGGAGTTAAGCCAGAAATTGAAGCTTTTGATTTAGGCAATATGTGGTTTGGAGCTCAGTTATATAAAGAAGGATTATTGAGTGATCCGCCGATGTTTCAAATGTGTTTGGGAATACCTTGGGGAGCGCCTGCAACTACTTTAGCAATGCAGGCAATGAAAGATATAATGCCAGAAGAAGGTGTGTGGTCTGGCTTCGCTATCTCAAAAAATGAAATGCCATTTGTTGCTCAAACAGTTTTAATGGGAGGAAATCCGAGAGTTGGATTAGAAGATAATTTATATCTATCAAAAGGCAAGCTAGCTACTAATGCCCAATTAGTTGAAAAAGCAATAAGAATTATTGATGAAATTGGTTACACACCAATGACACCTGCAGAAACTAGAGAAAAGTTAAAACTTGTTAAACACAAGTAATGTCTCAAATTAAAAAAATCGCAGTTATAGGAACTGGAGTAATTGGTGCAGGTTGGATCATCAGATGTTTGGCACACAATAAAATTGTTCATGCTTTCGATAAGGATATTAGATTAAAAAAAATTTTAATCTCTGAAATAAAAAGAACCTGGCCATATGTAAAAAAACTTTTTAATAAAAAAACAATTAATCTTAAAAATTTTAAATATTTTACCTCTATTGAAGAAGCTTTAAGAGATGTAGATTTGATTCAAGAATGTGCAAGTGAAAATTATGCATTAAAAACTAAGTTGATGAGCACTATTGGAAAATATTCTAAACCGAATGCAATTATTTCATCAAGTTCATCAGGATTACTACCAACAAGAATTTATTCTAAATGCAAAAACCCCAAAAGAACAATCATTGGACATCCTTTTAATCCAGTTTATTTATTACCTGCTGTTGAAATTGTACCTGGAAAAAAAACTTCGAAAAAATTTTTAGATGAAGCAAAAAAATTTTATAAATCAATTTCTATGAATCCAATAATGGTTAAACACGAGTTGCCAGGTTATTTATCGGATAGATTACAAGAAGCTTTGTGGAGAGAAGGGCTTCACATTATTAATGAAGGTCATGCAACTACAGAGGAATTAGATAGAGCAATTGAAGATGGTCCAGGATTAAGATGGTCGTTAATGGGAACCTTTCTAACTTTTCATTTAGCCGGAGGAAAAGCTGGAATGAGACATATGTTAGAACAGTTTGGACCTGCTTTAAAACTTCCATGGACAAAATTAAAAGCTCCAACTTTATCTAATAAATTAATTGATAGATTGGTTCAGGGAACAAAAAAACAATCTAAAGGTAAATCAGTTAGTAAAATTTCAAATATTAGAGATGAATATTTAGTTGAATTACAAAAGTTAAGAAAGAAATACGAAAAAAAATTAAGATAGATTAATCATTTCTCTCAGTATGACCATCAACAGAGATTACTTGGCCAGAAACTTTACTAGAGTCATCTGAGATTAGAAAAGAACACATTTTTCCAATATCTTCTTCCAAGATCCATTGCTTCATCGAACTCATTGAAACGAAATCTTTTTCAATTACTTTTGTTGAAACTTTAGTAAATTTTGCTTTATCTTTTATAACTCTTTTCATTCTATCACCCTTAATTGTTCCAGGACATACAGCATTAACTCTAATATTAAATTTACCAAGTTCCATAGCTAGAGTTTTTGTAACACCAATTATTGCCCATTTACTTGCTGCATAAGGGGACCGAAGTGGAAAACCAAGTATGCCAGCAGTGGATGAAATATTAATAATTGAACCATTTTTGGATTTTTTTATTAAAGGGATAGCTTTTTTTGTAAAATAGAAGTGACTATTTACATCTACATGCAAAGTATTTTCCCAATCTTTAGATTTTAATTTTTCAAGGGATCCAGTAGGTCCTGCGATACCTACATTATTTATTAAAGCATCAATTTTTTTTGTTTTCTTTCTTACTTTTTCAAAAAAATCTGAAACCTGATATTCATTTGATGCATCACAGAGATACGAAAAAAGTCTTTTATTTTTAAGTGGATGCTTATTTAATTTAGCAAGTGATTTACTATTTATATCACAAAGATAAACAGTAGCTCCTCTTGAAAGGCATACTTTTGCAGTAGCCAAACCAATTCCAGATGCTCCTGCAGATATGATGATCTTTTTATTTTTTAATGATTGGTTAACCATTAATTATGATTTTGTTAATGAGGACTGTAATTCTTTATTAGTGATGTAGCCTTTAATATTTCCACTTTTATCAACCACTTCACAATTAGCGTTAGTACACACTATTTGAGGTAAAAATTCCTCTATAAATTGATCTTCATTTACTCTAACTAGATTTGATTTATCAATACCATTTGTTTCACTCACTTTTGTCATAATGATCTTAGCTTTAACAACTTTTGCTCTGTTAACATCTTTAACAAAAGCTTTTACATAATCATCAGCTGGATTCATAATAATATCAACAGGAGTTCCAACTTGAACTAGTTTTCCTGCATTTAAAATTCCAATGTGATCTCCAAGTCTAAGCGACTCGTCTAAGTCATGAGTAATAAATACTATTGTTTTTTTTAATTCTGATTGAAGATCTATTAATTGTTTTTGCATGTCACTTCTAATCAATGGGTCCAATGCACTAAATGCTTCATCCATTAACATGATATCTGAATTAGTAGCTAACGCTCTAGCTAGACCAACACGTTGCTGCATTCCTCCAGATAACTGATTTGGAAATTGATTTTCAAACCCATTAAGACCAACAGCTTCAATTTTTTCCATAGCAACTTTATCTCTTTCCTCCTCAGATTTTCCTTGCATCTCTAAACCATAGCCAACATTTTGCATTACAGTTTTATGTGGAAACAAGCCAAATCTCTGAAATACCATACTCATCTTATGTCTTCTAAAATCAATTAATTGTTCTGGATTAAAACTCATAACATTTTCGCCATCAATTAAAATTTCACCAGCGGTTGGGTCAATTAATCTATTTAAGTGTCTTATTAAAGTTGATTTTCCTGAACCTGATAAACCCATACAAACAAAAGTTTCTCCTTCTTCAATGTTTAAAGATACATTGTCTAAACCAACTGTGTGACCAGTTTGTTCAAGCACTTCGTCTTTTGTTGAACCATTTTTAACCATATCCATTACAGAGTCTGGATTGTTACCAAAAATTTTATAAATATTATTTATTTCAATTTTTGACATTATTTCTTGGCCTTTTTAGTAGGAGCATTTCTCTCTTGGAGAGTTTCACCATAAGATTGGGTAATTCTATCTAAGACGATTGCTAATAATACAATTGCAATTCCAGCTTCGGCAGCCCGACCAACGTTTAATTGTTGTAGACCAAGAAGAACTTCATCTCCTAGACCTCTGGTTCCAATCATCGATGCAATTACCACCATGGATAAAGCCATCATTGTACATTGGTTAATTCCTTGCATTATATTTGGTAGAGCCAATGGAATTTGAACCCCCCATAATTTTTGTTTTTTGTTTGCGCCAAAAGCATCAGCTGCTTCTGTTACTTCAGTATCAACCAATCTAATTCCTAAGTCAGTTAATCTCACTAACGGTGGTACCGCATAGATAAAAGTTGCAATAATTGCTGGAACTGCACCTAAACCAAACAACATGATGCCTGGAATTAAATATACGAAAGCAGGTATTGTCTGCATTAAATCTAGTATTGGAAGGATCTTCTCTCTTACTCTATTAGCTCTAGACATCCAAATACCAATAGGAACTCCTATAACAAGACATAAGAAAATACTAATCAACATTATAGATGTTGTCTCAATTGCTTTGTCCCAAAATCTTGGGTGTAAAAATCCTATAAAAAAAGTGCAAAAGCCTACTGCAACAGTGGTTTTAATTTTTTTACCACTTGCAAAATAAGTAAGTACAACAACTCCTATGATAACTGCAGGCCAAGGGGCTTGCACTAAAAAGTTTTTTAGCCCCATTAACATTGCCAGTAAAAAATTATTTATTGCTTCGAAAATAAAACCAAAATTTTCATTTAAAGCTTTGAACCATTTATTGATCCATTTCATTAAAGGTAAATCTAACCATTTAGGCCAATCACTAAGCCAAGAAAAATCTTTTAATAACTCACCAACGGACTCAGGTTTTCTTTTTGATGAATTGTAACTTGCAATTAATAACCATACAAAAATACCTAAAAGACTAAGGTTGAATAGATCTCTTTTATTTTTAAACATATATGATTATTTTCTTTTAAAGAAAGAGCCCGTTAAAGGGCTCTTTCAAATTATTATTATAATTGGATTATAAAGCAGCTGTAACTTTTGATGCTACGTCTGCAGGTACCCAACTTTTCCACATTGCTTCAGTTTTTAAAAACTCTTTAGCAGTTAATTCCATATCACCATCTGACTCGTCTTCGTAGAAGGCTAACATTTTGTTAACTACTGCTGTAGGAATAGTGTACTTTTCTAAAAAAGCTGTTTCAGCTGGATTAGCTTTTGCCCAATCAGTTAATACAGATTTAGTTAGAGCCATATCTCTATACTCACAAGCACAAGATTTTTTGTATGCATCTGGACCGTTAGCTTTTATGTCCTCAACAACTGCAGACATATTATTCCAACAATCAGCATCAAACTTAGGTTCAGTTAATCTAACAAGATCAACTTTTCCCATTAAACCAGTAGGTGCCCAGTAATATGTAAAGATAGGTTTTTTCTTAGCAAAAGCACCAGCGATAGCTGCATCTAAAGCTCCACCAGAACCTGGATCAAAGTTAGTATAGTATTTATCTAAACCATACTCTTTTTGTTTTACTAAGTTCACTGTGTAACAAGTCCAACCTGAAATACAGCTAGTCATTCTACCTTTAGATGGATCTTCTGGATCACTAAATAGCGCAGCTATTTTTGGATCTTTCATATCCATTACTGATTTCAAATTATATTTATCAGCTGTAGCTTTATCTACATAGAAAGCTTGCTGAGAGTCTGGGGTGTTAACACCAATATTTTTGATTGTACCAGCCTTTTCATGAGGCTCGTAGTTTGCAATAATATTATCATACCAAACTTCAGTAATCACATCTAACTGCTTATCATAGTGAGCAGCCATAATCGGTGTAGTACTTCCTTTAGTTACTGAAACTTCACATCCATATCCTTTTTCAAGAATAAATTGTGCAATAGCAGTATGAATGTTTGCACTACTCCAGTCAAAATCTCCTAGTCTTGCTTTACAATCACCTGCATTAGCAGTAGTTGCTAACAAAAATGATCCAAAGAAAGCTGCAGATATTAATTTTTTAAAAAACTTCATTAAATTATCTCCTTAAGGTTAAGTTTTAATAATTAGAGTTAATAATGAAAGAGATTAAAAAACAAGTGTTGAATTAAATATACAACTATAAATTGAATTGAAATATATACTTTTTTATATAAAGATTAGTAGTGAGCTCAATTTCTAAATTAGAAAAAAATTCTAATTATATAAAAGTCATTTGGGATGATGGCGAAGAAAGTAAATTCAATTATTTATGGTTGAGAGACAACTGTCCAATGGCTCATGACAAAGACTCGCGTCATAGAATGTTTAATATTTTAAATGTTTCAACTAACATTAATCCAAAAAATTATAATATTGGAGCAAATGGTAGCTTAGAAATAGAATGGAGTGAGGGAGATCATAAAAGTTCATATGATCCTTCATGGCTTAGAGAAAATTGCTATACATTAAAAAATAAAACTAAGTATGTTTCGCCATATAAGCTTTGGGACAATTCTTTACAGTATAATTTAAAATCGATCGAAATAGATCATGATGAAATTATTAATTCAGAAGACGGATTGATTAAATGGCTTGAGCTTTTACATTATACTGGGATAGCAATTGTTAAAAATGCACCAGTTGAAAAAAATTCAGCTTTTAAAGTTTTAAATAGAATAAGTCATACAAGAGAAACTTTTTTTAAAACTCCATTTGAAGTAATCAATATTCCAAAACCAAATAATTCAGCCTATACAGCTCATGCATTAAGAAATCATATGGATCTTCCTTGGTTTGAAAATCCACCCGGATATCAATTTTTACATTGTTTAGTTAATTCTGCAAAAGGTGGAGACTCATCAGCTGTAGATGCTTTTGCTGTGGCAGAGTATTTAAAAAAAAATGAAAAAGAAACTTTTGATGTTTTGGTAAATACTCCATTAAAATTTAGGGACAAAGACTATACTCAAGAAGCAGTTAGAAGTGTTTATGGAACCGCAGTTTCACTTACCAAAGATGGAGATTATAATGACATTCGATACAGTATAGCAACTTTAGATGCACTTGACTGTCATCCAGATATAATGGACTCGGTTTATAGAGCGCATCACCGATTTGGTAATTTATTACATGATGCTAAATTTCAAATTAATTTTAGATTAGAGCCAGGTGATATATTTTCATTTAACAATAGAAGACTTCTTCATGGGCGAACTGAATTTGATCCAAACTCAGGACATAGACATCTACAGGGTTACTATATGGATCGAGATGAAATAATTGGAAGATTAAACTACCTTAAACAAATTTAAACCTGAAGTAGAAAATTTTTTTACTTTATCAAACATCATCTAAAAAAAATTAATTTATTTGTAACAATACTTTAATAATTTTTATATGTTTCCTATATAAATTTATATTTTAATTAACGGAGGGAAATAATGAAAAAGATACTAAGTATTTTAACAATACTATTTACATTTTCTTTTACATCTCACAGTTACTCTAAGACAGAGATTCACTGGTGGTATGGAAACAGTGGTTTTCTAGGTGATGTGATTATAGAAATTGCAAATAGATTTAATGCTTCTCAAAACGAATATACTGTCATTCCGACAGGTAAAGGAAGTTATGAGGATAACATGGCTGCAACAATTGCGGCTTTTAGAGCTGGAGATCAACCGCATTATTCACAAGTTTATGATGCTGGAGCTGCAATCATGGTAGCTCAAGTAAAAAATGGTGTTGTGATCGGTTTTGAAGAGATGGCTGAGAAATATGGAATTAAAGTAAACGCAGATAACTACATTCCAGGAATTAAAAATTTCTATGCTGACTCTGATGGAAAAATGATTGGTGTTCCTTTTAATAGTTCAACTTGTTTGATGTATGCAAACATGGACATATTAAAAAAAGTAGGAATTGAATCAGTTCCAAAAACTTATGAAGAATTTGAGGCTATGGCTCCAAAAATTAAAGCTGCTGGATACATTCCTTTAGTTCAAAGTCACTTTCCTTGGATTTGGACAGAAAATTTCTTTTCAAGACATAACTTGTTAATGACTGATGGAAACAATGGTTACGATGCTGTTCCAACAAAAACTTTATTTGCTGAGACAGACGCATTCGTAATGCACTGGAAAAAAGTTAAAGAGTGGTATGAAAGTGGTTTATATGGTTACAAAGGACGAGCATGGGGAGATAACCAAGCTCCTTTTATAGCTGGTGAAGCTGCTTTCTGGTTTGGTTCTGCTGCATCATTTGGTGGAATGAAAGGTGTTGTACCTAACTTCTCAGTAAATCATATTCCTTATTGGGATTCAGTTACTAAAGGAAAAGAGTATCCAACATTTATTGGTGGTGCTGCCAACTGGATCTTAAACGGACACACAGAAGAAGAATATAAAGGACTTGCTAAATTCATTGAATTTATGGGTTCTCCAGAAATGGATCTGTATTACCATAACATGACTGGTTATTCTGCAGTGACTAAAGGTGGTATAGAGTTAGCTGAGACTATTAATTTTTATAGAACTTCTCCTTACCACAAAGCTGTTGGTGAACAATTAAGCTTAGAAGGTTCGACTATTCCTGGTGGATATAGAGCTGGTAACTGGCCACAAATTCGTGAAGTAATTTATGAAAATGTTGAGCCAATGTTAAACGGTAAGATCTCTATTGAAAAAGGTCTTAAGAACATGGACAAGGGCGCAGCGAAATTGTTAAAACAATTTGCTAAAACTCTTTAAAAAATAATATTAATGAGGAGGATATTAAAGTATCCTCCTCTTTTTTATATGTATGAAAAAAGTTCAATTTAAATCTAATTATTCTCAATATCTTTTCTTAGCACCACAGCTAGGAATTTTATTAATATTTTTATATTGGCCAATAATACAAACTTTTAGAGATGCATTTACTATTCAAGATGCATTTGGAATCAGTACACAGTTTGCAGGTATTGATAATTTTTTATTTATTTTTGATGACCCGGCTTATCTAACAGCTTTTAAGTTTACTATTATATATAGCTTTGTCATAACACTTATAACAGGGGCTATTGGATTGTTGCTTGCCGTTCAAGCTAATAAAGTAATTCATGGTAAAAGTGCTTACAAAACTCTTTTAATTTGGCCTTATGCAATTGCTCCAGCTGTAGTGGGCGTTATGGCGAATTATTTTTTTAGCGAAAGATTTGGACTCCTTTATCATTTGTTCAATGATATGTGGGGTTTCAACTGGTATGAAAACGTCTATGATGCTTATATTTACGTAATTGTAGCTGGTTCTTGGAAACAAATCAGTGCTAATTTTATTTTTTTCTTAGCTGGTCTTCAAGCTATTCAAGTGTCTGTAATTGAAGCATCTATGATTGATTGTAAAAGTAGTTTTAGAAGATTTTGGACAATTACATTTCCTTTGTTGATGCCCACTACATTTTTTTTAATTATAATTAATATTACTTACGCTTTTTTTGATACATTTGGAATTATTGATACTACGACAATAGGAGCTCCATCTGGGGAAACTAGAACTTTAGTTTATAAAGCTTACATGGATGGATTTAGGGGGCTAGATTTAGGCAGTGCTGGTGCTCAATCAATAATGATGATGTTAATTGTTTTATTTATTACGATTTTTCAATTTAGATACATTGAAGGAAAGATACATTACAATTAATGACTAGATTATTTACATCAAATTTATCACATATAATTTTATTCATTGGAATATCAATTATGGTAATTCCTGTATGGATGATTTTTGCTAGTTCAACCCACACAAGTTCATTTATTAATACAAATGGACTTCAGTTTTTTTTAGGCGATAGCTTTCAAGAAAATTACTTAAGGGTTTTGTTGTATAAAGGAGGTTTCTTTAAAGAAATAACTGCCTTAAAAATGTTTTTTAATAGCTTTATAATGGCAACAGGAGTAGCCTTGTTATCAGTTGTTACCTCTCTCATGGCCGCATACGCTTTAGTCTATTATAGAACTAAATATGCAACATTTTTATTTTGGTTAATTTTTATTACTATTTTGGTTCCTCTAGAGTTAAGAATTTTTCCCACTTATTCAGTTATGGCTAAACTTAATCTGGTAAATTCTTATTTTGGATTAATTGTTCCTATTTCAGCTTCAGCTATAGCAACTTTATTTTTTAGACAATTTTATAGAACAGTTCCAGATGAATTACTTGAGTCAGCAAAATTAGATGGTGCAAGTACATGGAGATTTTTTATTGATTTTTTAGTTCCATTATCAAGAACAATGATTGTTGCTATGTTTATTTTTATGTTTGTCTTTGGTTATAATCAATATCTATGGCCGCTATTGGTTACATCTTCAGAACAGTATTGGACAGTAGTAATGGGATTAAAAATGATGTCAGGATCAATCGTACATCGTTTTGCTTTTGTAATTATGTCTATGGTTCCACCAATTTTAATTATAATTATTTTACAAAAACATTTTATTAAGGGAGTATTTCAAGATAAATGAAAATTAAGCCACTTCAAATTTCAGCTCACATTATTCTGCTACTAGGTGTGTTATTGATGGTTGTTCCAATTTGGATATCTTTTGCTAGCTCGACTCACGATACAGTAACAATATTAACAGAAGGTATGAAATTTAATATTGGTGAGCAGTTTTCTAGAAACTACAATGAAGTTTTAAATGAAAAAGGTGGGTGGTCAGAGGAAGTTACTGCAGCAAAAATGTTTATTAATAGTTTTATAATGGCATTAGGAATAGCTACCCTTAAAGTAACTATTTCAGCAATGTCAGCTTATGCTTTAGTTTATTATAGATTTAAATTAGCTGTACCTATTTTTTGGTTAATCTTTATTACTTTACTTGTACCCTTGGAGGTAAGAATTTTTCCAACATATAAAATTGTATCGGATTTAGGTTTAACAAATTCTTATACTGGTCTAATTCTTCCATTAGTTGCATCTGCAACAGCAACCTTTTTCTTTAGACAATTTTACAGAACTATCCCAGATGAGTTACTCGAGTCTGCAAAGTTGGATGGTGCAAATAGTTGGAGATTTTTTGTAGATTTCCTAGTCCCATTGTCAAAAACTATGATTGCTGCAATGTTTATATTTATGTTTGTTTATGGATATAGCCAATATTTATGGCCATTAATCATGACAACAAGCGAAAAATATTGGACAGTTGTAATGGGAATGAAGATTATATTTACAGAGAGTTATGAAGGTGTTGCTCTTCCAAGAACAGCAGAAAGATTTGCATATATTATTTTATCAATGATACCACCAGTTTTAGTGGTAGTAATTTTACAAAAATGGTTCATAAAAGGATTAATTCAAACAGAAAAATAAATGAGCTTTTTAGATCTAAAAAATGTAACTAAAATTTATCCTAATGGAACTAAAGCAGTCCATGAAACTTCTTTAACTATTGAAGAAGGAGAATTTATGGTTTTTGTTGGTCCAAGTGGATGTGGTAAATCTACTTTGTTAAGAATGGTAGCCGGTTTAGAAGATATTACAGAGGGAGAAATTACTCTCGACGGAAATTTGATAAATGAAGTAGATCCATCTGAAAGAGATATTGCGATGGTGTTTCAAAATTATGCTCTCTACCCACATATGAATGTTTACAACAATTTAGCTTATGGGTTGAAAAACAGAGGTATTGATAAAAAAGATATTGAACAAAAAGTTAATGAAGCAGCAAAACTTTTACAAATTTCAGATTATTTGGAAAGAAAACCATCAATGCTTTCAGGCGGTCAAAGACAAAGAGTTGCAATGGGAAGAGCTATTGTTAGAAATCCAAAAATATTTTTATTTGATGAGCCCTTGTCAAACCTAGATGCAAAATTAAGAATTCAAATGAGACTTGAGATTAAAAAACTTCAACAAAAAGTAGGTGTCACAAGCATATTTGTTACACACGATCAAACTGAAGCTATGACGCTTGCTGACAAGTTAGCTGTTATCAATAATGGAGTGATAGAGCAACTTGCAACGCCAATCGAAATTTATAACAACCCAAAATCTTTGTTTGTTGCTGGATTTATAGGATCTCCTCAAATGAATTTTATTGAAGGTGAATTAAAAAATAACACATTATCTGCTGAAGGATTTGAAATAAAAAATATAAAAAGTGATTACAATGGAGATATAACACTTGGGATTAGACCTGAACATTTATCGCAATCAGATAATGGTTTAATAAATTTAAATGTAGATTTGGTAGAACAGTTAGGTTCAGATAATCTTGTCTATGGTCAATTAAAAGACAAAAAAGATTTCTGCTATAGATGTCCAGGAAATCTAAAAATTAAAAAAGGTGATAAGCTTAGTCTTAATATTGATAACGAAAACTATTTTATTTTTGACAAAAGCAGCGGTAAACGAGTTAATTAAATTTGATTTTATCTAAACCAAACCATATTAAAATTTATGGTCACCGAGGAGCCAGAGGGGATCTTCCAGAAAATACTTTAGAGAGTTTTAAATATTTGTTTGATAACGATATTAACGCTTATGAAACAGATATTCTAATTTCAAAAGATCTTATACCTGTTATTACTCATGATTTTAGATTAGATAGTAGTTTAACTAAAGATGAGGAGGGGAATTGGATAAAGGATGAAAATATTAAAATTTTTGATCTAACATATGATGAAATTTTAAAATTTGATGTTGGCTCACTTAACAAGTTAACACGATATGGAAGAAGATTTGTTAATCAAAAGAGTTTAGAAAATCAAAAAATTCCTAAACTTTCTGAATTATTGGATTTGTCCTCAAAAAATGTATCTGACAATCTATTAATAAATTTAGAAATTAAATCTACTCCTGATGAAGAAAATCTGACACCAGATCCAGAGGATACAGTAAGATTAATTGTCAACGAGATAAATAAATCAAATTTAAAAAATAAAATAATCATTTCATCATTTGATTGGAGAACATTGACAGAAATAAAAAATCATTACCCTGAAATTTCTAGAGCTTACTTAACCTATCAACAAAAGACAGGAGTAAAAATTAAAAATACTATCTATAATAGGTCTCCATGGATAAGTTACTTACCATTTTTTGAAAATCATGAACTACCAAAAATTATTAAATCACAAGGTGGAGACGCATGGCATCCATACCATAAAGATATTACAAAAAAACTAGTAGATATTTCTCACCAAGAAGATTTGCCAGTAAATGTATGGACAGTAAATAAAGAGTACGACATGTTAAAAATGTTTGAGTATGGTGTTGATGGCATCATGACAGATTATCCATTAAGGCTGAAAGAAGTTTGTGAGAAAGAAAATATAAATTGGTTTTAATTTACTTTAATGGATTTAAACATAGTTAATGATGAAGAAAAATTTTTAACAGGTAAACTTGAGGGATATACTCTAAAAGGTGCGGAAAATAAATTTGATGGCAAAGGAAACCCTTTACCATTTCCTGGGTGTACAATAATTTGTAACATTCCTCTGAATACTCATTTATCTGACCAGATAATCAGTTTTCAAAAAATTATAGAAAAATTTAATCCTGAAAAAACTTATTTTTATTTACCTTCGTCTAGTTTTCATATGACATTATTTGATTGTTGTAATTTAAATACAAAAAACACCAAATATTGGCCGACAGATATAGATCCTGATATGGATTATAAAGATATAGCTATTGAATTAAATAAGCGAATTCAGAATTATATTTTTCCAGAAGAATTGAATCTTAAACTTAAATTTTTTTTTGGGGGGTACAGTATTGTTTTAGAGCCTTTTTCTGAAAAAGATGAAAAAATTTTAAGAAATTGTAGAGATGAATTAAGCAGTCTTTTAAAAATTAAATTTGAAAATCATCAAAGATACACTTTTCATATTACATTGGCATATATTTTGAGAGAACTTAATAAAAAGGAAATAAAAAGATTAATTGAATTTAATAAACAATTATCTTTAGACTTTAGTAAAAAATTTCCAAAAATTACTCTTACAAAACCTGAAATGTGTACCTTTGAAGATATGTTAGAATTTAAAAATATTAATCAGATATTTTAGTAAATGCACAAATTTTATTTCCATCAAGATCTCGAAAATAACAATAATAGTCTCCTGATCTAATTCCAGGCGCTCCTTCATCTTTTCCGCCCAGTTTTATTCCAGTATTATAAAAATTATTTACTAAATCTTTTGAGTTAACTAAAAAAGATATTTGGGTTCCATTTCCAAAATTTGCCTTTTCATTATTTACCGGATTTGTGACATAGAATTCAACTTCAGCAGGTTTTTCTTTAGATGCAAAGCCTGCATATTTTTCATTTGTTACAACTCTTTGTAATTCAATGGTATTAAGCAGGGTATCGTAAAATTTAATTGCTTTATCAAGATTGTTAGTTCCAACCATGACAAAGCCGATCATAAATTATTTCCAGCCCGTGACTGTTTTAACTTCAAGATATTCTTCAAGACCCCAGACTCCACCTTCACGACCATTCCCAGATTGTCTGTATCCTCCAAATGGAGTTCCTGCATCTGCTGGCTGACCATTGATATACACACA
This sequence comes from Candidatus Pelagibacter sp., assembly GCA_028226535.1. Next base: position 98,311 of record JAOJEG010000001.1, on the reverse strand, counting down.
TCCTGATCTTAATTTTTGTGCGACACGATGTGCTTTTATTTTATCTTCAGTTTGTAAGTAATTTCCTAGACCATAAGATGTATCATTAACAATATTTATAGCCTCTTCTTCAGTATCAAATGGAATAATTGATAATACAGGACCAAAGATTTCTTCTTTAGCTATTCTCATTTCATTTGTAACGTCAGTAAATATTGTTGGTTTAATAAAATAACCTTTATTCAAACCATTAGGTAACTCAGATCCGCCAGCAGCTAATGTTGCACCTTCTGAAATTCCACTTTCAATTAAGCTAATAATTTTATCATATTGAGTTTTTGAAATTACAGGACCAATATGATCTCCTTTTTTTGAAGCTTGATCTACTTGAATTTTATTTGCTTCATCCACTGCATCGTTAACCGCTCGTTCATAAATTGATTTTTCAACTAACATTCTAGTTGGAGCATCACAAGATTGACCTGAATTACTCATTACATTTCGAATACTATCTCTTACTGCATTTTTATAACTATCTGCAAAAACAATATTTCCACCTTTGCCTCCAAGCTCAAGACAAACTCTTTTAATTGTGTCCGCTGCATTTTTTGAAATTAATCTTCCAGCTCTTGTGGAGCCTGTAAATGAAACCATGTCAATATCTGGATGACTAGATATTTGTGACCCAACTCCAGCACCATCTCCATTAACTAGATTAAATACACCATCTGGAAAACCTACTTCATCTATCATTTCTGCAAATAACATTCCTGAAATAGGTGCAATTTCAGAAGGTTTTAAAATCATAGTACAACCAGTTGCAAGTGCTGGCACAACTTTAAGAGCTATTTGGTTTATAGGCCAGTTCCATGGAGTAATTAAACCACAAACTCCAATTGGCTCATAATAAATATGATTATTTGATTTTTCATCAAAGTGCTCATCAAATTTAAAATCTTTTAATCTTAAAATAAAATCTTCTAAATGATCCCTACCAGAAGCCGTTTGTACGTCTGTTGCCCAATCCATAGGTGCACCCATTTCCAATGAAATAGCCTCAGCCATTTCACTAAATCTTTTTTTATAAACTAATAATAATTTATTTAGTAAATTTAGCCTTTCTTCCTTGCTCGTTTCTTTCCAAGTCTCAAAAGCAATTTTTGCTGATTTTACTGCTAAATCTGTATCTTCTTTTGAACCTAAAGAAATAACTGCAAAAGGATCTTCATTACATGGATTGATTACTTCTAAATCATTTTTTTTAATTGGATCAATCCATTGACCGTTTATATAAAATTTCCTTTTATCTATCATTTTCTATCTTAACACATTTGTTAAATTTCATATCCTTTTTCCTCTGGCTCATTGTCAATTAACTCATCAGGAAAACCATTAGCCCTAAAATTAATGTTATTTAAGTCCTCCATCCTCTTTACAATCATCGATGACCAAGCTCTAGAGCCATATTTTTTTTGACCATCTTTAAATATTTCAACTATTTGTGGAGAAATTTCTAAAGGAGCATTTAGTTTTTTTGCAAGGTTATCAAATAGACCCGTATCTTTTAAAACTAAATCCATTGTAAAATTTATATTATAAGATCCATTTAATATAACCTGACTTTCAGTTTCATGAACAAAGGAGTTACCTGAAGAGATAGTAATTCCTTTATAAGTTTTTGCTAAATCTAAATTAGATTTTTTTGCAATAGTCCAAGCTTCACCTAATGCAACTAAATGTACAGAAGCTAAGTAATTTGTAATCACTTTCAAAACACTTGCAGAACCAAGCTCACCAGTATGTAATACTTTTCTACCCATAGCTGTTAAAGCTGGTAAAATTTTTTCAAATGCTTTTCTTTCTCCACCAACAAATATAGCAATATTACCTGTTGCCGCTCTGTGACATCCACCACTCACAGGCCCATCCATTGGTATACTTTTTTTGGCAATCACTTTTTCTCCAAGTCTTTTAACTTCATTTTCGTCTGTAGTACTCATTTCTAGCCAAATTTTATTTTCTGATAGTCCATTTATAATTCCGTCACTGCCCTCCATTACTTCTGCAGATACCTCAGGCGAAGGAAGAGAAGTAATTATTAAATCAGTTTGTTCTGCTAATTCTTTTGCAGATTTTGCAACTTTAGCACCTAAATCCTTTAACGGTTTTGTTAATCTTTCATCTAAATCTCTTACTGTAAGATTAAAGTTATTTCTTAACAAGCTACTAGCAAGTTTTCCTCCAACATTACCTAAACCAATAAATCCTATTTTCATTTTGTTACCTCATCTTTTTTGTTTTTTGTAAATACAATTAAAATCACTCCAACTATTATTATTGCACCACCTATAAATAATTCTGAAGTTGGTTTTTCTCCTAAAAGAAAAATAGCAGCTAGTAAACCAGTTGGCGGTATACCCATAGTAACAATAGGAAGCACTTTATAAAGTGGGTTGTTTTTTAAAACATAATAGAAACAACCATAAGTAATTGGCTGCATGATAAAACCAATATAAATTGCAATGATCCAATGATCAACTTCGGCATTTGTTAAATAATTAATTGTGTTCCCATCAATAATTGTAGATAGCATTATCAAAATTGGTCCGGAAAATAATGCTAACCAAGCAACTAAAGCTAAAGGATTTATTTCTTTACTTAAGGGTTTAACCATAACTTGTCCAAGAGCCCATATAGCAGATCCTAAAATTGTAAGACCAATTCCAATAAATTTTCCATCTAAGTTAGGAGATCCAGTCAAAATATAAACACCTACAAACGCGATTGCTATTCCTATCAAAGCTCTAATAGTTGGTTTTTCTTTTAGCATAAAGTAGGCAAAAATAACTCCAAACGGAACTTCTGTTTGAACCAATAGTACAGCTGCAGAAGCATCTATTAAATCTAACCCTGAATACGTAATGCTATATTGCAATGTATTAGCTACTAAAGACGCTACAAATATTTTCTTTAAATATCCTTTTGGGATTGGAAACCACCAAATTAATAATGATGCAGCAAACATAAATCTTATACCCATTAAAAGAATAGGAGGGAAAGACTCAAAGGCTGGTTTAGCTATGACAAAACCAAACCCTAAAAATATAGGCACTAAGGATGCAATGAAGGTATCTTTTAAATTCATTTCGCTATTTTTAATACTAATGATTATTAAACAACTTATGATATATTCACCTTTTTAAAATATGAATTCAACAAAAATAGATCCTAAATACATTACCAAATCAAATCCAAGAATTGGGCTTATTGCACTTGCAAGTGATTTCATGATTGAAAGAGATTTTATAAACGTAATTAAAGATAGAGAAGTTGATTTCTTTGTAAATCGTATCGAATGCTATAATCCGCTGACAAAAGAAAATTTGATTAAAATGTCAAATAAGGTTACCGAGGTAACAAAAGATATATTGCCTGATCAAGATATTGATTGTGTTGTCTATGGTTGTACATCTGGAACAATAGCTGCAGGATATGAGTCTATTGAGAAAAAAGTAAAAGCTGCAAAACCTATGGCAGAAGTAACAACCCCTAGTACTGCTGCAATCAAAGCCTTAAAGAAAATGAATATAACTAAAATAAGTCTATTTACACCTTATAGCAAAAAACTTAACGACGAAGTTTTAGGCTACTTTAAAGAAGAAGGTTTTGAAATCACTTCAAACTATTACTTTGATATAGAAGCTGATTACGATATTGGAAAAGTTGATCAGAATTATTTATATAATGTTCTATCTGAAGTCGATTTAAATGGGGCAGAGGCACTATTTGTTTCTTGCACTGCTTTACCAGTACTGCCAATAATTGACAAATTAGAAAAAAAATTAAATACAACAGTTTTATCTAGTAATCAGGCATTAATTTGGGATACTCTTGTAAAAATAAACAAAAATAATTCAATAGAAGGTTTCGGAAAATTATTTAAGAATTAATTTCATGGATTTTACAAAAGAAGAATATCAGCGAAGATTAAAAAAAGTTCAAAAGATGATGCAAGAAAAAGGCATCGAACTATTAATATCACATGATACAAATAATTTAAATTATTTGACAGGCTATGATGCTTGGTCATTTTATTATGCTCAATGTGCAATTGTTCATGTGAACGCAGAAGAGCCCCTATGCTTTGTAAGAGCGCAAGATGCGGGAGGTGCTTATATCAAAACATATCTTAAAGATGAGAACATTATTGTTTACGATGAAAATTATATTCATACGTGGCCTAAACATCCTTATGATTATTTAGTTGAAATAATTAAAGAAAGAAAATGGGATAAGTTATCTGTTGGAGTTGAAATGGATGCTCATTATTACACTGCTTTTTGTCATGAAAAAATTAAACAAGGTCTTCCCAATGCTACAATTTTAGATAGTGATAGACTTGTTAACTGGGCAAGATTAGTAAAATCTGATGCTGAAATTGGATATATGAAATCTGCAGCATTAATTTCTCAAAAAGCAATGAAAACTGCAATGGATGTAATCAATCCAGGAGTAAGACAGTGCGATGCAGTAGGAGAAATTCAAAAAGCATTATTTTATGGAACGGAGGAATTTGGTGGTGAGTATTCAAGTATTGCAACTTTATTACCAACTGGAAAAGGAACTTCAGCATCACATTTAACTGCAACACAAGACAAATTCGTCGAGGGAGAGGCAACTATTATTGAATTATCTGGTGTTTATAAGAGATATCATGCACCAATGGCTAGAACAGTATTATTAGGTAAACCTGACCAACTAAAAATTGATACAATGAAAAAAACTATAGAAGCTCTAGAAACAGGTATTAGCGCCATAAAACCTGGAAATACAGCAGATGATGTTGCTCAAGCTTTTTGGAAAATATTAGATAAATACGGTATCGATAAAAAATCAAGAACTGGTTATTCAATTGGAATTGGCTACCCACCTGATTGGGGTGAACATACTCTTAATATATATAAAGGAGACATGACTGTTTTAGAACCCAATGTTTGTTTTCATATGATTGCAGTGATGCAATTTGGTGATTGGGGTGTAGAGGCATCAGAAGCAATTAGAGTTACAGAGACTGGTAGTGAATTGTTTTGCAATATGAGCAAAGAATTATATATCAAATAAATTACTTGATTATCAATCTAACAAATGTTTTAAAGTAGTATGGCTAACGATCACTTTGTAAGATTCGAAAATGTTGACAAAAGTTATGATGGTAAACAACTTGTTGTTAAAGGTTTAAATTTAGATATTGCTGAAGGTGAGTTTGTGACAATGCTTGGACCCTCTGGTTCTGGTAAAACTACATGTCTAATGATGTTAGCTGGATTTGAAACTCCAACTAATGGACAAATTTATTTAGACAACAAAGTAATCTCAGACATTCCTCCTCACAAAAGAGGAATTGGAATGGTATTTCAAAATTATGCTTTGTTTCCTCATATGACTGTTTATGAAAACTTAGCGTTTCCATTAAGAGTTAGAAAAATTCCAAAAGATGAAGCAGATAAAAAAGTTGATAAAGCATTATCAATGGTATCCCTTCAAGGATTTGAAGCTAGAATGCCGATGCAGTTATCTGGTGGACAACAGCAAAGAGTTGCTGTTGCAAGATCATTAGTATTTGATCCACAACTAGTTTTAATGGATGAACCATTAGGTGCGTTAGATAAAAATTTAAGAGAGAGTATGCAATATGAAATTAAACATATTCATGAAAGTATTGGTGTAACAGTTGTTTATGTAACACATGATCAAACTGAAGCTTTAACCATGTCTAATAGAATTGCAGTTTTCAATGATGGAAAAGTTCAACAACTTTCTAGTCCAGATGAATTATATGAAAAACCGGTTAATTCATTTGTTGCAGAATTTATTGGAGAGAATAATACTTTTGCAGGTGAAGTATCCGATGTTTCAGGTGATAAATGTAAAGTTAAATTAAATTCAGGCACAGAAATTTTAGCAAACCCAATTGTTGCAAAAGCAAAAGGAGAAAAAACTACGGTATCACTTAGACCCGAGAGAGCATTGATTAATCCAGAAGCTAAAATGGATAATAATCATAAAGGCAAAATTGAAGAAGTAATCTACCACGGAGATCATACTCGATTAAGAGTAGATTTATTGGGTAATAAAGATTTTATTCTTAAAGTGCCAAATAGTTCAAATAGAATGGATATTAAAGAGGGTAGCGAAATTAATATCGGCTGGAACAGTATTGACTGTCGTGCATTAGATCCAAAATAATAAATATCCACAATTTAAAAATCTCAATTGAATCAATGTTAAATTGACCTGTTGACTTAAGTGAACAATTTTGTTGTACTTTTACTTTATAAAAACGTTAACGTTAAATAGGAGAATAAATGAAAAAATTAAGTAAACTATTACTTGCTCTTTCTTTTGTACTTTCTGTAACAACTTCAGCATTCGCAGTAACTGTAGTGTCTTGGGGTGGAGCTTACACAGAATCACAAAAATTGGGCTACGGTGATCCTACAGCAGCGAAACTTGGAATACCTGTAAACTGGGTAGACTACACTGGTGGATTATCAGAAATTAAAGCTCAAAAAGAAGCTGGAAAAATAACTTGGGATATCATTGATGTGTATGCAAAAGATACAATCATTGGATGTGACGAAGGTATCTTCCATGAATTTGATTTTGATAAAGACTTTGCACCTGCTCCAGATGGTACACCTGCAAGTCAAGACTTCTTTACAAGCATGCCTTCTAAATGTGCAGTTGGAAACATTCTGTACTCTTGGAACTTTGCTTACAATGATGCAACAATTGGTGATAAAAAACCAACTTCTATCAAAGACTTTTATGACACTAAAAAGTTTCCAGGTAAAAGAGCAATCTACAAAGGTGCTATGTCTAACCTAGAGATCGCATTAGTTGCTGATGGAGTAAAAGCTAGTGGAGCACAAGCTGGTGGAGATTTACTTTACAGAAAACTAGAAGGTGCTGGTATTGACAGAGCTATGAATAAAATCAAAGCATTGTGTACAGATCCAAATGGCGGATGTGTATTCTGGAATGCTGGAGCTCAACCACCAGAACTATTAGCTAACGGTGAAGTAGTAATGGCTACTGGTTGGAATGGTAGATTCTTTAACGCGCAGATGGAAGGAACTCCACTTGTACAAGTTTGGGATGCACAAATTCTTGACTATGAATACTTTGCATTAGTTAAAGATGGTCCAGGATATGCTGATGGTTCTGCTATGAAAGTACTTAGAGAAATGACAAGTACTGAAATGTTAGCAGGAAGTGCTAAGTATATAGCTTACGCACCTTGGAGAAAATCTTCAATCGCTATTATGGAAGCCGGAGAACCTTGGTTTAAAGATGGTAAAACGAACATGGTACCACATATGCCAACAGCTCCTAGCAACTTAAAAAGCCACATTCTTATGAATCCTGACTTCTGGGCAGATAACCAGGACGAGATAAATGAGAAATGGGAAGCAATGAAAGCTGGTCTATAATTTAGTTTTATAGAATAGTTTTTTATACTATATTGAAAGGGCAGTTATTTATAACTGCCCTTTTTTATTATGAGCACAGAAAAAATTTTATCATCTGACGGAATACCTTTAGAGGAGAGTCTTAAAAAAGCTGAGCGTAAAAATAAATTAAAAGCTGTATTACTTGTTGCTCCATTATTTTTATTTATTTTAATTATCTACATATTTCCAATTGGAGACATGTTGTTTAGAAGTGTCGATGATCGAATGATCACAAAAATGCTGCCCAAAACATTTGTTGCAATGGAAAAATGGGATGGAAAAGATTTACCAGATGAGCCTGTTTACAAAGGTCTTTATGAAGATTTAAGTTTATTAAAAAAGAATAAAACCTTTGGAAAAATTATAGCAAGATTAAATTATGAAAAATCAGGTTTTAGTAGCTTAATAAAAAAGACAGTTAGAAAGTTAGATAAACTTGAAGAGGGCAATTATAGAGAACAGTTTATTAAAATTCATAAAAGATGGGGTCAACCTGAATATTTAGTTGCTTTAAAAAATACAGCTCCAAGCTGGTCTTATGCTAAATATTTAAAAGGAGTAGATTTAAAATTTGATGAAAATAGAAATATTATTCAACAAGAAGAAGATAGACGAATTTATAAAACTCTGTGGCTCAGAACTATAAATGTAGCTTTTTGGGTTACAATTTTCTGTTTTATTCTTGCCTATCCAATAGCACATTTATTAGCAACATTACCAATGAAGTACAGTAACTTACTGATGATTTGTGTACTACTTCCTTTTTGGACATCATTGTTAGTTAGGACATCAAGTTGGATGGTATTACTTCAACAACAGGGACCTATTAATGATTTTATTGTTTGGCTAGGTTGGGCTGCAGATGATAATAGGCCTGAATTAATGTATAATGTAATTGGTACCTTTGTTGCCATGACACAAATACTATTGCCTTTTATGGTTCTACCGCTTTACAGTGTGATGAAAACTATCTCTCCAAGTTTAATGAGAGCTGGAAAATCATTAGGAGGAACTCCATTAGTCTCATTTGTTAAAATTTATTTCCCTTTAACAATACCGGGAATTGGTGCAGGAAGTTTACTAGTATTTATTTTAGCAATTGGTTATTACATTACTCCAGCATTAGTAGGTGGAGCAAGTGGATCTTTAATTAGTAATAATATAGCGTATCACATGAAGAGCTCACTAGACTGGGCTTTTGCTTCAGCACTTGGAACAATGCTTCTAGTAGGAGTGTTGGCTATATATTGGGTTTATAATAAATTAGTGGGTATAGATAATATTAAATTAGGATAATTATGGCATTACCAAATCATACACCTTTAAACTATAGAATTTGGCATTACACATATTTAACTTTTTGTGGTTTAGTATTCTTCTTTTTGATAGCTCCTTTGTTTGTAATCTTGCCACTTTCATTTAATGCAGAACAATACATCCACTTTTCAGAAAAAATGTTAGCACTTGATCCTGAAGGTTTCTCATTGAGATGGTATGAAGATATGATTTATGGGACAAAAAATCCATGGGGTCTTGCTACAAAAAATAGTTTAATTATTGCTTTCTTTGCAACAATTGGTTCTACAATTCTTGGAACGGTTGCAGCTTTAGGTTTAAGTAGCAGACATATGCCATACAAAGCAGCTTTTATGGCGTTATTAATTTCACCAATGATTGTACCTTTGATTATATCTGGTACAGCAATTTTTTTCTTCATGGCAAAAGTTGGTTTAGCCGCCACTCACACAGGAATAGTATTATCTCATATAATTTTAGGAACTCCATTTGTAGTAATTACAGTTACCGCAACATTATCAGGCTTTGACCATAGCGTAACACGTGCTGCCGCAAGTTTAGGCAGTAATCCTGTAAACACATTTATGAAAATAACATTACCATTGATCATGCCTGGTGTAATTTCTGGAGGTTTATTTGCTTTTGTTACATCATTTGATGAAGTTGTGGTTGTATTATTCCTTGCAGGATTAGAAAATACCACTATTCCAATTCAAATGTGGGTTGGACTAAGAGAGCAGTTAAGCCCAACTATTATGGCAGTTGCCACATGTTTGATTGTTATGTCTACTTTAATATTAGTGACTGCAGAATTATTAAGAAGAAGATCTGAGAGACTAAGAGGAATTAATAGATAATTAATTTACTTCATTATAATTTTTCAATATAAAATCTTAACCTATGGAAATTAAAAAAGTCGTTGTTATAGGATCTGGAACTATGGGAAGTGGAATAGCTGCTCATTTATGTAATGCAAATGTTCCTGTAACTTTATTAGATTTAACAACGGAAATTTCTGAAAAAGCTAGAGACAGAATATTTAAATCAAAACCCCCTCTATTATTAGATAAATCACAAATTAATAATATCCAAGTAGGCAATATCGAAGATAATTTTGATGTGGTAAAAGAAGCAGATTGGGTGGTTGAAGCAGTAGTTGAGAGAATTGATATCAAACACAATATTTACGAAAAAATTTTCAAAAATAGAAAAGAAGGAGCAATTGTTTCATCCAATACATCATCTATCCCTATTAAAGTTTTATCTGAAAAATTAAATTCGGAAGAAAAAAAAGATTTTTGTATTACTCACTTTTTTAATCCTGTCCGATACATGGGGTTATTAGAGATTGTTAAAAATGAGAATAATAATTTAGATAAAATCAATTCTCTTAAAAAGTTTTGTGAAATAGAATTGGGAAAAGGAGCTATAATTTGTAATGATACTCCAGGATTTCTAGGTAACAGAATAGGTGTTTTTGCGATGCAAGTTGCAATGACTGAAGCTTTTAAAATGAAATTAAGCATAGAAGAAGCGGATGCAATATTTGGAAGACCAATGGGTATTCCAAAAACTGGAGTTTTTGGCCTTTATGATTTAATCGGAATTGATTTAATGGCTGATGTTCTTAAAAGTTTTATTAAAGAATTATCAGAAAATGATCCTTTCCAAGAAGTTGCTAAAGAAATTCCTTTAGTTAAAAGATTAATTGAGACAGGTTATACAGGACGAAAAGGTAAGGGGGGTTTTTACCGAATGAATAAAACTAGTGCAACCAAGGTAATGGAAGCAATTAATCTTGAAACTGGTGAGTATTCTATAAGTCAAAAAATTAATATTAGTTCAGATAAAGTGGATCTTAAATCTTTAATAGCAAGAGAAGATAAATTTGGTGAGTATGGCTGGTCTGTCATCTCAAAAATTATAAAGTATTCATCATCTTTAGTGCCAGGAATTACTAAAGATTTTAACGATATAGATGAAGCGATGAGATTAGGTTTTAACTGGGCAAAAGGTCCGTTTGAAATGTTAGAAGAAATTGGTGTTGAAAACTTTTTTAATAAAATTGATGAATTTGATGGAAATGAGTTCTTAGAAAATTTATCTAAAAGTAAAAACCAAGATTTCTATGGCTCTAGACAAAAATATACTGAAATTGAAACATTAGGAAAGGTTAAGAAAAAAGCTATTAGTGTTGACGGAAACGACTCAGCTCAAGTTTATCGTTTTAATGATTACAATATAGTTGAATTTACCACAAAAGCTAACGCACTTGATTATGATTCAATGGATGCTCTTAAAAAAGCAACTGATAAACCTTTAATTATAATTAACGAGAGTATGCAATTTTCTGCTGGAGTAAATTTAACCTACACCATGGATTTTGCTAACAAAGGTGATTTCAAATCGATTGAAAAATTTATTAAATATTTTCAAGAAACATGTAAGCATCTAAAATATTCTCAGCATCCAGTAATCTCAGCTCCATCTGGCTTAACTCTAGGTGGGGGTTTCGAAGTAATGGTTCAAAGTAATTTTGTGGCTTCACATACAAATATTGTTGTTGGTCTGGTAGAAACTATTGTTGGTTTAATTCCAGCTGGAGGGGGATGTAAAGAAATGTTGGCTAGATGGCTTGATACAGATGAAGCTAGAAATGACCCTCATTATGCACCTCTTAAAGTGTTTGATATTATCGGTTATGGAAAAACTGCGACTTCACCTGTTGAAGCAGAACCCATGAAATATTTAAAACCCGAAGATAAAAAAATTATGAATAGAAATAGCCTACTCGAGGTTTCAAAAGGAATTCTAAATGAAAATAAAAATTTCATGGCTCCATTAGAGACAGAATTTAACCTTCCTGGGAAAGCTGTAATTCCTGAAATGAATAAGATTTTAGATAAATTATATAATGACAAAGTTATTTTAGATCATGGTTTAAAAGTGGCTCAAGAATTAGCCCATGTATTAAGCGGTGGCGACACTACAATCGATAAAACGTTATCAGAAGATGATTTATTCAAACTAGAATTAGATGCTTTTATGCGGTTAATAGAAACTAAAGAAACCCAAGATAGAATTAAACACACACTTGCAACAGGCAAACCTTTAGTTAATTAATTTTTTTACCTAAACATTCTAATTGTGTTTATAAAATCAGGTCTAAGGACATATTCGGATCTATGAGAGTATCTAATCTTTTCAAGTACTTTAATACCATAAATCACTTTTCCTATTGGAGTATATTCCCCCTCAAATAATGGTTCGTCATCAAGAATAATAAAAAACTGACTATCTTCAGTATCATATTTTAGTGTTCTTGCTAAACCAACGGTACCTCTTTTAAAATCAAACTCAGCATCCACTTCTGATTTGATTGTGCCAAGACTAGATTTACCAGTTCCAATTTTTCCATAATTTAATTGCTCTTTTTTGCCAAACTCTAGATCTCCTGCCTGAACAAGTTTATCTTTAATTACTCTGTGGAAAGCTACGTTGTCATATGCTTTTAAATTAATTAATTTTTTAAATCGTTCAACTCCATTTGGAGCTATTTCAGGATAGAGTTCAATTATAACATTTCCACACTCAGCATTTAGAACAACAATATTATTAGGTTTTTCAAAATTTATTTTTTGAGGTTGAAAATTTTTTACAAATAAACATTTATTATTGATCAAAATAGTAAAACTTAAAGCAAAAATTACTAGTAAAATTAAAAAAGTTAAAATTAATTTTTCATGAAATGATGCTTTAATTTTTTTTATCATATTTAAAATACAAAAGTATTATCAATTTCTTTTAACTTATCTTTTATAAATTTTATTTTTTTATTCAAAATTTTATCATCAGAAATTTTATAATTTCCGGTTATTAAATGTGAAAATACTTCAGCCATATCCTCAGAAGGAATTGTCATTGAATATTCAGTAAAAAAACCATTAGTGTTTTTATAAGTCTCAAGTCCTAATTTTTTTGAGCAAGTAGAGCAATCTGCATACCTAAAACTAGGTTTATTAAACTTTTTCCATTCATCTTCATTAAATAAATCTTTAAAGTTATCGTTAATGATATGAAATAATTCATGGTGTATTACTCTTTCAAAATATTTTTCATTAAATTTTAGATCTATTATTAATGTTTTCATTATATGATCTGGAATTCCTGCTGTATTTATTCCGGAGATAGATAAGTTCTCACACATTACAATATATCTAAGGTTAATATTTCTTAAAAATTCTTTTGAATACCTATTTAAATTTTTTGAAATTATCTGATATTTTTCATCATAAGTTTTTTGATCTGAGTTTGTGCAAGCAATGTTTTTTTGAATTCCGAGTCTAAATGGTTTCGTTGCATAAAAATATTTAAGTTTATTAGGAGTTTTTAATTCATAGATTTCTAAATTTGGGATTTTGATCAGATTATAAATAGAATTTGAATTTGCAGAGGTTATTAAAAAAAATGATATTAAAACTAGCTTAAAAATCCTCACAAACATAATTTAGATGATATTCGATTTAAAAAGAATGTGGTACATTTTGTTTATAAATGAAAAAAGAACGTAACAAAAACCCAATTCAACCTGTTAGTGGAACAAAAGTTCCAAGATTTGCAGGTCCATCAACATTCGCAAGACTACCAGAGTTAAGGGATGTTGAAAGTTGTGATGTTGCAATTGTAGGTGTGCCATTTGACGCTGGCACAAGTTACAGACCAGGTGCAAGATTTGGACCACAAAGTATTCGACAAGCTTCAAGACACTTAAGAACTAATTATCATCCAAGTTATGATGTTGAACCTTTTAAAGTACAGCAAGTGGCTGATGCAGGAGATATTACCTGCAATCCATTTAGTATTGATGAAGCTATAAAACAAATCGAAGCTGGAGCAACTGACTTGTTAAATAAAGTGGGTGGTATAATTAGTTTAGGTGGTGACCACACCATTGCTGTGCCACTTCTTAGAGCTATCAATAAGAAATGTAATGGACCAGTTTCATTAGTTCATTTTGATGCACATCTAGACACTTGGGACACTTATTTTGGTGCTCCTTATACACACGGAACTCCTTTTAGAAGAGCTAGAGAAGAGGGATTATTTTTAGATGACGCTTCAATGCATGTTGGTATTAGAGGTCCACTTTATAGCAGAGATGATATTAAAAATGATGAAAGTTTTGGGTTTAAAATAATTCACTGCGATGAATTTCAAACAGAGGGAACAGATAAAATTGCGGAAAGAATTAAAAAAAGAGTTGGTGATAATCTTTTATATTTATCAATCGATATTGATGTACTTGATCCTGCTTTTGCCCCAGGTACAGGGACACCAGAGATCGCAGGAATGACCACAAGAGAAATGGTAAATGTCTTAAGAGGACTTTCAGGATTAAATTTGGTTTCTGCTGATGTTGTTGAAGTTTCACCTGCATACGATCATGCAGAAGTTACATCTCTAGCAGCTGCAACAATTGTTTACGAGCTTACAAATCTATTTGCAAAATCATAAAGAAAGGATAGTTATAAGAAATGTTAGATAAAAAAAATTTTTATATTAATGGTCAATGGGTTGCTCCAAAAAAACCTAATGATTATAAAGTTATAGATCCATCAACAGAACAAGAGTGTGCAGTAATATCTTTAGGTGGAGTTGAAGATGTTAATGATGCCGTAGGTGCTGCAAAAAAAGCATTTGAGACTTGGGCATTTTCATCAAAAGAAGAAAGACTTGAATATTTAGAAGCTTTATATGACATTTATAAAAAGAGATGGGCAGACATGGCTCAAGCAATTTCACTTGAAATGGGAGCTCCAATTGATTTTTCAACTCAACTTCAAGCAGGCACAGGGGCAAGTCACATCAAATCTTATATTAGAGTTTTAAAAGAATATACGTTTGAAGAAATATTAGGAGATCATGCTCCAAATAATAAAATTTTACATGAACCAAAAGGTGTTTGTGCATTGATCACACCTTGGAATTGGCCAATGAACCAAGTTTGTCTAAAAGTTATTCCAGCTATTGCAACCGGTTGTACAATGGTCCTTAAGCCATCTGAAATTGCACCTTTATCCTCTATGATATTAGCTGAGATGATTGATGAGATAAAATTACCAAAAGGTGTTTTTAATTTAGTTAATGGTGATGGAGCTGTGACGGGTGATGCATTAACAAGTCATCCAGATGTTAACATGGTTTCATTTACAGGCTCTACAAGAGCAGGTGCTTTAATTTCTGAAAATGCAGCAAAAGATTTTAAAAGAGTAAGTTTAGAACTTGGTGGCAAAGGAGCCAATATTATATTCAAAGATGCAGACGCTGAGGCGGTTGAAAGAGGAGCTTTAAGATGTTTTAGAAATACAGGACAATCATGTAATGCACCAACAAGAATGTTGGTTGAAAAACCTATGTATGATGAAGCGGTAGAAAGAGTTAAAAATTTTGCAAATTCAATGAAAGTTGATGTGGCAACAAAAGAGGGTGATCATATAGGACCCGTAGTTTCAAAAACTCAGTTTGATAAGATTCAATCTTTAATTCAAGTTGGAATTGATGAAGGTGCAAAATTAGTAGCGGGTGGAACAGGTAAACCTGATGGTTTAGACAAAGGTTATTTTGTAAAACCAACAGCTTTTGCAGATGTGAATAATCAAATGCAAATTGCTAGAACTGAAATTTTTGGACCAGTGTTATCAATTATACCTTTCGAGACAGAGGAAGAAGCGATTGCAATTGCAAATGATACTCCTTATGGACTTTTAAATTTTATTCAAACTCAAGATCAAGAAAAAGCAAACAGAGTTGCAAGAAAACTTAGATCTGGAATGGTTGATATTAATGGTGCTGGTTTGGCTCCTGATGCACCATTTGGTGGATATAAACATTCTGGTATTGGTCGTGAAGCTGGTAAGTTAGGGCTTGAAGAGTATCTTGAGGTTAAAGCGGTAAGTGGTTGGAACGATTAATTAGGAATAGATTGTTTATTAATTCCATTTAGAAGATTTAAACATTTTTTAAGTTCATCTAAAACTATAAACTCATCAATTTTATGAGCTTGTTCAATTGATCCAGGGCCACACACGACTGTACTAATACCTATTTCTTGAAATAGACCTGCTTCAGTTCCAAATGAAACTACTTGTCTAGAATTGTCACCAGTTAAACTAGAGATTAATTCACAAGCATCTGATTTATCCTCTCTATCAAATCCAACTATTTCACCAATGATATCTTTTTCAATGGAAGCATTTGGAAAAACTTTTTTCATTTCAGGTAATAATACTTCATTTGCATATTTATCAATTTCTTGATTTAAAAATACACCATCTTCTTTAACAACTGGTCTTGTTTCCCAATTAACATGACACTTGTCTGCAATTACATTGTGAGCGATACCACCAAACACACCCCCAATAGAAAGCGTTGAATGAGGCGGATCAAAAATAGAGTCTTTTGGTGCTCTTTCTTTAAGTTTTTCTCTAAGTTCAATTAATTTATTTACATATCTTGATGCATATTCAACAGCACTTACTCCTTTATGCGGTGCTGAACTATGTCCTGCTAAACCTTTAAAATACGTTGTATATTCATAACATCCTTTATGAGCATCAATGATTTTCATATTAGTTGGTTCACCAATAATACAAATACCATCTTTAATATCTCTTTTTTTTAATTCCTCTATTAATATAGGAGCTCCTTGACATGCAGTTTCTTCATCGAAAGTGAAAGAAAAATGAATATCTCTATCTAAATTTGATTTTGAAAAAGTAGGTGCATAAGCTAAAGCACAAGCAATAAATCCTTTCATATCACAAGATCCTCTGCCATATAACTTGTCTCCTTTAATAGTTGCCGTGAAAGGATCTGAGCTCCATCCTTTTGAAACTGGAACCACATCCGTGTGGCCAGATAGAATTATTGGTTTTTTTGTTTGAGAACTTTTAGCTTTTAATGTTGCAAATAGATTTACTCTTTTTTTTTCATCATCGTACGTTCTAAATGAAGTAGCCCCAAGTTTTTTTAAGATATCATCACAATAATCAATTAATGAGCTATTATCTTCTCCTGAAATAGTTTTAAAACCTATGAGGTCTGATAGGATTTTAACTGAATTATCGAATAATTGTTCTGAATTATTTGCTGTACTCATTTTTAAGTTCTACTATATATTAATTATATGAAAGAACAAATTACCTTTGATGACTTTGATAAAGTTGATATTCGTGTTGGAACAGTCATTTCAGTTAGGAAAAATGAGAAAGCAAGAAAACCATCTTTAGTTGTTGAAGTTGATTTTGGGGAAGAAATAGGAATTAAGCAATCATCGGCTCAAATTACTCATTACTATAATGAGGAAAATCTTAAGGGAAAACAAGTTATTGGAGTATGTAATTTTGCTGAAAAAAATATTGCGGGCGTGGTGTCGCAAGTACTTATATTGGGATCGATTGATAAAGAAGGTAAAGTAATTTTAGTCCATCCATCGCAAAAATCTGAGAATGGTTTGCCAATCGCTTAATAAATGCATCCAGAAATTTTATCTATAATCTTATTTGGAATTGTAGCTGCGTTTACACCTGGTCCTAATAACTTTGTTGCATTTTATTCTGGTTTCAATTTTGGGATCAAAAGAACACTTCCACATATATTTGGTGTCACTTTTGGTTTTCCATTTCTGTTACTTTGTGTAGCTTTAGGATTAATTAATATTTTTAAACTTTATCCACTTATTCAAATAGTATTAAAATATTTAGGAACAATATTTCTAATTTATTTAGCATATAAGATTTCATTTTCAGGATCAGAAAATCAGGAAGGTAAAAATAAAAGTCCTGTAAAATTTATAGAGACATTCATTTTTCAATTTTTAAATCCCAAAGCTGTAATTGCTTCTATAATTGTTGTCTCTACATACATAAACCCAGGAGAAAATTTTGTAAATTATACGACTCAAATTATTATCTTAGCTTTACTAGTTTCGGTCACTAGCATCACTCTTTGGACATTTTTAGGTAAATTCCTAAGGAAATTCGCGACAAATCAGAAATTTATTAATTATTTTAATTATGCTATGTCACTGCTTCTTTTATTAAGCATAATTACTTTTTATTTATAACATGACACCAGGAAAAAAAAATTCTTATAGTTCACTAGCAAAAATTTCAATCAATAATAAAGAATATAAATATTATTCTTTAAAAGAAGCAGAAAAAAATGGTTTAGAGGGTATTTCTACTCTTCCAAAATCTCTTAAAGTTCTTTTGGAAAATCTTTTAAGATATGAAGATGATTTATCTGTTAATAAAAATCAAATTAACTCTATAAAAGAATGGTTAAAATCAAAAAAATCAAACACTGAAATAGCATATCGACCTGCTAGAGTTTTGCTTCAAGATTATACAGGTATTCCAGCAGTCGCAGATTTGGCAGCAATGAGAGAAGCTGTAAAAGATAAAAATAAAGACCCAAATACCATCAATCCATTATCAGCTGTTGATCTGGTAATTGATCACTCTGTTCAAGTGGATCAATCAGCCAAATCAGATTCGTTTGAAAAAAATGTTGATATAGAATTCGAAAGAAATGGTGAAAGATATTCTTTTTTAAAATGGGGACAACAAGCATTTAATAATTTTAGAATAGTTCCACCAGGAACTGGAATTTGTCATCAAGTAAATTTGGAGTATTTATCTAAAGTGGTTTGGACAGAGGAATTTCAGGGAGACAAATATTTATTCCCAGATACTTTAGTTGGTACTGATAGTCATACTACAATGGTTAATGGATTATCCGTTTTAGGTTGGGGAGTAGGGGGTATTGAAGCAGAAGCAGGAATGTTAGGACAACCCATTTCAATGTTAATTCCAGAAGTAATAGGTTTTGAGGTTACAAACAAAATGCCAGAAGGCACAACAGCAACAGACTTAGTTTTAACAGTTGTTAAAATGTTAAGAGATAAAGGTGTGGTTGGAAAATTTGTTGAATTTTATGGTGAGGGTTTAAAAAATTTAACTCTTGCTGATAGAGCAACTATTGCAAATATGGCTCCTGAATACGGTGCAACATGTGGCTTTTTTCCTATTGATGACGAAACATTAAAATATTTAAAATTTTCAGGAAGAGATCAACATACAGTTGATATAGTTGAGCACTATGCAAAAGAACAAGGTTTATGGGCAAGTGAGGATATAGAATTTACAGATACTATTTCATTGGACATGTCTACAGTGGTACCCACTATTTCTGGACCAAAAAGACCTCAGGACAAAGTTTTGTTAACAGATGCACCAACTTCATTTAAAAAAGTTTTAGAAGAAGCAACCAATAAAAAAAATCACTCTATTTCAAAAGTTTCAAATACTGATTATGAAATTAAAGATGGTTCAATTTTAATTGCAGCAATAACTTCATGTACTAACACATCAAATCCAAATGTTTTAATTGGAGCTGGATTACTTGCTAAAAAAGCTGTTGAGCTTGGATTAGAAGTTAAACCATGGGTCAAAACTTCTCTAGCACCAGGTTCTCAAGTGGTTACTGACTACTTAGAAAAAGCAGGATTAAATACTTACTTAGATAAATTAGGCTTTAATTTAGTAGGTTATGGTTGCACAACATGCATTGGTAATTCAGGCCCATTACCTGAAAATATTGTAGATGCTATTCAAAAAGAAAATGTTTATGCAGTTTCAGTTTTATCTGGAAATAGAAACTTTGAGGGAAGAATTTCTCCTCATATTAAAGCAAATTATTTAGCTTCACCTCCACTTGTTGTTGCTTATGCAATAGCTGGTCATATGGAAGTTGATTTATATAAAGATGCACTTGGCAAAGATAAAGATGGTAATGATATTTACTTAAAAGATATCTGGCCTTCAAATAAAGAAATTGAAGATACTTTAAAACAATCTTTAAATGCAGAAATGTTTATTGAGAGATACTCAAATGTTTCAGAAGGACCTAGTCAGTGGCAAAAAATTCAAACAGAAAAAAGTAGTATTTACAGTTGGGATGAAGGATCAACATATGTAAAAAAACCACCTTTCTTTGATAACCTATCAGATGAACCTGAAGGTTTTAAAGAAATTAAAGATGCTAGACCTTTATTAATTTTAGGAGACATGGTCACTACAGATCATATTTCGCCAGCTGGAAATATCCAAAAAGAAAGTCCAACTGGAGAATATTTTATGGAACATCAAATACTTCCAAAAGATTATAACTCTTATGGATCAAGAAGAGGAAATCATGAAGTGATGATGAGAGGTACTTTTGCTAACATAAGAATAAGAAATGAGATGGCGCCTGGAACTGAGGGTGGATTTACTAAGTTATATCCAGAGGAAAAAGTATTACCTGTTTATGAAGCTGTCGTTGAGTATAAAAAAAGAGGAACTGATTTAGTAGTTATTGGAGGCAAAGAGTATGGAACTGGCTCTTCAAGAGACTGGGCAGCTAAAGGAACAAAATTATTAGGCGTTAAGGCAGTGATAGCTGAAAGTTTTGAGCGTATACATAGATCGAATTTAATAGGAATGGGAATTCTACCTTTGCAATTCACAAGAGATTTAAATAGAAAAAACTTAAATTTAATTGGTTCAGAACTAATTAGTGTTCTTGATGTTGAAAAAGGTATTAATCCATCTGATGAGGTAACTATTGAGATAAAATATGCCTCAGGGGATATCAAAAAGGTTAAAACTTTATGCAGAATTGATACGAAAAATGAATTAGAATACTATAAAAATGGAGGCATACTCCAATATGTTTTAAGGAATATGATTTAGTTATGGACGAAGATATTTCAATTATAAATAGCAATACAAGACAAGAGAAAGTAAGAAACTTTTTTGTTAATAATAAAAATAAAATTATCTCAACGATAGTAGTTTTGGTTATTATTTTAGTTGGTGCATATAGTTTTGACAGCTACAAAACGAATAAAAAAAAAGAAATCTCAAACAAATTTAATTCAACCACTTTATCTCATTCTGACAATACTAAAGAACTAACAATTCAAAATTTAGTAGAAATTATTAACGAACAAGACCCAACGTATTCATCTTTATCTCTTTACTTTATTATCGATAACAAGTTAATTTCTAATCAAAGTGAAATAAATAGTTATTTTGATATTTTAATTGAAAAGACTTCGCTTGATGAAGAAATTAAAAACTTAGTTATCTATAAAAAAGCATTATTTAATGCAGATCAAGCTCAAGAAAGTGATCTATTAAATATTTTAAATCCATTGATTAATTCTAAAAGTGTATGGAAATCACATGCTTTATATTTAATGGCTGAGTATTTCTATTCCAAAAATCAAAAACAAAAATCAAAAGAATTTTTCAATCAAATTGCTAGTTTAGAAGATGCCAATCCTGATATAAAACTTCAAGCACAAAAAAGATTGAATAGAGATTTGAGTGAATAGATTAATCATATTATTATTATCATTATTTTTACTAAATAATTGCTCATTAAATGAAAACTCCAAAATTTGGAAAGAAAAAGAAAAAAATTTAGGGAACAAAAATATTGAAAAAGTATTTTTAGACAAAAAAATAATTACAAGTGAATTTAATCAAGAATTAAAATTAGATTTGAGCAAAGTTCAATCTAATAACAAAACTATAGACAATCAAAATAATTACGGATCTCAAACTTATGATGGTTTAATTAACAAAATTGGTAATTATAAATTTTCAAAATTAGAAAATATTAATCAATTAAATTTTAAACCAATTTTTTTAAATGATGGATTGATTTTTTTTGATAAAAAAGGATCAATTATTAGATATGACAACTCCCAAAAAGTAGTATGGAAAAAAAATTATTATTCAAAAAGTGAAAAAAAATTAAAACCTCAATTAAATTTTTTAATAACTGGAGATGATATATTGGTAGTAGATAACATTGCTAAATATTATTCAGTAAATATTAATTCTGGAAAGTTAAATTGGTCGAAAAATAATAATTACCCATTTAATTCTGAGATTAAAAAAAATAAAGATAAGTTTTTTGTGGTTGATTATAAAAATACATTAAGATGTTATAAAATAGATGATGGGTCGGAATGCTGGAATTTACAAACTGAAAATTCATTTACAATATCAAATTCAAAATTTTCACTAATTATAGTTGATGATATGGTTATTTTTAGCAATTCTATTGGCGATATAACAGCTGCTGATATTGAAACTGGTTTAATAATGTGGCAATTACCTACTCAAAGCAGCAATATAATCAATGAGACTTACAGCTTTAAAATTTCACAATTAGTATCTGATGGTAAATCAATCTTTTTTTCTAATAATAAAAATGAGTTTTATTCTGTAGATTTAAAAACTGGTGTTACAAATTGGATTAATGACATAAACTCGAACTTAACCCCTATTATAATTGGCAATTTAGTTTTGACAGTATCTAATGATGGGTATTTACATGTAATTGAAAAAAGTAATGGAAATATTATCCGTATCAATGATTTATATGTAAATTATAAACAAAAAAAAAGAAACAAATTAAAACCTATTGGATTTGTAATTGGCAATGATAAATTATTTTTAACAAATACAGATGGAAAAATAATTGTTGTAGATCTAAGTGAAGGTAAAATAACTGGTATAGAAAAAATAGCTGGAGATTTTACATCTAAACCTTTTATCTATAATCAAAATTTGTTTGTGATCAAAAATGGATCTATACTTAAGTTCAATTAGTCATGTTCTTAAAATTCCTGGATAAGATAGGTAGAAAAAAAGTAGTTCTAGACAGAGGACCCTCTCATCCTAGATATAATGAGGCAAAACCATGGATGAATAGATATTATGTTTTGTTTAGATATAGACCAAGGTGGTTTCCTTTTAATATTTTAATTCACGAAATGTTGGCCGATGATCATGGGGAAGGTGTGCATAATCATTTATGTCCATATATGACAATAATTTTAAGAGGTGGATATTGGGAAACAACTAAAAAGGGGAAGTTTTGGAGAAAACCTGGCTATATAGGATTTCGTTCAGCAAATGCCCATCATAGAGTTGATTTAAAAGAAGGCACAAAACCTATGACAATTTTTATACCGGGACCTTTTGGATTAAGAAAAGGTTCTAGATCTGAATATGGTATAGATTTTAAGATTAAAAAATGAATTTAAAAAAATTATTTCTAAATTATTGTAAAAAAAATAATTTAGAAATTAATCCCGATCAATTAGAGTTAGTAGATCAACTGAATGATTTTTATAATCTAAATTTTAATAAGTCATTTTTAAAAAAAATTTTTTCTAAGAAAAATACAAAGCCTGGTTTCTATCTACAAGGTGATGTAGGTGTTGGTAAAACTATGATTTTAAATTTCTTCTTCGAAAATTTTAAACTACGTAAACAACGAATTCATTTTAATGAATTTATGATTAGTTTTCATGATTTTAAATTTAAAAATAAAGACAATAAAAAGGAAAATATTATTGATAAATTTGTCCAAAAATTAAAAAAAAATTATGAATTAATATATTTTGATGAGTTTCAAGTTACTAATATTGTTGATGCGATGATTTTAGGCAACCTATTCAAAAAAATATTTAACGAAAATATAAAAATTTTATTTTCTTCAAATATAAAAATTAATGATCTTTATAAAGATGGATTGCAAAGAGATCAGTTTTTACCATTCATAAAGATTTTAAAAAATAAGTGTTTTCAGGAAAAACTTATTATTGAAGAAGATTATAGAAAATCTCAAAGTGATAAAAATAAAAGATTTTTTTATCCATTAAATTCAACTACTAATTTTAAAGTTAATAAATTTTATCGACAAATAACAAAAGATATTCATAACAAAGAAAAAACTTTATTCATTAAAGGAAGGAAATTTATTATTAAAAATTATTTTAATGGAATTTTAAGATTTGACTTTAATGATTTATGTGCAAAAAATATAGGAGCTGAAGATTATATAAAAATTGCAGAGTCAAGTAAGTTCATGGTTATTGAAAATATTCCTAATTTTAATAATGATAATTCAAACCAACAACAAAGATTTGTTACTTTAATTGATATTTTATATGAAAAAAAAATTCCATTATTGGTATCGTCAAAATCTCAATTAGACTCTATCACCTCTTCAAATAATTTAAGAGATGTATTTAAGCGAACTATTAGTCGATTACATGAGTTAACATCAACAAGTTATAATTTAAAGTGAAGCAAGAATTCTATAATCTTCAGATTAATACTAATGGTCAGAAATTATATGAGTTTACTGATCAAACAATTCAATGGATCAATGATAACCATTTAGTAAATGGCATGCTCAATTTAAGTATTCAGCACACGAGTGCTTCATTAATTGTTCAAGAAAATGCTGATCCAGATGTTCAAACAGATTTAATTAATTATTTTGATAAATTAGTACCAATGAATAACAAACTTTATGTGCATACCACAGAAGGAAAAGATGACATGCCCGCTCATATAAAATCTGCATTAACTAACAATCAAATCTCTTTAAGTATTAAAGATAGTAAGCTGTTACTTGGTGCTTGGCAGGGCTTGTACTTGTTTGAGCACAGAATAAATCAACAAAATAGATTTGTTATTCACCACTTTATTGGAGAGTAATTAAAATACTTTATTTTTTTAAGGTTTTAAAAGCCTCTAAAGCAGAAGCTCTAGCTTTTTCATGGATAACTATAGGTTGAGGATAATCTTTTCCAATTATAGTTTTGATAGCTTGTTGGTATTTCAATTCCATCTCCCAAGGTTTATGGATAAATTTATTGGGGACTTTATTTAATTCTGGAACCCATTTTTTTACATAAAGACCTTCTTTATCAAACTTTTCTCCCTGTAAAATTGGATTAAATATTCTAAAATAAGGCGCTGCATCTGCCCCACATCCAGCAACCCACTGCCACTGTGCAACATTATTTGCCTTATTAAAATCTAACAAGCAATTTCTGAAATGTTTTTCACCTTCAGTCCAATTTATTCTTAAATGTTTAACCAAAAAAGATCCAACTACCATTCGAACTCTATTGTGCATCCAACCTGTTTCATATAACTCTCTCATTCCAGCATCAACTATAGGGTAACCAGTCATTCCATTTTTCCAAGCCTTGAGATATTTATCATTTTTAACCCAGGGAAATTTATCAAAATCTTTTCTATAATTTCCTTTTAAAAATTCTGGAAAATAATTAATTAAACTATGAGAAAATTCTCTCCATCCAAGTTCATTAATATATTTTCTATAACCAATCCCTTTAGATTTTATTTCACTACATTTTTTCCAAATACTTGTAACATGAATTTGACCATGTTTTATATATGGTGAAAGTTTTGAAGTTCCCTCAACTGAAGGAATATCTCTTGTAGTTCCATAGTCTTTAATTTTACTTTCTATTAATTCATTTAGAATTTTTTTAGAATAGTTTTCAGATATTTTCCAATATTTATCAAATTTTTTGTACCAGTCTTTTTTGGGTAAAATATTTTTAGGTTCTATACAATTTTTAAAGAAAGTTTTTGCTTTGATCTTTTTTTTAATAATATAGTTTTTAGCAGGAGGTAAACTTAAATATTTTTGTTCAGCAGTTCTCCAGAATGGAGTAAATACCTTAAAGGGTGTTCCATCATTTTTTGTTACTTCTTGAAATTCATTTAAAATGTTTCCTTTAAAATATTTGAAATTGATTTCATTTTTTAAAAAAATATCTCTAATTTTTTTTCCTTTAGCAATTACATCTGGTTCATAAACTTTATTCCAATAAATTGTAAGATTGTCTTTCTTTTTAATTTTAGACAAAATATCTAATTCATCTCCTTTAACTATTTGAAGATTGATGTTATATTTTGATAAGTCTACTTTAAAAACTTCTAATGATTTTGAAATCCACCATTTTTGAGCTTCAGTCTGATTGTCAAAATTTTTATTATTATAGATAAATAACGCTATTACGTTTTCATGATTTTGAGTTGCACAGGATAGTGCCGGATTATTTTCTATTCTAAAATCATCTCTTATCCAAAAAATCCCAGTATCTGACATGTGATCAATTTTGGTTAATTAACTTTTGATACATATCTTTATCAGTGTCACCCTCACAACCAATAACTAAAACATTTGAATTTTGATCTAATTTTAATTTTTGTTTAATATTTTCATCCTCACAGCTAGCAATTAAGCTAATTACTCCTGGCGCTGAATTTTCTCCAGCTATTATTGGTTCATCACTAAAGCTTGAATTTCCTAATAATTTCATAGTTTTTGCAATATCATCATCGGGTAGACTAATACAGTACTTAACTGAATTTTTTAAAATTTCCCATGGGACTAATGATACCTCTCCACATGACATTCCACCCATCAAACTCTCTCTTTTAATATCTATTTTTTCTATTTTTGCAGTTTTAATACTTTCTAAGACGCAAGCTGCACTATCAGGTTCAACTACTAACGTTACTGGAACATTTTTTAGATATCTTGCTATACCAGCAACCATTGCTCCAGCCATTCCACCAACACCTGCTTGTAAAATTATATGAGAAATTTTTTCATTATTAATTTGATCTATAATTTCTTTCATCATTACCGTGTAACCAGCCATAGTGTAAGTTGGAACTTGCATGTAACCTTTCCAAGCAACATCTTGAACTATTTGCCAATTATTTTCAGTAGATTGTTTGATACATTCAATTAATGATTTTTCGTAATTTCCTTTTACTTTAATCACATCTGCTCCAAGATCTGCCATTGCTTGACCTCTAGCATCACTTACAAACTCACTGATAAAAATTTTACATTTGAGACCTAATCTTCTAGCACCCCATGCAACAGACCTTCCGTGATTACCAGCTGTTGCAGTTGCAACCACAATATCTTTATTACCTTTAGTTACTTTTTCAACAGCATAAGCCCCGCCTAAGGCTTTAAATGATTTTAAATCAAATCTTTTACTTTCATCCTTGTAGTAAATATTATTCAAATTTAATTCTTTGGATAATTTATTTAAGGATACTAATGGGGTAGGGGCATATCCTTCCCATTTTGAAATACTTGAATAAGCATCATCAATCTCTTTTTCAGATAGAGAACTTAGAATATTTTTTTTACTAAATGAGTAATCTTTATTATCTAAAAATTCTGAAAATTTCCATTGATGACCATTGGATAGAATTGTCATAATCTAACAGTCTAAAGTATTATCTTTTTCCCACTTTGTGACTGGTTTTTTTTTATTAAATGAAGATTTACTTTTAAAATCTTTAATTTCTGAATTTTTAAGTTTTACATAGCTTGCTATTACATCTTTGCCAAATGCATCAGCAAGAGGTTTACTTTTTTGAAGCATCGAGATTGCTTGATTGATATCAATTGGTAATTTTTTTAGCTTTGGATATCTTTTATAGTCTTTGTACATATTACAGTGCAATGGTTTTCCAGGATTTATTTTTTTATTAATTCCTTCAAGTCCTGCAGCAATTATTCCCGCTTGAAGTAGATAAGGGTTTGCAGAACCATCCATTAATCGCAATTCAAATCTTCCTTGGTCAGGAATTCTAATCATGTGTGTTCTGTTGTTTCCAGTGTAAGAAATACTACTTGGAGACCAAGTTGCTCCAGATTTAGTTGGGGGAGCATTAATTCTTCTGTAGCTATTAATTGTTGGATTAAAAAATGCTGACAATGCTTGTGTATTATTCATAATTCCACCTAAGAAATTATAGGCTAGTTTACTCAAACCAAGAGTATCTTTTTTATCTAAAAATTTATTATTTTTACCATTCCAAACAGAAACGTGAGCATGACAACCGTTCCCGGTTAAATTATGAAAAGGTTTTGGCATAAAAGTTGCCCTTAAACCATGCTTTTCAGCTAAGCTTTTTACCATATACTTAAAGAATACGTGCCTATCTGCTGTAACAAGTGAGTCTGTGTAATCCCAGTTCATTTCAAATTGACCATTAGCATCCTCATGATCATTTTGATAAGGCTTCCATCCCATAGTAATCATGCAGTCACAAATTTCTTTAATTAAATCATATCTTCTCATTAATGCCGACTGATCGTAGCAAGGTTTAGATTGTATATCTCTTTGATCAGCAATTGATGAGCCATCTTCAGAGATTAAAAAATATTCACATTCTACCCCAGACTTCATTTGTAATTTTTTTTGAGACATCTTCTTAATTTGCTCTTTAAGCATTACCCTTGGTGAAGCTTTTACAGGTTTACCATCCATATATAAATCGGACGCTAACCAGCCAATTTCTTTATTCCATGGTAATTGAATTAAACTATCAGGATCAGGTACTCCAAACATATCACTATCAGCAGGGGTCATATCCAACCAAGTTGCAAATCCAGCAAATCCTGCACCATTCTTTTGCATCTCAGCTATAGCTTGAGCAGGAACTAATTTAGACCTTAAAACTCCAAATAGATCTACAAAACTTATTAAAAAGTATTTTATTTTTTTTTGTTTAGCAATTTGTGAAAGATTTTTTGGCATAATTAATCCTACTTGTTTAAAAATTTATAATCAATTATTTTTTTCCAGGAATCCAATCAGTACCAGCTAAAGGTACTCCTGCCATCGCAGCTGCTTCAACTGTTAATGCAGCTAAATCTTCTGGTTCTAAATTTCTAACATCAGACTTTCCATTGGCTCTAGCCAAAGTTTGCAACTCTAAGGTTAAAGTTGTTAAATAATTTTTAATCCTTTTTCCAGCTTCAATTGGATTTAATCTTTTTTCAAGTTTTGGATCTTGGGTTGCAACTCCAACAGGACATCTTCCAGTATGACAGTGATGACAATAACCAGGTTCTGTTCCAAGTTTTTTGTAATCTTCTACATATAATTCTGCATTACAGTTTAAAGCCATCATTGCAGCAGAACCAATTGATACTGCATCTGCACCCATTGCCATTGCTTTTGCAACATCTGCACCAGTTCTAATTCCACCTGAAACAATCAGCTGAACTTTTCTGTGCATATTTAATTCTTTTAAAGCATCTACCGCTTCTCTTAATGCGCCCAATGTTGGAATTCCAACATGCTCAATAAAGACATCTTGAGTAGCAGCTGTACCACCTTGCATTCCATCAAGCACAACTACATCTGCTCCGGCTTTAACAGCTAATGTTGTATCGTAGTAAGGTCTTGCTGCTCCAACTTTTATATAAATTGGTTTTTCCCAATTTGTAATTTCTCTAAGTTCTTGAATCTTGATTTCTAAATCATCAGGTCCTGTCCAGTCAGGGTGTCTACATGCACTTCTTTGATCAATTCCCTCTGGCAAAGTTCTCATTCCAGCTACTCTTTTATTAATCTTTTGACCTAGTAACATTCCACCACCACCTGGTTTTGCGCCTTGCCCAACCACAACTTCTATAGCATCAGCTTTTCTTAAATCGTCAGGGTTCATGCCATATCTTGAAGGTAGTAATTGATATACTAAATATTTAGACGAACCTCGCTCTTCTTGCGTCATACCACCATCACCAGTGGTTGTTGAAGTACCCATTGCAGATGCACCTCTGCCAAGCGCTTCTTTTGCATTAGCACCCAGCGCTCCAAAACTCATCCCAGCAATCGTAATTGGGATATCAAGTTTAATAGGTTTCTTTGCAAATCGATCTCCTAAAATAACAGAGGTGCTACATGTTTCCCGATATCCTTCTAGAGGGTATCTAGACATTGAGGCACCTAAAAAAACTAAATCATCAAAGTCAGGGACTTTACGTTTAGCGCCTAATCCTCTTATTTGATAAATTCCTTCATTGGCAGCCCTTTGAATTTCTTTAATGGTTGAACTTGGAAATGTTTTGAACTCTTTAAGATCCTTTTTCATTTTTAGTATGCACCCACATTATCAATTTTAAAATTATACAAATTTCTAGAAGAGCCATATCTTTTATATTTTTTAGCATCTTCTTTAATACCTAGTTCTTTAAATAATTTATTTAATTCATCTATATTTTTTTTATCCATTTTCTTTTCTACACAATCTGCACCAAGACTTTTAACCTTACCTTTTACAAAAATTTTAGCTTCATAAATTGAGTCTCCAAGATCAGCATCTGCGTCTCCCATTACAACTAAATTACCTTTTTGAGCCATAAAAGCCGACATATGACCTACAGAACCTTTAACAACTATGTTAATTCCTTTCATTGATATTCCACATCTAGAACTCGCATCACCTTCTATAATTAGTGCACCACCATGTCCTGTTGCCCCAGCAGATTGAGAAGCATTTCCTTTAACAATAATTTTACCTGACATCATATTTTCAGCAACGCCAGTTCCTACATTTCCATGAACTGTAACTTTTGCTTTTTGATTCATGCCAGCACAGTAATATCCAGTATGGCCTTTGATAGTAATATCTATATCATCTTTTAAACCTGCGCATATTGCATGTTGTCCTTGAGGGTTTAAAACTTCAAATTTTCTTGTATTTTTTTTTCTACCAACATTTTGAAGATGTTGATTTACTTCTGTTAAAGTTTTTTTATTTAAATCAAAGTTCATATATTACCAATGATAAACTACCCCAGGTTTAGGTTCAAAAATTTTTGCAGAATTTACATTTGGTAAATGTGCCATAGCTTGAAATTCAGATGCAACAGCAACATAATCTTTAGTCTCAGCAACTACTGCTGGCTTACATGCAATTTCATCTCTTAATAATGCAAAACCATCTTTAGTGCCTGCAATAAACGTGTAGAAACCATCTAAATCTTTTAGACTGTTTTTTAATGTTGTTTCTAAACCTTTACCTTTTGATATTTGATTTGAAATATATCCAGCTGCAACTTCTGTATCGTTTTCAGAATTAAAATTTTGACCATCTTTTATTAAAGATCTTCTTACATTGTTATGGTTTGATAGAGATCCATTATGAACCAAACATTCATCTTCTGATGTAGAATATGGATGAGATCCTTGAGTAGTTATTGCACTTTCAGTTGCCATTCTTGTATGACCAATTCCATGTGTCCCTGAAAAAGAAGACAATTTGAATTTTTTTACAACATCCTTTGGATTCCCAGTTTGTTTAAAAATATTAATACTTTTCCCATAGCCAACTAAAGAAACTTCTGGGACTTCTCTTTTTAACAAATCTATAATTTTGGCAGGTTTTTCACTCGTTTCTAAAACAACATGGTCTGCATAACTTGTTAGTTTAATCTTTTTTATAATCTTTGATAATTTCTTTTTAAAATTAGTTTCTTTAAGATTATTAAGACAAATAGAATACTTAAAAATATTTTTATTTTCTTTCGTATAAATTGCAAAACCTGCACTATCAGGTCCTCTAGTTGCCATTCCATCTAACATTCCAGATAAAAACTTACCCAAATGTTTTTCATATTTTTTTGTTTTTAAATAGATCCCAACAATTCCACACATAATCTTTAGGTAAGTTATATTAACGATAATAAGAAGTCTTTATAGTAGATAAGATTAACCACTACAATGATGATAATAGCCGCTATTACCCCATACTTTGCTTTAGGAAAAACCACCCCTCTCATTTTAGTAGGTCTTAATTCCTCGTTATTTTTTTTATCATCCATATTTTTTTATCCAAAAAAAAAGGGCGCCACAATTAAGTAGCGCCCAAATTTTTATTTTTTATTACCAATCGGTAATATTGCTTTTGTGATCATTAGCACCATGTCTTTTTCTAGCTAATCTAGAAAGCTCATCACTTTCAGATTTGTTAGTTATGACATGCCAACCAATCCATATAACTATACCTAGAATAACCAGTAAAGTTTCAGTGGATCCAGCTCCCGGATAAACTGCACCGACAACCTCCTTAGCACTTAAATGATCTATCCAGTTTGTAACTGTAGCCATATTTTTCTCCTTTACCTGGTTGCAGATGAAACTGCTTTTTCATCACTCTTAGCAGACTCCATCATTTCATAGTCTAATCCAGCTATTTCTACTTCACGAGGGATTCTTAATTTACCCATACCGCTTAGTACTTTAGCTATGATATAGCCTGGTAACATTCCAAGAACTCCAAACATTATTATTGCTCCTAAGAATTGTCCCAGTGGATTGATTGTTGCGTAAGTTGATCCGTCCCACATAGCTCCTACACTGTATCCAGATGAAGGATAGCCATTTAAAACAAATCCACAAATCACAAGACCGACAAAACCAGCATAACCATGTACTGCTACTGCACCAACTGCATCATCAATTTTGAACTTACGTTCAACCCAGTAATGTAGTTTGTATGCAATCACAACACCGATCATTCCAATGATCATTGCTTGAATTGGATGATATAAATCATTTCCAGCTGAAGCACAGATGACACCTGCTAGTCCACTTGAGTAAGTCCAGAAAGGATCACCTTTAGCGATCACATATCCGGCTAATAATCCACCTGATAATGACATCAAGAAGTTAAAGGTTATACCACTCAGTGTAGTAGGGGTTACATATATGTTTGTAGCCGTCCAATAGGTTACACCTTCCATTCCATATTCGGGCCCAAGATCAAATATCGGTATATTACACGCCGCATAGAATCCCCAGAAACCAGTATAAATTAAAAATAATCCAACTGTAACTAGCCAAGGATTTCTTGGTCCTATATTTCTTGGCTCACCACTTGATGAGAATTTTCCAATTCTTGGTCCTAAAACCACTAGCACACCTAAAGCAAATCCGCCCGCAATTGCGTGAATTACTCCTGACGCATAAGCATCATGGTATCCTAAAATTTTAAGCATCCATCCATCAAAGTGCCATCCCCAAGCAGCATCGATTGTCCAAAATACAGATCCAATTGCTATTGCTAAAATTCCAAATGCAAAAGTTGTAATTCTTTCAATGATTGCTCCAGAGACGATAGAAGCCGCTGTCCATGAAAATAGTAAAAATGCAGCCCAGAAAACACCACTTATGTGATCACCTAAATTGATCGCCATTAATTCTGAGTTTGCTAAATACCATTTAGCACTAAAAGCACTATCGTCTGTTATTAACGCAGTACTCTCATTCATTATTGAAGGTGCAATTCCAGGTCCTGTTGGAAATGCCCAGTAAATCCACCAACCAAAGAAAAACCAAGTTACTGTAACCAATGGTATCAGCATTGTATTTTTCATAAGAGTGTGTTGGTGATGTTTGTATCGAGAAGCTCCGACTTCATACATACAGAAACCGACGTGAATTAAAAACATCAGTACCACTGTTACCCAGTAGTAAAATTCTGTAAATATGGTTGTAAGAGCGCCTAACTGATCAGTCATTTTCTCTCTCCCATATTAGTTTATGGAACCCTATTAAATTTTATGAGGTGTGACAAATGAAACAATACTTAAAAACCTAGTGTGAACACTAGGTTTTTAATTAAATATCAACTTAAGATTGTGCGATTAGAATTTTAAGTAAGCTTTTTTCAAATCAACAAGAGGGTGTTTTGGAGACATTTGAAACTTTACTAAAAGCTCTCTAGCAATCATATCTCTATCTTGCTGGTTGTTTGGAAGTTTAATTGAACTTGGAATAGTTACCCAGCCATTTGCATTTCTACAAAATACTGCAGGTCTTCCTTCTTCATATCCCATATGAACATCTTCTAACCAGTTTAAATCATCCCATCCCATAGCTTCTACATATTTTTTTAGAAAGGGAGTTATCTTTGTGTAATCTGGAAGAAGATTAACGTCATATCTATAACCAATCGATTGACCAATCATTTTTTCTCTGGCTGTTTCTTTTTTTTTGCCTAATTGTTGATCTTTACCAGCTTTTGTTTTTTTTATTTTTTTAGTTTTTTTCTTAGCCATGTTTACCTCTATATTTTGTGATAGTTGTCGACACCAACTGTATAATTAGTTCCTGCTAATGGAACTTTTGCTAAAGCAGATGCTTCTGTGGTTAATGCAGCTAAATCTTCAGGCTCTAAAGAGTGAATATTAGTTTTACCACATGCTCTTGCTAAAAGTTGTGCTTCTAACGTCATTGAATGTAAATAGTTGTAAACTCTAAGTGCAGCATCATCAGGATTTAATCTTGCTCTTAGTTTAGGATCTTGTGTTGCAACACCAACTGGACAACGACCAGTATGGCAATGATAACACTCACCCGCTTTTACACCCATTTCTTTTTCAAAATTAGCTTCAGGTATATCTTTGTTGCAGTTTAAGGCGATCATTGAACCAGTACCAATTGCAATTGCATCAGCACCTAGTGCTAAAGCTTTTGCCATATCAGCACCATCTCTTACACCACCTGCATAAATTAGAGTAACTTTTCCAGTTTTACCTACATCATCGATAGCTCTTCTTGCTTCTCTGATCGCAGCAATTCCTGGAATACCAGTATTCGCAGCAGCGATGTGAGGTCCTGCACCAGTTGAACCTTCCATTCCATCTAAGTAAATAGAATCTGGATCACATTTTGCAGCCATACGAACATCATCATAAACTTTTGATGCACCAAGCTTTAACTGAATTGGTACTTTATTTTTTGTTAATTGTCTTAATTCTTCAACTTTTAAAGCTAAGTCATCAGGACCTAACCAGTCAGGGTGACGAGCAGGTGATCTTTGATCAATACCTGATGGTAATGATCTCATCTCAGCTACTTGATCAGTTACTTTTTGACCCATTAAGTGTCCACCCATTCCAACTTTTTGACCTTGGCCAATGAAAACCTCAATTCCATCTGCAAGTTGTGCATGGTGTGGGTTAAAACCATATCTTGATTGAATACATTGGTAATACCATTTTTCAGAATATCTTCTTTCATCAGGTATCATTCCACCTTCCCCAGAACAAGTAGCACTACCAGCCATAGTAGCTCCCCTTGCTAATGCAGTTTTTGCCTCATAAGAAAGTGCACCAAAACTCATACCAGTAATGTAAACAGGTATATCAAGTTCAATTGGGTTTTCGCATCTTGGACCAATTACAGTTTTTGTTTCACATTTTTCTCTGTAACCTTCAATTACAAATCTTGTAAGTGTTCCTGGCAAGAAAACCAGATCATCAAATGTTGGAATTTTTTTCATCAATGCCATTCCACGCATTCTGTATCTTCCTAGTTGAGACTTGATATGAATATCGTCAATTACTTCAGGAGTGAAAATAGCATTGTGCCCTAATAAACTTTTGTTTCTTTTTCCTTCTTCATGCGCATGTACGTCAGCTTTTCCACCAACACTTCCATTAGTTTTTTTCTTTTTAGTTTTTTTCTTAGGCATTAAATTGCTCCTTTCTTCTCTGTAGGTTCTAAATTATCGTAGTTCCATAATTTTTTACCCGCTACAATTTTTTTCATTTTGCTGACATCAAAATTATCTCCAATTTCAGCAACTTTTAATTTTCGTTTTAACCAATCTTGATCGCTTTTTGTAAGCTCAGCGTCTACAGCATCACTACCATAAGAACCAATACTTCCACCTACGAAAATTGTCCCATCATACATTGAGTCACCTAAATTTATTCCAACGTCTCCAAGAATAATTATTCTACCTCTTTGCATCATGAAACCAGTAAATGCTCCAGCATCACCACCAATAATGATAGTTCCACCCTTCATATCGATACCAGTTCTTGCACCAACACTACCTTTGCAGATTAAATCACCTCCTCTAATAGCTGCTCCAAAACAAGATCCTGCATTTTTTTCAATAACCACTTTACCAGCCATTAAATTTTCAGCACAAGACCAACCAACTCTACCGTTAATTCTAACTGTTGGACCATCGCATGAACCCATACCAAAATACCCTAAACTTCCTTCAAAAATTAAGTTTAGTTTATTAAGTATTCCAACACCTAAACTATGTTTTCCTTGAGGGTTTTTGATAACAATTGTTCCGTAACCTTGGCTCATTAAATTATCAATTTCTTTATTAGCTTCTGGAGCTGACATATCTTTAACATCAAGATCTGTTCTTTTGTTAAAATCAACATCATAAGTACCAAAGTAATAAAAATTTTCAGCTTCATCAGGGTTAAAAAACTTTTGTTGAGTTCTTCCTGTTAAAACTTCAGTGTGCATACCCATTGACTGGGCTTTTGATTTTTTCTCGCTTGTTTTTAGATTTGCCATACTTTTACCTCTCCATCAAAAGGATCATACGTATCAATTTCTTGTGGAAGAACTGATCTGATCGCTATTTCTTCTGAACCCATTGCCACTAAATCATCTGACTCGTAAAGTACTAATGGTTTTGCGGCCATAGTATCTTTTGCCATTCCTAATGAGTCTTTTGTTGCAACAAAATAAGTAAATACTCCATCAAGTCCTGATAAAGAGTCTTTCATTCCTTCCTCAAGACTTGCTCCCTCTCTCATTTTTTGAGCAATATAAACTGCGATTAATTCTGAGTCACACTCAGACATAAATCTCATACCTTTATTTTCTAATGCTCTTCTATTGTTCCAATAGTTTGTAAGTTGTCCGTTGTGAACCACTGATACGTCGCTAAAAGGATATCCCCAAAAAGGGTGAGCTGATTTAATATCAACACCAGACTCAGTTGCCATCCTAGCGTGACCAATAGCATGTGTGCCAACAAGTTTATCTAAAGAATATCGGTCACACACAGCTTTTGCATTACCAAGATCTTTAATAACTTCCAAAGATTTACCCATTGAAAGAATTTCAACACCTGGAATACTTTCAATTTTTTGAGAAAAATCTAATAGATCTTTTTTATCATATGAAATTTCATATCTTAATGAATAGGGTAGGGTTCTTTCTTCTTTAAGAACTTTTGCGCCCATCTCAGCTAGATATTGATCTACTATTTTTTTTCTTTCATCGTAAACAGAAACATCTTCCATAATAGATGAGCTTCCTTCCCCAACGTTTTCTCCTACTTTGAAACGCATAATAAAATTTTTACCATCCGTATCTCCATATAGAGCATAACCTGTTGAGTCTTCACCTCTATGTTTTAGTGCTTGAAGCATACCCTGTAGTTCACTTCCTACATTTGAAGATTTGCCTCTATGTATTAGTCCAGCTATCCCACACATATATTTTACCCCTTTTATTAATTTTTAAGACCTACGGTAGACAATCAAGATAAGTGTCCAGATCCCATTGAGTTGTTGCACCCAAAAATCTTTCCCACTCATCATTTTTATACCAATGAAATACTTTATACATTTCATCTGGCATAGCTGATTTGATAACTTCATCTTCAGCTAAACGATCAAGTGCTTGACCAAGACTTAAAGGTAATTTTTTAACTTCTTTTCCAGCTGCTTGAGCTTCGTACATACTACGAGACTCAGGTTTTCCTGGATCAATATTGTTAGATATTCCATCATCGAAACATTTTAATAAACCTGATCCCATTAGATAAGGATTATGCATAGAATCAACTGATCGGTATTCAAATCTACCAGGAGCAGACACTCTTAATCCACAAGTTCTATTTTGGTATCCCCAATCTGCATAAACTGGCGCCCAAAAACCTGTATCCCATAATCTTCTATACGAGTTAACAGTTGAAGATCCAATTGCAGTTAAAGCGCCAAGATGTTTCATTACCCCACCAATTGCTTTTAAACCCACTTTTCCAGGTAGCTGAACATCTTTAGTATCGGGCATAAATGTATTTGTTCCACCCTCAACATAAGTAAAAACTTCATCCATAGCAGGTAGAGATTTGTGACTTAACTTATTCACTTTATCTTTTCCACCTTTCCATAAAGACATGTTTGTATGACATCCACTTGCAGAAACACCCATAAATGGCTTAGTCATAAAGCAAGCTATTAAATTAAATTCTCTAGCAACTTGAGCACAAATTTGTCTATAAGTTGAAAGCCTGTCTGCATTTCTTAAAACATCATCATACATCCAGTTTAATTCTAACTGTCCTGGCGCATCTTCATGATCACCTTGAATCATATCAAGACCCATTGCTCTAGCATATTTCATAACTTGCATGAACACTGGTCTTAAAGACTCGAATTGATCTATGTGATAACAATAAGGTTTGGAAAAACCTTTTCCAGTTGGAGTACCGTCTTCATTTTTTGTAAGCCACATCATTTCTGGCTCAGTTCCCACTCTTAATTGATACCCGTGTTTTTTCTTAAATTCTTGTGCGTGAATTCTTAGATTTCCTCTACAATCTGACGTTAAATGTGCCCCTGGGTTTTCTCTTTCTTCTCTATTTCTAAAACAAGTAACAAACACTCTTGCTACTTTTTTATCCCAAGGAAGCTGACAAAATGTTTCTGGATCAGGGATTCCAACTAATTCTTTAGCTTCAGGACCATAGCCAATATAATTTCCATGACGATCCGTAAATAAGTTTGCTGTTGCTCCGTAAACTAATTGAAAACCTTTTTCACATGTTCTTTCCCAGTGATCAGTTGGAATTCCTTTTCCAACAACTCTACCTGTGACAGATATGAATTGAAAAAATATATACTCAATACCTAGCTCATTAATTTTAGCTCTTACTTGTTTTACAAGTTTAGCTCTGCCAGGTTGGTTAACGTGTTTATCTAGATCAGTCATTTATTTCACCCCTCAATGAATTATAATTTATTCAAAGGTAGTTGAAATTTTTATTTGTGTCTAGCCTTGAAGTTTAACTCCAAGGGAACGGACTGTTCGATGTAGGGTGAAGTTCACCTTTCTCGTAACGGTTGAATCTAAACGGTTTCAATAAATCACTCTCACTACCAAGAATTTCTTTTGCAACAAGCTCACCTACACCAATCATTTTATAACCGTGATTAGCATCAGCAATCATATAAACATTTTCTAAAAATCTATCAAAGATTGGAAAAGAGTCTGGCGTCATACATCCTAAGCCACCTGAGGGTCCTTTTCTGTAAAGATCAGATTTACCTTCAAATCTTTTTTGGCAATGAGCTAAAGCTGAACACCACATGTCATTAAATGCCTCTGTAGTTTGAAACTCAGGTGACTCTAAGCCGTAAGGGTCTACATTAACTTGATCAAAATGTTTGTCGACAATGTAAGGTGATGTTCCACCTTGAACACCTAAACCTTCAATATCAGGTTTGTAGTATATCCCCCAAATTTTATCTGTGATTAATTTTTTTGTTTTATCTGAGTATAACGGAGCTGTTGAGTCAACGTGAATTACAGGAGGTTGTTGTCCATTATTCATTTTTAGAAAATCTGCATCAACACCAATTACTCCTTCTTGAAGCATCCAATATGTCCACATATCAGTTTCGTGCATTTTGCCATCTTTCCCTTTAATGTTCGCAGTCTTTGGAAGCTCTAGCATATTCCAAAAATCTCTAGCCCAAGGTCCAGCACCAACAACTACTTGTTCGCACTCAATTGTACCTTTGTCTGTTTCAACACCTGTAACAGCTTTACTATTACTTCCTCTTTTAAAACCTGTAACCTTAACACCCTTCATTACCTGAACACCGTTAGATGTAGATTTGTTTTCAAGTGCTTTAATTGAATCTTTGTTAAAGGCGTAACCACCTTTTTTTTCGTGAAGCACTGATGTAATGCCTTGCGCTTGCCAGTCATCAAACATCCCCTTCATATAATTCATACAATCTTTTTCACCTTCTATAAATTCTGATTCATATCCTATTGCTTTTTGTTGCTCATAAATTGTTGCAACATCTTCATGCATTACTTCTGGTGAAATTTGTAAATATCCTACCGCATTATATTTAAATGCTTTGGGGTCACTTTCCCAAACTGAAACAGAGTGAGCCATTAATTCTCTCATAGCTGGTTGGAAATAATTATTTCTAACTACACCACAAGCAATACCACTTGCTCCAGCTGCAATATCTTTTTTCTCAAGAACTACAATATCGCCAGGATTTTTATATGTTTCTGAAAGTTTCCAAGCAGTACTCAAACCATGAATACCACCACCGATTATAACTACTTTTGCTTTTGAAGGTAATGTTGACATATCAAAACACTATTTTTTACAAACACTAATTAATATAATTTTTTATAGAACTAAAAATTATATATAAAAAATATATGCTTCACTTATTATAATAAATAATTGGCTAATAGCTTATGTTTTTAAGGGTAACCAAATAATCATTAAATTCCTTAATGAAAGATTCACTCGGCATTATATTTTTAATTCTTTGATCAGTTGAAGTTTTTTCAAGTCGAAAGAATCCTTTTTCACATGCTTCCGTAATTATTAAAGCAGATTTTGGTCTAGAAGTTTTAAACAATTTTGTTTTTAATTCTTCAACAGATAATTTTGTTCCTTCTTTGTAAGCTGACATTACTAATAACATCATATGATAATGAGAAGGTGACTTTCGAAAAAAATAATTACTAGATGTATGAGATTGTCTCATTTGATCTTCCCAAAAATTTAAAAGAGTTTTTTGGTCTTTAGGCATTTTATTTTAAGCTCTTACTTTAGATTTTGTTGGATCGTAGAATGGGAAAGCAATAACTTTTGCACCAATTCTTTTTTGATGTCCATCTAATTTGCCAACCTCAACTTCAGTTCCAATTTCAGAGTATTTTACATCAATTCTACAGAGTGCAATATTTTTTCCAAGCTTTGGGGATAACATTCCACTAGTTATTACACCAATTTGTGCTCGTCCCACATGAACACAATCTCCATGAACAGCTGGTTCGTGACCAATAAGTTCAAGACCAACTAATTTCTTTTGTGGATTTGCTTTTCTTTTAACTAATTCTTCTTTGCCTATATAATCATCTTCTTTGGTTTTGAGAGGTACAGTAAAACCAATACCTGCTTCAAAAGGATCTGTTTGATCATCAAACTCATAACCATAAAAAATTAAACCAGCTTCTATACGAACCATATCTAAAGCCTCTAAACCCAAAGGTGTGATATCAAATTCTTTTCCAGCTTCCCAAACTTTATCCCAAACTTCACTTGCATCTTTTGGATGACACCAAATTTCATATCCAAGTTCACCTGTGTAACCAGTTCTTGAAATAACAATA
The DNA here is from genome assembly GCA_028226535.1 of Candidatus Pelagibacter sp. Next base: position 57,541 of record JAOJEG010000001.1, on the reverse strand, counting down.
GGGGTACCTGTTTCATGATCAATTCGTGCAATATTAAATCTGAACCATTCAAGCTCAGTTATTGACGGTTGGATAGGAGCAGTCCAAACAAATTTTTCTAAAATTTTTCTACTGTTTGGCCCTTGAACCGCAATATTATGTATGTGATCGGTTGCAGATTTTATCCAAACTTTATAATTCTTCTTTCTAGCTTGTTCTTTTAACCATTCTCCACTGTATTCATCACCACCAATCCATCTAAAATTATCTTGTCCAAATTTAAATAGAGTACCGTCATCCAACATGCATCCATTTTCATAACACATTGCCGTATAAACAACTTGACCTACTGATAATTTTTTAACATTTCTTGTTAAAGTATATTGCATTAAATTTTCCGCATCAGGACCCAGAATTTCAAATTTTCTAAGCGGTGAAAGATCAGTTGCGATTGCACTTTCACGACATGCATTATATTCTTTTATTGTTCCTGAATTTGTAAAATTATTTGCTAACCAAAAACCTTTATATTCAACAAAATTTCTTGTTAGTTCAGATGTTTTTTTATGAAAACCTGTCTCTTGGGTTAGTTTTGGTTCAGAGTCTGTTTTCATTCTAAATGCAATTGCTTTTGAATATTTATTATTTTTTCCATAAGTTCTAACAAATATATCTGTAGGGTTCCAGCCATTAGCTGCATCGACATCACAAGGGCAGGCTGATGAAACACATGTTAAATCTTTTAAAGCTCTAAACAAAACATAGTCACCTGGTCTAGACCATGGTTCATCGAATGTTGCAACATTGTTTGCATCAATTGCTGTATTAAAAAAAAGATTTATTGCTGACCAACTTTTTCTAGAGTTAACATCATATTTTTCTAAACCTTTATTAAAGTTATCCGTGCAATTAATATGCCCCATATAACCTAGATCTTCATAATATTTAGAAGTACAGGCTAGATTGAAAGTGTCATGTCTACCAACAGTGTCTCTTACGACCTCAACCATTGCCTCATGATCACCATCATAAAATTTCGAAAACAAACCTGGGCCTGGATAAGCACTACCCATGAACGTTCTTGTGGCCTTATCGTCAATAATACTTTCAATACCATCATTTAATTTGTGAGTATCAAACGCTAAAAAATCAGAACATTGTCTTCCACCAGTATCGATAATTTGAATATACTCTCCAGCTTTCACCTCATAAGTTTCTGCAGTTCTTCTTTTAACAAGTTGCTCAACTATAGGGTCACTTAACGGTTCTGGTAAAATAAACTGCTCATCTGTTTCTGAAAATTTTGCTCTATTAACAAAAATAGTTAAATCAGTTGGTGGATTTTGTTCATGAACATTTAACAGATCACCAGGTGCTGCAATTAAAACAAAGCATTTATCTTTTGATGATAAAGTTATTTTTTCTCCCATCAAACAATCTTGATCAAATATAATTGATGACTTAGCTTTATGAAGATCTAAATTTCTTTTCTTAAAAATCTTTGTAATTTTTTCATCATTTGTGATTGCTCTTTTAGAAAAATCTGCATTTGCATTTTCTTTTAAATTTAAAATTGATAAATCAGGTTTGCCTTTATTATTAAAAACTATTATTTCACAAACTTGTTTGCCGTCATCATTTATAATTTCAATCTTATCCTCTGGAAAAACCTCTATTACAGATAAACCTCCACCTTTAACAAAATATCTTTCAACCCCTGGTGGTAAAGTTCTTAGACCTGGATTTCTAATTTCGTTGCTAGTTCCTAACATTTGACCAAAACTATATATATTTTTTATAAGTTTATTCTAATCAAAACGAGTTGACTACAAGTTTAATTCATAACATACTTTAATCATTAATTAATAGAGGGGAAAAAATGAAAAAAATAATATCATTAATATCTGCTCTAGTTATTTCTGTAGTAAGTTTTGCAGGAGTATCTAATGCGGATAGCAAAAAGCCCATCGTAATTCCAACTCATAACTGGTCAAGTCAAATTGTAATGGCTTACGTTATAGGTGGTATTTTTGAAAGCATGGGAAATAACGTTAAATACGTTAACGCTGACTCACAAGCGGTTTATGAGTCAATTAGAATTGGAGATGTGTCTATATCTCACGAGGTATGGGAGTCTGCTTTTGGTAAATCTTTCACTACTGCATTAGATAAAGGTGGTTTACTTGATTGGGGTGACCATGAAGCAAGAACTCTAGAGGATATGGGTTATCCAAATTGGGTTGCTGATAAAGGATTATGCCCAGGTTTACCAGATTGGACAGCTTTAAAAAATCCGGATTGTGCAAAAAACTTTACAACACCTGACTCACCAGATGGCAAAGGAAGAATGTTGGAAGGTCCACAAACTTGGCATGGTGATTTAATTCCTCAAAGAGTTGACGCTTTAGGTTTGGGTGATCTTTGGTGGGTTAAATTTGCTGGAAGTGCAGATGCACTTTGGGCAGAGTTATCTGCGGCTGAAAAAGAAGGAAGAGGAACAATAATATTTAACTGGACACCTAACTTTACAGACGGTGCTGGTTTTACATTTATTGACTTCCCTCCATACACAGCTGGTTGTAGACCAGAAGATGGTGGAGATGGTAAATGTGGTTCTCCTGATGGATACTTGAAAAAAGCAGTTCATGAGGATTTCCCAAAAACTCATCCAGATGCAGCAGACGCGTTTAAAAAAATGTCATTCTCTACAAGTCAAATTGGTGCAATGGCAGCTTTAGTTGACGTTGACAAAATGACTCACGAAGATGCAGCTAAAAAGTGGTTAGCTGATAACAAGTCAGTTTGGCAAGCTTTTACTAAATAAGGTTAAAAGTTTAAATTTATAATCTCTCCCAACATTGTTGGGGGAGATTTTTTTTTAAATAAAATTATTTATGATTAAAAAAATTTTAATAGGAATAATATTAAATCTATTATTTATTAATTTATCATTCGCAAAAGATATTAATATTCAAGAAAATATTAAACTTTCATTTGTATGTGATTTAGATAAAAAAATAATTAAAAATGCAGAATATAATTATCAAACTTTTTTAGCAAAAGATTTAGATGATAAGAATTTAGATCAATTTAAAATAGAGGCAATAAAACCTGGAAAACTTTTTATAAATGGGTTGTCTTTATTTCTTTCAAAATCTAAAAAATTAAACGTTAAGATTGTTAATAAAGATGTTGTTTTATTTAAAGCTTTTGATGAAGAAAAAAATTATTCAGAATCCGCAATAGTAACTAGAAAAACAGGTGAATTGATCCACGAAATTACTAAAAATGTTAAAAGCGAAAACTCAGAAAAATATATATTTTTTTATTCATGTACTAAAATGGAGGAAAAAGTCTGATTTTTTTTTAAATGATTTTGTGTAAAATATTAAAATGAAAAAATTTATCATTAGTGTTCTTTTAGGCTTATTAATCTCAACCTCTGTTTTAGCAAGAAGTACTGGTTGTAAAGAAGGAAATTGTGACAACGGTTATGGTAAATGGGTTTATACAGACAAAACTACCTATGAAGGAGAGTGGGTAGGAACTAAAAAGCATGGCAAAGGTGTTGAAACTTGGCCAAATGGATACATCTACACTGGTGAGTTCAAAAATAGTGTATGGAGCGGGCAAGGAATTTTAACCTTTCCCGATGGCTCCACTTATAATGGGGAGTGGGCTAATGGTTTTATGAATGGTCAGGGCACATTCACATGGGCTGATGGAAAACAAAAATCGGGTATATGGGAAAACGGTAAGTTACAAAAATAATGTTTAAAGAAAATTATATTAACAAATTTAAAGATTTGCCCGATTCTCTAAGACAATTTATTGGCCTAATAATTATTATGCTTATAGTGATTTTATCTTTTAGTATTTTAAATGGCATTTTTGGACAAGGAGATGAATTGGTTAAAAAAATGAAGTTGGAAGAAGAAAGAATTGCTGAAGAAAAAAAACTTAGTGCTCTGATTTCAAAGTTACCCTCAGGAATATTAGTATCATTTGATGGAACAGATCATTACAAATTAACTGATGAAGTGTACGAGCAAGTTTGTAAAGTCACAAAATTAATCCCTCAAAGAGCAATAATGGGTGCTAATTTTTTAAATTTTAGAGCTCATGAACTCTATACGATTAATGGAAATAAAATTGATAAAACTTTTGTTAAATGGGATCAAGAAAAAGGAAAGTGTTTTGCTGGTTTTACGGTTAGCGGAAATAATGTAGGAGTAGATGAAAGTATTACCATAAGTGGAGAGGCTTTAAGTTTTTTAAGTACTGGAATTGATACAAGGGTTTATTTTATTAAAAATTTTTAATGAAGAAAGGTAATAATTATTAACATTTTAATTTTATTGAATTTAATATAACTTTAAAACATCTTATGTCTGAGACTGTTATCAAATGCGAATCGGTTTACAAAATTTTTGGAGAAAATGCCAAAAAAATGCTTGAAGAAGCAAATGGCAATGTAGATGCAAAAACTTTTCAAGAAAAAGGATGTATAGTTGGAGTTAACAACGCTTCTTTTGAAGTTGCAAAAGGAGAAATGTTGGTGGTGATGGGTTTATCTGGCTCAGGTAAATCAACATTACTAAGATGTATTTCAAGATTAACAGATGCAACCGGTGGAAAAATTTTTATAGAAGGACAAAATTTATTAGAACTAAATAATAAAGAACTTATTGATCTTAGAAGAAACAAAATGGGAATGGTGTTTCAAAGTTTTGCTTTGTTACCACATAAAACAGTTGTTGAAAATATTGCTTTTCCACTACAGATTAAAGGTACCAATACCGAAGATAGTATTAGCAGAGCTATGGAAATGGTAAAATTAGTTGGACTTGATGGAAGAGAAAATTATTTTCCAAGAGAGCTTTCGGGTGGACAACAACAAAGAGTAGGGATTGCTAGATCATTAGCTGTTGAGCCTGATATATGGTTTTTAGATGAACCTTTTTCTGCATTGGATCCATTAATAAGAAAAGAAATGCAAGATGAGTTTTTAAGACTACAAGAAAAATTGCAAAAAACTATTATGTTTATTACTCATGATTTTGATGAGGCATTAAAGCTAGCTGACCGAATAGCGATAATGAAAGATGGCATAATTGAACAGTTGGATACACCAGCTAACATTGTTTTGAATCCAGCTACAGAGTACGTGAGAAAGTTTACTGAAGAAGTTCCAAGAGAGAAAGTTTTAGTAATCGAGGATGTGATGGATGCTCCAAGTAAAGATAATTTAGGTGATTTAAAAGTTTCAAAAGATGAAGTCATTGAAAATGTTGCAGAAAAAATTCTTACTCAAGAGAAAATAGTAGGGGTAGTAGACTCTAATAATAATGTTGTAGGTTCAATCAAACCATCAAAGATAATTGATACAGTTTTTGGAGGAAGAAAAAACGGTAGTTAAAATATGGAATATTTAAAAAAATATCCAAAATTATTTCAATGGTTATTTTTATTAGCAGTATTTTTTGCTTTGTGTTTTGCAATCGAGGTACCCGAAACTTATAAATTTATAAGAGGTCAAGCAGAATTCATTAAAGACCCAAATCAAAGTGTTTATTTCTTCTTAGGTAAAGAAGTTAGGTATTATGCTTTTGATGTATTTTGGAGATTGCCTCCATTACTCGGATGGTTACCAATTTGGATAAACGACTCTTTGTTTTTCTTGATGAACGAGTGGATGCCAATGGAGTTTTGGAATGAAGACACTCAAGAGTTTAAAACTCGGCCATTATTGTTGCAAATAAGTAGAAATTTAACATCAATAATGACTTTTTTAATTGAATTAATTAGAGAGATTTTGTTGGGCGGATTAGAGACTATAGTTGCATTTACTAGTTGGGATTTCATCGATGCTTATCCATGGTTAGAGTTACCAGGTTTACCGTGGACCGTAGTTGCAGCTGGAGCAACAATACTTTCTTATAAGTTAAGTGGAAAAGGACTAGCATTATTTGCAGGCTTAACGATGATTTATATTTCAATATTTGGTCAATGGAAGCCCTCAATGCAAACACTCTCTTTTATACTGGTTGCAGCTCCACTCTCGTTTATTTTTGGATTAGGTTTGGGTATAGCAGCATACAAAAGTAAACGTGTTGAAAAAGCTTTGTATCCAATTCTTTTAGTAATGCAAACTATGCCACAGTACGCTGTATTAGTTCCTGCGCTAGTTCTTTTTGGAGTTGGTGATCATGCTGCCGTAATTATTACAATGGTTGTTGCGGTTCCACCAATGATACTGCTTACAATTTTAGGTTTAAGAGCTATCCCACCAGAAGTTATTGAAGCTGGACGAATGAGTGGCTGTACAAATTGGCAACTAATGCTCAAAGTATTAATTCCTACAGCAAGACGAGATATTTTAATTGGAGTTAATCAAGTTATTATGGTTTGTTTTTCAATGGCAGTAATATCTGCATTCATTGGTGCCAAAGGTTTAGGATTTAATTTATTATTGGCATTGAACCAACTTAATATCGGATTAGCGCTAGAAGCTGGGTTGTGTATAAGTTTAATTGCAATTCTCCTTGATAAAATGTCTTTGGCTTGGGCAAATAAACAAACAGATTATTTTGGAAATCTGACATATTTTCAAAGGAATAAAAATGTAATATTTTTTGCAGGCTCAGTAATAATTGGAATAATTCTTGCATATGTTGGTACTTTTATTTTTAAAGGTAGTTTTAATTACTTGTTTGAAGTTCCTCACAATAAAGGAATATCAACCGCAGATTTTTGGAATAAAGGAGTTGATTGGATTTTTGATACTTTCTTCGTGTATATTAAAGCATTTAATACATGGCTAATTCAAGATGTGCTTCAACCAATGAGAGCTTTATATTTAAGAATGCCTGCGGTAGCCACTTTAGTGTTAGCTGTTGGAGCAGGGTATTTGATTGGAGGAATTCGTTCAGCTTTAGTAGTTTGTGCTTTGACATTATTTATTGCGTTTAGCCCGTGGTGGGATAGGGCGCTAGTTACATTGTACATGGCAACTTTTGGAGTAGTAATTTCTTGTTTAATTGGATTTACCGTTGGAACTTTATGCTTTCAAAATAAAAAATCAGCTGCTTTTATGCTTGGTATTTGCGATATATTTCAAACTTTTCCATCATTTGTATATTTAATTCCAGTAATGATGCTTTTTGGAATTACAGACACTTCAGTCTTAATTGCTGTAGTTGTTTATGCAACTATACCTGCAACAAGGTACACTATTGAAGGTCTAAGAAGTGTTCCAGTTGGTTTGCATGAAGCTGCAACTATGTCAGGTGTAAATAAATTTCAAAGATTAACTAAAATAGAATTTCCTTTAGCTTTTCCACACATGATGCTTGGTTTAAATCAAACAATTGTTTTTGCTTTGTTTATGGTGATTATTGGAGCATTTATTGGTACAGAAGATTTAGGACAATACATTTTGAAAGCATTATCAGATAAAAATGGTGCTGGTATTGGTTTGACCTTAGGTATCTGCGTTGCCTTCATTGGTTTAATATTTGATAATTTGATAAGAACCTGGGTTAATCAAAGAAAACAACATCTCGGAATTCAATAAAAAAACATGAAAAATGAAACAATCAACATGATTGGATGGATTCTGTTTATAATTTCAGCAATTGGATTTATAATATCTAGTATTGGTAATTTTTGGGCAATGTTTGGAAGTTTATTTTTTTTAATTGCCTGTTTTGTTTTTTTGATTCCTTATTTTAAAAAAGAAGATTAAAAATATCTTAATATTACTTCTATTTGTTTAAAAAAGTTTTCAAAGAGTCATCCATTGCTGTCTCCCACGGTGTGTGGTGAACTGGACCAGTAGAACCAGTCACAGGTGAAGAAAAAGATTTATTTCTGTAAGTCATAATGTCTTCAACTTTGTGATGCTCCCACTCTTTAAAATGTTTCCTAATTAACTCAAAATCAATTTTGGGATAATCAGATAAAGAATGAAGTTCTTTTGTGTATTCTGTTTGAAAATCGATCATTTGATCTGGGTTTTCTAATTTTTCTTCCATTGAAACCCATTTATTGATATCATCTTTAATATCAGTTTCGCTTGGTATTTTAATTTTACCCATAATAACATCTCTTGCAAACCAAGCTTGACAATCAAACATATTAAAAGTGTGAAATTGATCTTGCATTCCTAAGTACATTAACTTGTGATTATTTTCCCAAACAACCCCTTTATATAATTTTGGTGGATATAATCTGTTATGTGTTTGAAGTTTAAGATCTTCCGTAAGAAAAGGAAAATGATGAAGATAACCGGTGCATAGAATTACAGCATCTGCTTCTTGTTCGTGACCATCTTTAAAAATAGCCTTGTTACCTTCAAGTTTATCAAGATGATAAACTTCTTTCATTCCTTTAGGCCATTTAAATCCCATTGGATTATGTCTGTATCCAATAGTTACACTTCTTGCTCCATATTTATGGCATTGTAAAGCCACATCTTCTGCAGAGTAACTACTACCAAGAACAATAACATTTTTTCCTCTAAATTCTTCAGCATCTCTAAAATCATGTGAATGCATTATTCTTCCAGGAAAAGATTTCATCCCAGGATATTCTGGGATAAAAGGAACTGAGAAGTGACCTGTTGAGACTACCACATAATCAAATGTTTCATTTAAAATTATATTATTTTTCTTATCTCTATAAGTCAGATTAAAACTATCATTGTTATATGTAACATTTGTTACAGTTGTGTTGAATTTAATTTTATTTTTAAGATTTCCTTTTTTCACTCTTCCAAGAATGTAATCATACAAAACTTCTCTAGGTGGAAATGATGGTATTGGTTGGCCAAAATGTTCATCAAAGGAATAATCGGCAAACTCAAGACACTCTTTTGGTCCATTGGACCAAAGATATCTATACATGCTATTTGGAATAGGGTCTCCATATTGATCAGAACCAGTTCTCCAACTGTAATTCCATAAACCACCCCAATCGTCTTGTTTATCAAAACATACTATTTCAGGTATTTTTTCACCTTTTTTTTCAGCTTGTTCAAATGATCTTAGCATTGATAATCCACAGGGACCTGCACCAATTATAGCAATTTTTGTCATTAATTATCTCCAGTAAATATTTTATATGTTTTATTTACTCACAAAATATAAGAAATTAAAAGAATTAATTATTCAATGTATGCAATATTTAATTAAATAATTTATAATTTGCTCAATGAAAAAACTTATTCTTTCAATTGACCAAGGAACTACTTCAAGTAGATCAATCTTATTTGACTTAAAAGGAAGAAAAGTTTTTTCTTCTCAATATGAGTTTCAACAAATTTTTCCAAAATCAGGGTGGGTTGAACACAATCCAGAGGAAATTTGGAAGGTGACTTTAAAAACAATTAGACAATCAATTAAAAAAAGTAAAAATTTAAAAGCAAAGGTGATTTCAATTGGAATTACAAATCAAAGAGAAACAACAATTCTTTGGGATAAAAAGACTGGCAAGCCAGTATATAATGCAATTGTTTGGCAAGATAGAAGAACAAGTAAAATTTGTGAAAATTTAAAAAAAAGAAAATTAGAAAATTTATTTAGGCACAAAACGGGCCTATTTATTGATCCGTACTTTTCAGCAACAAAAGTAAAATGGATATTAGATAATGTTCCAATATCAAAAAAACTTTTGAAAAATAAACAATTGATGTTTGGAACAATGGATACCTTTTTAATTTGGAGATTAACAAATAAAAAACATCATTTTACTGACGCAACTAATGCAAGTAGAACTATGATGTACAATATAAATTCAAATAAATGGGATGATGAAATCTTAAAAAAACTAAATATTTCAAAATCTATTTTACCAAAAGTAAAAAATTCTGCAGATGATTTTGGAACAACTTCTAAGAAAATTATAGGTGAAGAAATACCAATTAATGCAGTATTAGGAGATCAACAAGCAGCTGCAGTTGGGCAAGCTTGTTTTGATAAAGGTTCTGTTAAAAGCACATATGGTACAGGCGCCTTTGCTATAATAAATACAGGAAATAAAAAAATTTTATCCAAAAATAAATTATTAACTACAATTTGCTACAGATTAAAAAATAAAAATACGTATGCATTAGAGGGCTCTATATTTATTGCAGGTGCTGGTGTTCAGTGGTTAAGAGATAAGATTAAACTGATTGATAATGCTCAAGAAACTGAAAAAATTTCAAAATCTATAATTGATAACGATGGAGTATATGTTGTTCCAGCATTTACAGGTTTAGGAGCCCCTTATTGGAAAGCAGAAGCCAAGGGATTGATAACTGGACTAACGAGAAATACAGATTGGAAAAATTTAGTTAGAGCAGTAATAGAGTCAGTTGCTTATCAGAGTTATGATTTGTTTGATGCTATGAAAAAAGATGGATCTAGACCTAATATTATTAAAGTTGATGGTGGTATGGTTGCAAACGACTGGTTTTCTCAGTTTTTATCTGACATTTTGAATACAAAAGTATTACGACCTGTTATTCAAGAAACTACAGCATTAGGCGCAGCCTTTTTTGCAGGATATCAGGCAGGTGAATTTAAATCTTTAGAAGAAATAAAAAATAAATGGAAAAAAGATGCCATTTTTACCCCTAAAATTAAGAAAAATTTAAGAATCAAATTATTGAAAGGGTGGCAACAAGCAATTAGAAAAACTTTAGCTTAATTTATAGCTTATGAAAAAAATAATCATAATAGGCGCTGGTGCGATGGGGTCTGCTTTTGCTGTTCCTTGTGTTGAAAACAAAAATGATGTTACAATTGTAGGAACTCATTTAGAGGATAATTTGATAAAAGACATCATTTCAAATGATCATCTTCATCCTGGATTAAAAACAAAGCTTCCAAAAGAAATAAAATTTGTCCAATTAAAAGAATTGCAGCCTCTTTTAGAAAAAGATTTAGATTTAGTTGTTGCAGGAATTAGCTCAATAGGAATTGAATGGTTTGCAAAACAAATATCTAAGAATTACAAAAAAAAATTACCAATTGTTTTATTAACAAAAGGTTTATCAATAGTAGAAAATGAGCTTACAACTTTATCTGATAAAATTAAAAACATATTAGAAAAAAATGGTCACTCAGAAATTAATATTTCAGCCATCAAAGGTCCATGTTTAGCAGCTGGTTTAGCAAATAAAATGAGAACTGGAACAGTCATAGCCAATCAAAACATAAAAGAGTGTTTGTCATTAAAAAATATTATTTCAACCAATTATTATTCTACAGAAATATCAGAAGATATTACTGGAGTAGAGTTGTCAGGAGCAATCAAAAATATATATTCAATGTTAATAGGTGCCTCTGAGGGGTTGAGTAACTCAAAAGCGACAAAAGAACTTCAATCTAAATATTTTTTAAATACTGCAGCTTCATTAATCCATAGATCAATTTCAGAAATGGTTGAATTCGTTTCTCACTATGGAGGCAAACCAGAAACAGTTTATGGTTTAGCAGGTCTTGGTGATTTGTATGTTAGTGCCATTGGTGGAAGAAATAGTTTAATGGGAAAATATTTAGGTGAAGGATACCTATATAATGATGCCAAAGAAAAGTTTATGCAAAATGTTACTGTAGAAGGTGCTCAACTTGCTTTAGAAATTGGACCAAGAATACTTGAAGATCTAGATAATAAAAATTTTCCACTAATGTTTAATATGTTAAGTACTATTTGTGAAAATAAAAAATTACAAATTAATTGGTAAATGAAATCAAATTGGAATTACCCAACATCCATGTGGGTTGGAAAAGATAGAATAAAAGATTTAAGCAATGCTTGCAAAATATTAAATATTAATAAACCATTGTTGGTAACCGATAATGGTCTTGCTAAATCAAAAATTGTAATTGATGCTTTAAACAATTTAAAAGAACACGGTATTTTAGTTGAACTATATTCTGATGTAGTAGGTAATCCAACTGGTACAAACGTGACTGAGGGTGCTAATTATTATAATAAAAATAACTGTGATGGTGTAATAGCTTTTGGAGGTGGTAGCGGCCTTGATGTTGGTAAAGCAATTGCATTTATGTCAGGCCAAACATTGCCTATATGGGATTTTGAGGACGTAGGAGATAATTGGACTAAAGCCAATTCTGAAAAAATAGCACCAATTATAGCTGTACCAACAACCGCAGGAACTGGATCAGAAACAGGACGTGCTTCTGTAATTTTAAATGAGGAAACGGGTGTTAAAAATATAATTTTTCATCCTAAATTTTTGCCCTCTATAGTTATTTTAGATCCAGTTTTAACAGTTGGGCTACCATCAAAAATTACAGCTGCAACAGGTATGGATGCTTTAGCCCATAATTTAGAAGCTTATTGTGCACCTGGATATCATCCAATGGCTGACGGGATTGCTTTAGAGGGTATCAGAATAATTAATGATTGGTTGTTAGAAGCTGTAAATAATGGATCAAATATAGAAGCAAGACAGAATATGTTAACAGCAGCTAGTATGGGCTCAACTGCATTTCAAAAAGGCTTAGGTGCAATTCACTCATTAAGCCATCCTGTTAATGCTTTAAACAATGTTCATCACGGCTTGTCCAATGCAATATTTATGCCTTACGTATTAACCTTTAATAAAAATGTAATTGAAAAAAAAATAATTAAGATTTGTGATTACTTGGAACTTAACGATCGCTCTTTTGATGGTTTTATTAATTGGATTTTGGATTTAAGAAAAAAGCTAGATATACCTCATAAATTATCAGAGGTAATAAATGAAGAAGATTTTGATCTTGATAGGTTGTCAAAAATGGCTTTAGCAGACCCTTCAACTGGAGGAAACCCAAAAAAATTAACTAAAGCAGATATGAAACTAATGTATCAACACAGTATGTCAGGAGAATTATTTTAATGAATAATTTAAATATTTTAATTGTTGAAGGAAATATTAGAGAAGATAGTGAGTTTTTTATTAAAGCGGCTGGAGCTTCTGCAGCAGATAATTTAAAAAATTTAATTTTAAAGTTAGAGCCTTTAACGAATACAGAAATTATAAATCCTGGACATGATGATGAAACAAAAAATGCTCTAGAAAATATGGAAAAATTTAATGGCATTGTATTTACAGGTGGAGCAATGAGATTAAATGATATGACTGATGTAATTAAAAAGCATATTAATTTTGCATCTAATTGTTTTGATCATAAAAAAAAGGTTTTAGCAATTTGTTGGGGATTACAAGTCTGTTCAACAGCAGCTGGGGGCAAAGTAAACCCTGGAAAAAATGGTGCTCATATAGGAATTGCATCAGATGTAATTGTTAATAATGAGGGTCAGAAACACTTTATATACAAAGATAAAAAAAAAATTTTTACATCACCAGCTTTCAATTTTGATGAAGTGAGTGAACTACCAAAAAATGCTATTCTTTTATCGAGTGACAAAGTTAATAATGTGATGGGTGTAAGTTTTTCTGCAGGAAACTCAGAAATAATTGGACTACAGTACCATCCTGATTATGAATATTTTCAGATGCTAAACCTTATGGCTGGTAGAAAAGAACGACTATTTAAAAATAAAAATTTTTCTAGTGAAGAAGATTATCAAAATCATGTCTCATATATACAGTCCGAGAATGAATTATTGAACTTTAATGACAGAACTTGCGAAGTTAGAAATTGGCTTAATTATCTTAAAATTTAATTTAAAATAAACCTTCAATCTCACCATCTTTATTAAGCTTTATAGAGTCTGCTGCTGGAACTCTAGGTAATCCAGGCATTGTCATAATAGCCCCACAAACCACAACAATAAATTCTGCTCCAGATGAAAGTCTAATTTCCCTTATAGGTAAAGCGTGTCCTGAAGGTGCGCCTTTAAGGTTTGGATCAGTTGAAAAACTATACTGAGTTTTAGCCACACAAATAGGCAATTCTCCAAAACCTGCATCTTCAAAACCTTTTAATTGATCTCTAATTTTTGTGTCAGCTATAACTTCGTCAGCTCTATAAATTTCTTTAGCTATAGTTTCTATCTTTTTAAATAATTGAGTTTTGCTTTCATACAAAAATTGAAATTTTGCCTCATTTTTTTCACATAAGTCAGAAACATGAGCTGCTAGTTCTTTTGTACCTTCTCCACCATTAGCCCAATGAGTACATAGACTTGCTTTAACTCCCATTCCATCACAAAATTCTATTAAAGCTTTTACCTCATTGTCAGTATCTTTAACAAAATGATTAACCGCAACAGCCACAGGAAGACCAAATTTTTGAACGTTTTGAATATGTCTTTCAAGATTAACAAGTCCTTTTTTTAGAGCATCTACGTTTTCATTTTTAAGATCATCTTTTGCAACACCACCATGCATCTTTAGAGCTCTAATAGTTGCAACAATAACCACACAACTTGGTTTTAAATTTGACTTTCTACATTTGATATCTAGAAATTTTTCAGCACCTAGGTCTGCACCAAAGCCTGCTTCAGTTACCACATAGTCAGCAAGTTTTAATCCAGTTTTTGTTGCAATTACAGAATTACATCCATGTGCAATATTTGCAAAAGGACCACCATGAATAATTGCCGGATTGTTTTCTAAAGTTTGAGTTACGTTAGGTCTTATTGCATCTTTTAATAACACAGTCATAGGACCTTGAGCTTTTAAATCTTTAGCAAATACAGGTTTCTTATCTCTTGTGTATGCAATTGTTATATTCCCAATTCTTTTTTCTAAATCTTCTAAATCATTGGATAAACAAAAGATTGCCATGATTTCGGAAGCAACGGTAATATCAAAACCATCTTCTCTTGGAAAACCATTAGCAACACCTCCTAAATTAATATTAATAGATCTTAATGAACGATCATTCATGTCCATTACTCTTTTCCAAACAATTCTTCTAACGTCTATATCTAATTTATTTCCCCAATAAATATGATTATCAATTAATGCTGATAGGAGATTGTGAGCTGAAGTTATTGCATGAAAATCACCAGTAAAATGTAAATTAATTTGTTCCATTGGAACTACTTGTGCATAACCTCCGCCTGCAGCTCCACCTTTCATGCCAAACGATGGTCCAAGGCTGGGCTCTCTTAAACAAACAATAGATTTTTTTCCAATTTTATTTAAACCATCATTTAATCCAACTGAAGTTGTAGTTTTACCTTCACCAGCAGGAGTAGGAGTTATTGCAGTAACTAGAATTAATTTACCATCAGGTTTGTCTTTTAAAGTATCAAGATACTCTAAGTTAATTTTTGCGATGTGTCTTCCCATTGGGCTGAAAGCAGCACTTTCATCGGGCACATTTATTTTTGCTAAAATATCATTTATAGGTTGCATTTTAGCTTCTCTAGCTATTTGAATATCTGATTTAACATCGCTCATTTAAAATCCTAAAGTTATAATTTTTATTGATGACTTCTTATCCTTTTTTAAGTTCTTTGGAAACTTCTAAAAAATATATATAAAAAAAATAAGAACTATTTATATTCATTGAGATAAAAATATCTCATGCAAAAATATTCTATATTTAATCTAATCAAAAACGCTTTTTCTGGTCACCAGAATTGGAATTTAGCTTGGAAAGATCCAACTCCTAAAAAAGAGTACGATGTTGTGATTATTGGAGGGGGTGGTCATGGTTTAGCCACTGCTTACTATCTTGCAAAGGAACATAATATTACAAATGTTGCTATCATTGAAAAAGGTTGGATTGGCGGAGGTAATGTTGGAAGAAATACCACCATTATAAGATCTAACTATATGCATGATGATAATGCACTTTTTAGTGAATTTGGAATGGATTTATGGAGAAAGATGAGCCAGGATTTAAATTACAATGTAATGTTTTCTCCAAGAGGAATTATCAATCTTGCACACTCTGATGCACAAATGAATGTTTACGCAAGACGTGGAAATTCAATGAGGTTGAATGGAATTGATGCAGTTTTGCTAAACAGAGAACAGGTAAAAGAAATTATACCAATGGCAGATTTTTCTGAAAATGTGAGATTTCCAATATTTGGTGGATTGATGCAACCAAGCGCCGGAACAGCAAGACATGATGCTGTTGCCTGGGGATACGCAAGACAAGCTGACTCAATGGGAGTAGATATCATTCAAAACTGTGAGGTTACTGGTTTTGATGTGAGTGCTGGAAAAATTAATGGTGTTAGAACTTCAAGAGGTGACATTAAAGTTAAAAAAATTGGTTTATGTGTTGCTGGAAGTACAAATATTTTAGCAGAAAAATTAAATATGACATTGCCAGTTGAAACTCATCTTCTTCAAGCATGTGTTTCAGAGCCGGTAAAACCAATTTTAGATAGAGTTGTTACTTTTGGAGCCGGACACTTTTATATAAGCCAATCTGACAAAGGTGAAATGGTAATGGGTGGTGATTTAGATGGATACAATAGTTATGCACAAAGAGGTAACTTACCAACTTTACAACATGTTTTAACAGAGGGAATTGCGATGATGCCATTTCTAAGTAAATTAAAAATGCTTAGAACTTGGGGAGGAATAATGGACATGTCTATGGATGGTTCCCCAATCATTGATAAAACACATATTGAAGGATTGTATTTAAATTGTGGTTGGTGTTATGGAGGATTTAAAGCAACCCCAGCATCAGGTTGGACATTTGCCCACACAATTGCACAAGATAGAGTTCATAAATTAAATGCTGGTTATAGTTTAAATAGATTTAGTACAGGTCACTTACTCGATGAAAAAGGACTTGGAACAAAAA
The DNA here is from genome assembly GCA_028226535.1 of Candidatus Pelagibacter sp. Next base: position 40,823 of record JAOJEG010000001.1, on the reverse strand, counting down.
CTTGGATTTCATAAATGCTATATATTAAATGCCCTCACTGTGGAATGAGATCACAAAATGAATTTTCATATGGAGGCGATGCAACTGTCAAAAGACCAGAGCTTGATAAAGAAATATCACACCAAGATTGGGATAATTTTGTCTATAATAGAAAAAGTCTTAGAGGAAAACATTGGGAATTATGGCAACATTTATCAGGTTGTAGACAATGGATAAAGGTTGAAAGAGATACTGCTACTCATGAAATTTTCAATACTCTCAAAGCAAATGAGGAAATTTCATAATGCCTCAAAGCTATAGACTAGACAATATCGGCTTAATAAATAGAGATAAGAAACTTTCTTTTAAATTTAATGGTGTAACTTATTCTGGTTATGAAGGTGACACACTAGCTTCAGCTTTAATAGCTAATGGAGTTCATTTAGTTGGAAGAAGTTTTAAATATCATAGACCTAGAGGTTTTTTTGGTGCCGGGGTTGATGAGCCTTATGCAATTGTTCAACTATATAGAAATGGTGAAACGGAACCAAATATTAAAGCTACAGAACAAGAACTTTTTGAAGGATTAGAGGCAACAAGTGTAAATTGTTGGCCAAGTGTAAATTTTGATATTGGAGCAATAAATAATTTTTTAAAAATCTTTCTACCAGCTGGATTTTATTACAAAACTTTTATGTGGCCAAAAAGCTTTTGGTATAAAGTTTATGAGCCATTTATTAGAAAAGCAGCAGGTCTAGGTGTTGCATCAATCAAACATGACAAAGAAAGATACGAACATAAATATGAATATTGTGATTTATTAATTGCAGGTTCAGGGCCCTCAGGTTTAGCAAGTGCATATGCTGCCGCAAAAAATGGAGCACGAGTTATTTTAGCAGAAGATAAAGCTAGACATGGAGGAACTCTGTTAACTAGCGATGTTAATATTGGAAATCAATCTGGAAAAGAATGGGCTGATGGAATAATTTCAGAGCTTAAAGAAATGCCAAATGTGATTGTTAAAAATAGATCACAGGTTTTTGGTTACTATGATCACAACATGTTAGTTATGTCAGAAAGAATTAGTGATCACCTTCCAACAACAAAAAAGTTTCATCCAAAACAAAGGCTTTGGTATATTAGAGCTAAAGAGGTTTTAATTTCTTCAGGATCAATAGAAAGACCAATAGTGTTTGGTAATAACGATACTCCAGGTGTTATGCTTTCATCTGCTGCTAAAGAATATCTTAAAGTTTATGGAGTATTAGTTGGAAAAAACCCTTTAATATTTACCAATAATGATAGTGGTTATGAAACCGCCATTGAGTTTAAAAAAAATGGAGTTGATCCAGTTATCCTAGATACAAGGAAAGACCCTCAATCAGAAATAGTTGATGAGGCTAAAAATTTAGGGATAAATATCAAGTTTTCTTATGTAGTGGTTGCTGCTCATGGTTATAAAAAAGTAAAATCAGCTGATATTGCCAAAATTTCAGACGATAAAGAACAACTTGAAACAATTGAAAACATCAAATGTGACTGTATATGTGTCTCAGGTTTTTGGACACCTACTATTCATTTAGCCTCACAATCAGGAAACAAAACAAAATTTAACGAAGATATTGATGCATTTGTCCCTGGAATTTCAAAACAAAATGAAAAAACATTAGGGGCTGCAAACGGAACTTATACATTGGACGAAACCCTAAAAAGTTCATTTGAAGCTGGTCATGAACTTTCAAAAAAAATTACAAATAATGATAATAAGATTTCTTTTCCAAACGTTATTGAGAAAAAATCAACAACCCATGATAAGTTTTGGTGTGTACCGTTACCTGAAGGAAAAAATTATAAAAGATTTTTAGATTTTCAAAATGATGTAGCAGTTTCTGATGTAGAGATCGCACTTAAAGAAGGGTATCGCTCAATTGAACATGTTAAAAGATACACAACCCTTGGAATGGCAACTGACCAAGGAAAAACAAGTAATCTAAACGGTTTACAATTAGTATCTAAAATTGAAAATAAAGTAGTACCAAATGTTGGTCACACAACTTTTAGACCTCCTTATACACCAGTTTCAATAGGAGCTATTGTTGGAAGAGAAGTTGGAAAACATTCAAAACCAACAAGAAAATCACCAATGCATTCATGGCATGAAAAAAATAATGCAGTTTTTGTTGATGCAGGTGTTTGGTTAAGACCAAGATACTATAAACAAGGAAATGAAAATTTATTTGAGGGATCTAAAAGGGAAGCAAAAAATGTGAGAACTAATGTTGGAGTTTGTGATGTAACCACATTAGGTAAAATAGATATTAAAGGACCAGATGCTGCAGAGTTACTGAATAGAGTTTATACAAATGCGTGGTTGAAGTTACCAGTTGGTAAAGCAAGATACGGTGTGATGTTAAGAGAGGACGGAATTGTAATGGATGATGGAACAACCACTAGAATTTCCGAAAATCATTATCACATGACAACTACTACTGCTCAAGCTGCAAATGTTCTTTCACATTTAGAGTATTATTTGCAATTAGTATGGCCTGAATTAAATGTGAATGTAGTTTCATCTACAGAACAATGGGCAGGGGCTGCAATAGCTGGACCGAAGTCTAGAGATTTGTTGCAAAAATTATTTCCAAATTCTAATGTCACCAATGAAGGTTTGCCTTTTATGGGTTATATGGAAGGAGATTTGTTTGGCGTGAAAGCAAGAATTTTTAGAATTTCGTTTTCAGGTGAGCTTGCATATGAAGTAAATGTCGAGTCTGATAATGGAAACTTTATGTGGGAAAAAATTATGGAAGTTGGTCAAGAATTTAAGATTCAACCATATGGAACAGAAGCATTATCAACTCTTAGAATTGAAATGGGACACGTTGCAGGATCTGAACTAGATGGAAGAACAATACCTTACGACAACTCTTTAGAAGGACTATTAAGTAAAAAGAAAGACTTTATTGGCAAAAGATCTTTAACTAGAAAAGCATTTACTGCTGGTGACAGACAAAAAGTTGTTGGAGTTGTTCCTTTAGATAAAAAAACAAGTATTCCAGAGGGATCACATTTAGTCAAAGACTCAAATGCACCACTGCCAAATCCAAAATTAGGCTATATCTCTGCTTCTTGCTGGAGTGTTGAATATGATAATCCATTCTCTTTAGCTATATTAAAAGATGGAAAAAATATGATTGGTGAAAAGCTATTTGTTATGTCGCCGCTTAAAAATAAAGTAATTCCAGTTGAGATAGTTTCTTCACATTATGTTGATCCAAAAGGTGAAAGGGTTAGATCATGAGCTTAATATCAGCCTTAGCAAATGTTCATTCAATAGGCCAATTTGGTAATTATGAAGGAAAAAACGAAAATGATCTTTTAAAAATCTCAGAGATAAAAAATTTATCGATAGTTCAAATAGTTCAATATAAAAACTCCACAATTTCAATCGAAAGTGTTTATATAGATGGTTTAAAATTAAAAGATGAACCACTAAGCATATCAAATAATAACGACACTAGAATTTTATGGAATGGACCAAAAAATTGGCTTTTGGTTTCAACTAAAAAAGAGTTACTTGCAAATACTTTGCAAAATTTTAAAGAAACAGATTTTGCTATAACAGATCTGTCTCATTCAAAAGCTATAATTGAAATAGAAGGTCAAGAGGTAAAAGAAGTTTTAAAGAAAGGGTGTCCTTTTAATTTTAATACATTAGAAAAAAATAAATCAATAAATTCTACATATAATGGAATAACATTTACAGTTGATATGATAGACGACAACCCTGATAAAGTTAGGTTGTTTGCTTTAAGAAGTTTTGGAGAGTCTTTGTATCACTCCATTACCGACGCATCTTTAGAGTTCGGTTATAAATCTCTTTAACATTAAAATGTTTTATTAAAAATCTTTAATCTCTCGTTGCAATATAAACACCAATTGAGGTGATTAAAAACCCAATTAAATCTAAATTAGTCAAACTTTCATTCAAGAATAACCACGCCATAAATGCAGACGTTGCTGGTATTAAAAAAAATATAGAAACAGTTTTACTGGCTGAATTATTTTTAATTAAATACATCAATATTGTAAAAGCACCAAATGATACTAAAAATATTTGATGACTCATTGCAATTATAAACGTTTGTGTAAAATTAATATAAGGATCAACAAATAAAAATATTATTAATAAGTGAAAGACACATCCACCTAGCGCTTGATATGTATTACTCACGGATAGAGGTAAATTATTGCTTAATTTTTTTTGCCATAAAGTAGAAAATGTAATTGCAAGTAATGCTATAATGGTTGCAACTAATCCAGCTGTAGGTATTTTAGATCCTATATCAAAACCCAAAACAAGCGCTGCTCCAACAAATCCCAATAAAACACCCATCCATTGTTTTATAGAAACTTTTTCATTCAAGATTGGAGCACTTAAAGCATTTGTAAGAATTGGTTGTAGAGTTACTATTAATGCTGCAATTCCTGTCGGCATACCAATTGAAATCGAATAAAAAACACCTCCAAGATAAAAACCATGAAAAAGCACCCCACTAAAAAAAGATTCTAAAAAATTTCTTTTGTTAACTAAAATTTTTTCTTTTGAATAAAGAGAAAATAAAAAGAATCCAAAAGCTACTAGGGCAAATCTAAAAGCAAGTGCTGAGAATGGATCACTATTATCAATTATTGGTTTTGTAGTAATGAAAGCTGAAGACCATAATAAAATAAATATTAATGGAAAAATTTTTATCATTTTTGGTTTATAGTTTAAAATTAGACTTTATCTTATAAAAATACCTAAATTGAACTATTTCTAGCTTGAGTTGTATTAATGGATATGTATTAATTATTTAATTTTATGAAATCTTTAAAAATATTTTTTATAATTGTTTCTCTTATCTTTTTAAATGGCTGTCTACAAACTACTGCTCTGTTAGGACCTGGAATAACTGTTGTGACTACAGGAAATGTTTTACAAGCAGGGTTTCAATATGGTGCAAATACAGTTATTGAAAATGAAACAGGTAAAAATACCCTCGAACATTTTCAAAGCGTTTTAGATAGTCAAAAGAAAAACAAAAAATTTAAAGAAAAATTTACCAATCTTGTTGAAAAAAAATTTGAACTTGCGAAAAAAAAATTTAAACCTAACTAATCTAAAATATTAAGAGTTATCAAATCTTTTTGTTTCGTCTCTTTACACCACATTTCGAAGCTTTCACAAATTCTCCAAAGATGATCAAATGCTCTTTGAGATATTTCCAATGGAAAATGACTTTTAGTGTAATAAAGTTTTGGTATTTTCATCAAAAATCTAACCATAGAGTCTTTTTGTATTTCTAAAAGTCTCATTGTTTCATCATTAATTTTCTTACCTGTAATTTTGTCAACAAAATCATTATTCTTTAATTCTAAAAACCATTTATCATGAAATTCTCCTGAGCTAATTAAATCATAATCTTCCGTTGTCATAAAAACTTCAAATGCTTGGATATTTGACATTTCAGAGTTTTCTTTTTTAATTTTTGTTACCTTAGAATAAATTAATTCCGCAACTCTTAAGACGTAAGGTTTGTCATTATCAACCAACATAAATTATTTTTTATGTTTAGCCATTGCAGAATTTGCAAGTATTAAATTAGGATCTAAAAAAATTTTAGAGGATCTGACATTATTAAATGATTTAAATGCAAAAATTGCAATTGGAAGCTCCGTACATCCTAATATAATTTTTTTACATTTCATTTTGATCAATTCATTAATTGAAGGTTGTATTGCCTTTGCTGCAGCTTTTACATTTCCCATCTTGACTAATTTTATTGCTTTATTTACTGATTTTTTTTGAAGTTTTTGAGACGGTTGAATTAAATCATAATCTTTATTGAAAATTTTATCATAAACTCCAGTTTTTAATGTTCCTTCAGTAGCTAATAATCCAACTTTTGAATTTTTCTTACAATTTTTTTTTGTGAATTTAAAAACTTCTTTCGGCATGTTTATAATTGGAATATTGATTTTCTTTTGTAAATCATCAAACCAATAATGCGCTGTGTTACACGGAATAACAATAAATTTACATTTATTTCTTTCAAGCAATCTACATCCTTGAAGCAAACTTTTTAAAACGTTTTGATATTTTTTTTTACTTGTGTTGTTGGAAGACCTATTTGATAAATTTTTAGTTTGTACGCCAATGGACTCTGGTCTGCCTGGTATATTGGATTTGTTGTAAAGAATGAATAGAGGGTATTCTTGATCAATTTTTCCTCTGTTTAATACTGCAAGCTTGTTGCAAAAATCCAAACCTGCTTGTGTTCCCATTCCCCCTAAGATTCCGATCATATTTTTTGAATAATTAATATTAGATTGGTTTGTTTATACCTCTCATAAAAACTATAAGTAGGCAACCATTTTTAGTATGAGAGTTATGTTTTGTGCCAGGTTCAAAAGTTACAAAGTCACCTTTCTTAAATACTTTACCATCTGCATCCCGAAGCTCACCTTCAATCACATAAAATTCTTCATAACCCTGATGAATATGAAGTAAACTTTTAGCACCCGCATCCATTTTAAGTATGTAAGTACCAAATCCACCATTACCTCTATCGTAACTTAATTTATGCCAACTCATTCCTTCGACTGGTTTGCCATAATTGTCAAATGGCTCAAAACTTAAATCGTTTATATTTTTAATAAATCTTTCACTCATATTAATAATACTTACTGTACTATTAATTTATCTATTTGAAAATTGTGTTTAAAGCTTGATTTTATTTTTTTTGGTATTGGCTAAAACAAATTATTTAAAACTCTAGTTTTAAAAATTATTATCTCAGCCAATAGGAAGTGTGAATATTATGCAGTTTTTAAGTTAACTGCTGAAGGACCTTTAGGACCATCTTCAACATCGAAAGTCAAAGCTTGACCCTCATCTAAACCGTTCATACCAGCATCTCTTACTGCCGAAACATGTACAAACACATCTTTTTCTTTGTCTTCTCTTTCAATAAAACCAAAACCTTTGGTTGGATTGAACCATTTTACTTTTCCTTGTAGACTCATATTTATCTTCTTACTTTTCGTTATATTAATTTATTACTTATAATTAAGTAATTTTGGCTTTGTTTAGATTTATTTGGGTTTTGTCAACTAAATTGATTAGAGAATAATTACTTTATATAGACTTTGTTAGATAAACAGAATTTACATCCTCTATATAATGAGCAAAAGGATCACATATTTCAAAATCACACTGTTTAAATAGTTTTCTAGCGGGTTTGAAAAATTCACCCGCACCAGTTTCTATACTTATTTTTTTGATATTTAGCTTTTTTGCTTCATTAATTAAATGGTTAATTACATTAACTCCATTACCCATTCTTCTAAAATTGTCATGAATTCTAATTGATTTAAATTCTCCATGATCTTTTTCCAAAAATTTTAAAGCCCCACATCCCATTAACATTTCATCTTGCCACAAACTCCAAAATTTAATTGATTTGTCTTTTAATCCAGGAATATCTAATACATGAGTGCTTCCCTCAGGTGAAGCAGCTCTTAATTCAACAAAATGTTTTGTAAGTAGTTCGTGAACTTCTGGGTTGTCAAAGTTACCTTCTATTGATTTTAACATTTATATTAAAGTTGTTATATGACCCATCTTTCTTTTCTCTTTTATTTCTTTTTTTAAATAGTCAAAAAAGAATTCATTATCTTTGAATTTAGGGAATTTTCTATAATTTGTTATTTGATCACCAATTAAATTAACCATTGTTGCATTAGATATTTTTTTTAAAGGTATTTGTTCTAAACCACAAACTGCTCTAACATGGTTTTCGAATTGACTTACATTATATGCGTTAATCGTAAGATGACCAGAATTATGAACTCTAGGAGCAATTTCATTAACGTATAAATTATCATTTCTATCAATAAAAAATTCTACACATAATGTTCCAACATATTTAAGTTCTTCAGCAATTAACATTGCCCAATCTTTAGATTGATCATAAATCTTTTTATCGATTTCTGCAGGAATTTTTGAAAATTTTAATATTTGATCTTCGTGCTTATTTTCTATTGGTTCATAAATTTCGTATTTTTGATCATTAAATCTCGTAATGATAATCGAAATCTCTTTTTTTAATTTAACTAATTTTTCTAAAATATAACTTTTTGAGTAATCAATATTTAATGAATTGAACTCTTCAATTGTATTTACTGGATGTTGGCCTTTACCATCATAGCCAAGAGTAGTTGTTTTTAAAATACCAGGCAAAAGATCTTCAAGAGCTTCTATTTCAGACTTATTTTCTACTGAAGCATATCTAGTTGTTCTAATATTCAAATTATTTACAAAGTCTTTTTCTGCCAATCTATGTTGGATAAGTCTGTTGACTGAAGGTTTGGGTAAGACAGGTTTTAATTTGTTAATATCGTTTAATGTTTCAAATGGGATATTTTCAAATTCATAAGTAACGAAATTTACTAAATTTACAAATTCAACAATCTTTTCCTTATCATTATAATTACCTGATATAAATTTGTCAGAGAAGTTTTGTGCAGGCGCATCAGGGTCATCACAATAAATAATAGTTTTGATATTTAGTTTCTTTGCTGAAATAGCAAGCATGCTACCAAGCTGACCACCTCCAATAATACCAAGAGTTATACTAGACATTTTTATTTTGGTTTTTTTTTAACAGCTTTTGTTTGTGATGATCTTAAATTATTTAATTTTTTTTTAACAACAGGGTTGGTATTTGCAATTATAGAAGCAGCTAATAAAGCAGCATTTATTGCACCATCTTCACCTATGGCTAGTGTTCCAACAGGAATACCTTTTGGCATTTGAGCAATAGATAAGAGACTGTCTAGACCTTTAAGTTTTTTGCTTTCTATCGGCACACCTAATACAGGCAAAGATGTTAAAGCAGCAATCATCCCTGGTAAGTGCGCTGATCCACCTGCGCCAGCAATAATTACACCAATATTATTTTTTTGAGCAGAAGATGCAAACTCATACATTCTCTTAGGGGTTCTGTGTGCTGATATAATTTTTGTCTCAAAAGAAACTCCAATTTTCTTAAGAGTTTTTTCAGCAAGTTGCATGGTTTTATAGTCAGATTGACTACCCATCACTATTGAAACTTTTAAAGATTTATTTTTTTTCATGAAAAATACTAAAAGTCTTATTTCAAAATTAGTTCAAAATTTCAATAAAATTAATAGTATTTAAAAAGCATTTTGATTAAAGTTGGTTCAATTATGAATTTTAAAATTGACAATTTACAATATTGCAACTGGTCTAGGAAAATTTTTGAATATAATAGATCAGCTGGGTTAGATGCGGTCCACGTTACAATAGTTTATCATGAAGATTATGATGAATTATTAGCTGAAATTAAAAAATGGGACACGCTCTTTCTAGAAAATTCAGATTTAATATTTCCTGGAAAAGACTTTAAGGATATTGAAAAAGCTAATTCTGAAAAAAAAACTACAATTTTTTTTGGGTTTCAAAATTGTTCTCCAATTGAAGATGATATTAATTTAGTGGAAAAAGTTCATAATCTTGGATGCAGATTTATGCAACTAACTTATAACAATCAGTCATTGTTAGCGACAGGCTGTTATGAAAAAATTGATAGTGGAGTTACAAATTTTGGACGAGAAGTTATTAGGGAGATGAATAAAGTAGGTATAGTTGTAGACATGTCTCATTCTGCAGAAAAAAGCACATTTGATGCTATCGAGTTAAGTGAAAAACCAATAGCAATCACTCATGCAAACCCTTCGTTTTGGCACGCAGCAAAAAGAAATAAATCTAATGATCTTTTAAAGGCTTTGAGCGAGAGTGGAGGAATGTTAGGTTTATCTTTATACCCTCACCACTTAAGAGATAATACTAATTGCACAGTTGAAAGTTTTTGTGAAATGGTTGCAAAAACTGCTGAAATTATGGAATTAAAAAATATAGGTATTGGTTCAGATCTTTGTTTAGATCAACCAGATACGGTTGTTGAATGGATGAGAAATGGCACTTGGTCCAAAAGTAAAAATTATGGAGAAGGATCTAAAAATAAACCAGGGTTTCCAAAACAACCAGAGTGGTTTGAGGATGCAAGAGGATTCAAAAATATAGAAAATGGTCTTAAAAAGATAGGTTTTTCAGATAGTGAGACACAAGGAATACTTGGAAACAATTGGTACAATTTTTATAAATCTATTTAATAATGAATATTGAATTAAGAGATCCAAATACAATAATGAAATTGTCCAGACTTGGATCATTTCATCAATCTAAATTATCTTTTTTGAGAAGTTTTTTAAATGAATTTAAAGATTGGGATTATTCAAGAGATTTATTTAATCTTGATAAAGATGGATATGGCGAAGCTGTATATTCTTTTAAAAAAGAGAATAAAGTTTATTCGTTAGTATGCTTTGCAAATCAAATTAAAGATGAAGAAAGATCAGATAGGGTAATAGCTACTAAATGGGATGCAGCATTCACATTATATGATGGTGTGCCTAGCAAAGATGACATAGAAAGATTAAAAAATGAAGTTCCCAAACAAGAAGTGGGTAGACTTTCATTTAAAGAACTCACTTTATCAAGAGCAAATAAATCTGTAAGAGTTTTTAATCATGTAGTTGATAGTTTAAGCAAGGGTAATCAACCAGATTTAGAGCTCTTATCAAAAGTTGGTTATTTGTATAGAACAACAGCTGTTTATGGATCAGGGAAATTTGGCCTTGCGGACAGATTTAGAATTAAAAACAGAGAGGAAATTAATGGTCCTTTTAGACTAGAAATGATGTTGGTGTATTTGGTTAGACAATTTACGTTTGATCAAGTTAATCATGTCGCTCATCACAAAAATCCAAACATAGCAGTAAAGTTAGATAAACAAATTTGTAAAAATTTAGGGATAGGTAACTCAACAGGCCTTGGAATGGCTCCTTTTATTGTAAATCACCCAACATTGTTAAATAATTGGATTTTAAGTAGAGAAACAGCTTTAAAAAAAATTAGAGAAATAAAAGATGTTCAAGAAAAAGATGCTAAACTTTTTATAGATTGTGTAAAAAAATCACTAATAAACATTACTAGCTGGAATACAGATAGTGAATACCAACAAAATAAAATTAAGTCATTATTAAAGAATATTAGAAATTTTATAGATTTTATTGAAAATAATTTTGATTTTAAAGCTGAATATGCTTTTAACAAATTATATTTGTGGTTAGAGCAAAATGTTTGTGAAGAATGTATAGAATATGTAGTCTCTATTATGATGGAGCCATATAATAATATTATAGAACCTTTAGTTAGCAATATGAGCTCTGATGAAGATAAATATTTTAATATCCCAACCAATAGAACAATAAATGAATTGAAAGAAATTATAGAAAAAAAATACCCTAATATTTTAGATATAAATTTTGATCAAAAAGAAAGTCAGCAAAACTTTTGGTTTATTTCTAAAAATAAAGAAGAACCTAGATTAGCTGATAGATTTGAAGAGCATGGCTCTGAACTTGAGCAGCCACTAGCAATTGCAAGAGACATAAAAAAACTTTATGAAAAAATTTTATCTGAAAACAAAAACTTAACTATTGCACAATTTTTATCTTCGAATTCAGAATTAAGACACGTAATCAGACGAGCTTTTATAGTAGAAAAATTTCCATATTCTGAAATTCAAGACAATACAATTGGTAAAGATATTATTCCTATCGATATGTTGAGACTTAAATTATCTTTTTTTGGAGCATTAAAGTTTGATCCAAGATCAGATAAATGGTTAAGAATTTGCATGTTTCAAGGAGCTCCCTTGCCAACTGAATTGAAAAATTATGATGAGCAGTGGATTTATAAAACGAATAATTAATAATGAGATCTTTAAGTGAAATTGAAACTGCAGTTAAAAGAGCAAGTAGAGCAGTTGGTTATTCCTGGGGCAATTCTGAAGAAGTTGGAAAGTCTATTCGTCAACTAGAGTTGTTTGGTTTTCAAGGAATTAAAAATTTAAATAAATATTATAAAGATAAATCCACAAAAAAATTTGAAGACTTAAATTTAATTAGTGAAATAAATGAGACTTCATCTGATGCTTATTGTCCAATTATACTTGGTATTAGTTTTTTAGATCAGATTAATTCAGTAGAAAATTTTAAAACCATAAAATTAAAAAAAATAGCATACCCTATTATTTTTTTATCTTTTTTAAGTAGAGCTTCAGAAATTTGTGGAAAAAAAATACATGTAAGATTAGATCAAAATGAAATTTTGCTCAATTTAAATGTAAATATATGCTCGAGTTTTTTAAACCAAGAAATTCCTGAATTTGCAAATGAAATTGAGATTAAATTTATTGATAATGAAGATAGTTTTACAGAGTCAGAATGGAATAGTCTTTACAAATTGGCAGAAGATACTTTTGTAGAGGAAAGTGATAGTTTAAAAGAAGGGGCAGCTGGTGCAGGACTCACAGATAATGACTAATAATTTAGACGATAAATACGACGAAGAGATAATCAGAGAATTAAATAATATTTGTGATGAATGTAAAAAAGAGGATGAGAGTGTTTCACAAAATTTGATTTTAACTAGTTATAAATTGTGTTCATCGTGTAGAGTTTCTAAAACTATTTTCCCAATTTAGCTTGGGAACAAGCATCTGATAGTTATTTTTTCCATCATTTATATTCATCGATTGATTTATCTAATGTTGTAAATGAATTTGAAATAATTATAGATAATAATGGCACGCAAAAGCTACCAGATACACTCTAAGTATTTTTCTTACTAATAGTAGATACCTTAAAGATACAACACAACATAGAGTTACAGATTCAATCAAAAATTGAAAAAAAAATTTATTAAAATAGACACGTACTCTGATTAGTAGTTAAATTGATTAATGGCTATTAAACGAAAAAAAGTAGCAAAAAAAAAGACTAAGAAAAAAAAGACTAAACCAGTCAAAGTTTCCAAAAAAAAAACTAAAACAAAAAAAAACGTTGCTACAAAAAGGTCAGCGACAAAGAAATCTTCTAAGGTTTCTAAAAAAAAAAATAAGATAAAAAATAAAAAAAACAGAGAGGTAAAAAAAATGAGTACAGAAACAGTTAAAGGTGGAGTATCTGCTTCGTTAGATACATCTCATCTTAAAGTACCATTTCCATTTAAATCAAAATATGGAAATTATATTGGAGGAAAATTTGTTGAGCCGAAATCAGGAAAATATTTTGACAATGTAAGCCCGATAAATAATGAAGTTATATGTCAAATGGCTAGATCAGATGCAAAAGATGTTGATGCAGCTTTAGACGCTGCTCACGAAGCATTTAAGGAATGGGGCAAAACAGACATCACTACAAGATCTAATATAATGAACAAGATTGCTGATGTTTTAGAGAAAAACCTAAATCTTTTAGCGACAGCTGAATGTTTGGATAATGGTAAACCAATTAGAGAATGTATGGCTGCTGACTTACCATTAGTTATTGATCACTGGAGATATTTTGCAGGAGTTATTAGAGCAGAAGAAGGATCTGTTGCTGAAATTAGTAACTCTCAATACTCTTATAACATACCTGAGCCTTTAGGTGTTGTTGGTCAGATAGTTCCATGGAATTTCCCATTATTAATGGCTACTTGGAAATTAGCTCCAGCTTTAGCAGCGGGAAATTGCTCCGTGTTAAAACCAGCTGAACAAACTCCAGCATCTATTATGCTTATGATGGAACTAATTGGTGACTTGTTACCTCCAGGAGTAGTAAATATTGTTAGTGGTTTTGGTCTTGAAGCAGGTAAACCATTAGCTTCATCTGACAGAATTGCTAAAATTGCATTTACAGGTGAAACAACAACTGGACGATTGATTATGCAGTATGCTGCACAAAACTTAATTCCAATTACCTTAGAATTAGGCGGAAAATCTCCAAACGTTTTCTTTGAAGACATCATGGATAAAGATGATGCTTTTTTAGATAAGTGTGTTGAAGGATTTGTAATGTTCAACTTAAACCAAGGTGAAGTTTGCACTTGTCCAAGCAGAGCTTTAGTCCAAGAGTCTATTTATGATAAATTCATGGAAAAAGTAATTGCTAGAACAAAAGCAGTAGTACAGGATAATCCTTTAAAAATGGAAACTATGATTGGTGCTCAAGCATCTGTAGAACAAATGGAAAAAATCAAATCTTATCTTGATTTAGGTAAGAAAGAGGGTGCCAAAGTTCTATGTGGTGGAGATGTTGCTAAATTAAATAGTGGTTTAGAAAATGGAAATTATATCCAACCTACTATTTTTGAAGGTGACAATAGTATGAGAATCTTCCAAGAAGAAATTTTTGGACCTGTAGTTTCTGTTACTAAGTTTAAAGATGAAGCACATGCATTAGAAATTGCTAATGACACTCTTTATGGACTTGGTGCAGGTGTTTGGACTAGAAATGGTAATATCGCATATAGAATGGGACGAGGTATCCAAGCAGGTATTGTTTGGACAAATTGTTACCATGCTTATCCTGCTCACTCGCCATTTGGTGGTTACAAACAATCTGGTGTTGGAAGAGAAACTCATAAAATGATGCTAAATCACTATAGACAAAATAAAAATCTACATGTGTCTTATGCGGAAAATAAATTAGGTTTCTTTTAATAGATAAATTATAATGGCCTGTATTAATTACAGGCCATATAAAAAATGAAAGTTTCAGCAACACCTACAGCACTTGAGTTAATTGAAGATTTAAAAAAGACTCATGGTAAAGATTTATTATTCCATCAATCAGGTGGATGTTGTGATGGAAGTGCACCAATGTGTTATCCTGCAAAAGAATATTTAGTAGGAGATCAAGATGTTCTTATTGGAGAAATAGGTGGCATACCTTTTTATATTAGCAAAACTCAGCACGAAGCTTGGAAAAATACTGATCTTATAATTGATTGTATAAAAGGAATGGGTGGAATGTTTTCTTTAGATAATGGTACTGGAAGAAGGTTTTTAACAAGATCTGAAATCTGTGTACCTGAAAATTCTACAATAAATTAATTAAGTTTTCCTAAATAGTTAACCATTACAACCCCAGTAATAATCAAAATAATACCTATTATTGCATACAGATTTGGAATTTGATTATATTTTATCATAGCAAACACCAATACTCCTACAACTGTTAATCCACTATATGTAGAGTACGCAAATCCAACTGGTAGTGCAGACATTGCTTTTGCAATTGAAAACATTGTTATCGCCATTAACAAAATACACAAAATAGAAGGTGTTAATTTTGTAAAGCCATCAGATATTTTTGCAAAACTGTTTGCAGTTATTCCAAAAAGGATTCCAACAACTAAAAAAATATATCCAAATAAAGGTTTCATGTTTAATTATTGCCTAGCAAGTTAACCATTA
Source organism: Candidatus Pelagibacter sp. (assembly GCA_028226535.1). The sequence goes on along the minus strand of JAOJEG010000001.1, from coordinate 25,410 downwards.
AAACCCCAACTATAATGAAAGCTAATCCTATTATTGAATAAAGATTTGGCATTTGATTAAATCTAAATATACCAACAACTACAGTTGCAATAATAGTTAATCCTGCAAATGATGCATAAGTTATTCCCATTGGAATATTTTTCATCACCATTGAGAGCGCATACATACATGCAACAATTGTTATACCAGTGATGATACTTGGAAAGAGAAGGGTAAAACCTTCAGCACTTTTTGCAAAACTATTTGAAGTTACTCCTAAAAAGACTGCTAGGATTAAAAAACCGTATGATGTTGCGAGACTCATTTAAAGATATTAAATGAAATCTCGCAAAATATATATAATTATTTAGACATCTTAGTTGCACCGGTTTCAAGAGAAATCATTTTTCCATCTTGATATTTAAAGACAGCCATTACCGCTTCAGTATTCCCATCATTAAAAGTAACAAATGCATGTTCAACACCGATTTCATCATTTTCAAAAAGAACTCTTATTTTATCTCTTTTAATGTCACCACTCATTGCCCATTTAATTACATCAGCTTTTCCCAACACATTACCGGATGCATGCATTGTAAACTTGTAATCATCATGTAGCAGTTCATTCATAGCAGCTTCATCTTTAGCTTCCATAGCAGCATTATATTTTGCCAATATTGACATATTTGTTATCCTTTGTACTGTTCTAGGAGATCATCTCCCATTGGAGTTGTAACTGAATTAGCTAAATCTACTCCAGCTGCAGCTCTTTCTTTATGAAGCTCATCATCAGCCTTAAAACCTTCAAGACCTTCCATGGTATCAAATCTGATTATTGCTGTGATTTTAGCTTCATTACCTTTTTCAGTTCCAGCATAAAGAAATGTCATTCCATATTTTTTGATTTTTTCTGAATTGTTGTGAACCATTGCTTTCCATTTAGCAAAAGTTTCAATTGGTCCTTCTATTTTTACTATCATTTTTATCTCCTTATTATTTTCTTTTATTTATTTAGCGTTAAAATCTATAATATCATCAGTACACTCAACAAATTTATGAGGTTCATAGAAATCATTCATAGACTCTAATTGTTTGTTAATTGCATCTGGATCGGTACCTTTCCACCAACAAAACATTGTTAAGTTATCACCTGGCGTATTCCAGCTCATTTGACACTTTGCATTTTCACTTGTCATTGCTTTGGTCATATCTTCCATCGACATTGAACCAGTAACTTCTATCATTTTAGCTTTAGCTTCTTTTGATTTAAAAGTGTGTGTTACTATGTAGTTTTTCATTTGTTATCTCCTTTTTGTTTGTTTAATATTTATATTCCCCAGACATTTGGTTCATTGATGTAGAAAATCCTGGTACTTTAGATTTCAAATTTTGTCTACTTGATACACCATTACCAGTTATCTTCGCATATTTTCCAGTTCCCTTAACGATTTCAAAAGTACCAGTTCCACCAACACCACCTGATCCTTTGCCTACATACTTCATGAAAACACTTTCACCATCAAATAGATCAAATCTACACATACCAGTTTCATCTGTAAATTTTCCAGCTTGTAAAGTTAATCCTCCAATGCAGTGCATTGTTGATTTATTAAATATGCTATCTGGAGTTTCATCTGTTAAACCGGCTATTCCATCATAAGTAATTGCCATGTCACCTTGTCCAGCATCCATCGCGTTTACTTCCCAAGCACCCATACCGCTAGCGTTAAATTTTCCTGAAGTATGTCCATCAGCAAATGATACTGTAGACGTTATACTCAATATTATTGTTGCTATAATTTTTTTCATTTTTGTTTTCATTTCTTTTTATTCACTAAATATGAATCTCATTTCATCTTGAATAGTTCCTTCAACAGCAACTTTCTTTAATTGCTTTTGAAAGCTTTGATATTTTTTGTCTGCAGACATTTTTGCATCAGCTTCATTATCACCTTCAAACATAGGGCCAATAACTGTCTCTCTAATTGTCCTTGGATCACCACCTATTTGAAATGAAAAATAAATCCCATGTTTTGGATAATATTTTTTTCTAACTTTTGCTAATCCCTTGCCAATCTCCATAGCTTTGCCTAGCATGTCGTCTTTAACTCTCATTGTTCTTGTATAAATTGCCTGCACAGTTTCCTCCTTGTTTAGAATTATTATAATTAAACGTTACAGTTTCTAATGATGTCCAATAAGAGTTAAATAGTAGCAACAGTAATGCTCTTAATGCATACCCTTATATTTATTGATTATTTTACTCAACCTTAAGGAGAATGAGACTAAAATGCTCAAAAATTTTAATTTATCTTTAGTCAAATTTGTTATGATTTAAAAATGATAGAAAAATTTAACGGAATTTTTTATTTAATAGTTTTCATAATCCACTTTATTGGTTTTGGTGTTTATTCATATCAAATGATAATTGATAACCAAAAGTTTAGAGCAAAGTTTGAAATAGACGAGACCGCAGCAACTATCATGAGAATGACTGGGGCTATTTTTCTAGGATCATTTTTAATGGCTCTTTATATAATGTTTGTAAGACCAAACGGTGTTGAAGGAACATGGGCATTCTTTAATCTAATTTTTGTTCAAAATATTTGTGTCTTACTTGTGAACACTTACTCACTTAAGATTGATAAAACTGGTATTAAGAACGACTCTAATGAAGCCATCATTGCACCGTTAGTTTTCACAATTTTAAGTGCAGTTCTTATATTTGGATTGTCTGATAAGATTTATATCTAAAGCCAACTAGGGAAGGGCAAACCTTTTTCTTCAAGGAATTTTTTATTAAACATTTTTGTAGAGTATTTTTCACTTCTATCACAAAGAATAGTGACAATCGTTTTTCCAGGTCCAAGTTCTTTTCCAAGTCTTATTGCACCTGCAATATTAATTCCACAGCTAGTACCAAGGCTTAATCCCTCGTTTTGAATTAGATCGTAAAGAATAGGTAATGCTTCATGATCATCAATTGAATAGGCATCATCTATTTTAGCTTCTCCAAAGTTTTTAGTTATTCTACTTGAACCAATTCCTTCAGTAATAGATCCACCTTCTGATTTTAATTCACCATTCTTTATATAGTTATAAAGAGCAGATCCTTTTGGATCTGATAGATAGATTTTGATATCTTTATTTTTTTCTTTAAGAGCATTACTTACTCCTGAAATTGTTCCACCTGTTCCAGATGAACAAACAAATCCATCTACTTTACCTTCAGTTTGTTTCCAGATTTCTTGTCCAGTTCCTTCGTAATGACCTTTAGCATTTGCAGTATTATCAAACTGGTTAGCCCAGATGACACCATTATTATTTGAGGGTCTTAACTCATCTGCAAGTCTTGCTGCAATTTTTACAAAGTTATTTTCATCCTTATAAGGTTTTGGTGTAACCAATCTAAGTTCTGCACCTAAATTTCTAAGTAAATCTTTTTTTTCTTGAGTTTGATTATCATTCATTACGATAATTGTTTTGTATCCTAATGAATTTCCTAAAAGTCCTAAACCAATTCCAGTGTTCCCTGCGGTTCCTTCAACAACGGTTCCACCTTTAGAAATTAATTTTTTATCTTGGGCGTCTTTTATTAATGCTAACGCTGCTCTATCTTTAACTGATCCACCTGGATTTAAAAATTCAGCCTTACCATAAATATTACATCCCGTAATTTCTGATGCAGCTCTTAATTTTATTAAAGGAGTATTTCCAATTCCTGAAATAAAATCATTTTGTATATTGCTCATTACTCTGATTTTGTATCGCTGTCTGGGGTAATACCATAAGGTTTGAATTCACTATCAGCTAACCCAACATTTTTAGCTGGAATACCAACCATCACTGCTTTTTCCGGAACATCTTTGGTGATTACCGCATTAGCTCCGATTTTTGCACATCTTCCAACAGTAACAGGCCCTAATACTTGAGCACCTGACCCAATAACAACCTCATCTTCAATTGTTGGATGTCTCTTTATATTACGTTGATCATTTGAATTTATACTTGGTGCAATTCCGCCTAATGTTGCCATATGATAAATAGTAACGTTGTCTCCAATGTCAGATGTTTCTCCAATTACAACACCCATACCATGATCGATGAATAAATTTTTTCCAATTTTTGCTCCTGGATGAATTTCAATACCAGTTAAAAACCTTGAGAACTGAGAAATAATTCTTGCGATTAAATCAAATTTAGCAACGCTAAAAAAATTAGCAATTCTATGAAAGAAAACAGCTTTCACGCCTGGATAAGTTAATATTAAACTTAGCTTAGATTTTGCAGCTGGATCTCGATCAATTATAGATTGTAAGAAATTTCCCATTATTATTTTGTTTATTTTGACTTATTGATTATTAAGTTAGCTTTTATATAGTGCTTAAAATCAAATTTTAAAGGGCTAAACATATGTATAAAAATACCAATTGTTTTCATTTAGCAGTTCCATGTGGAGATTTAGAAACTGCAAAAAAATTTTACAGCGAAGCATTAGGCTGCAGACTAGATAATTCTGCTCAAGAGTGGGCTGATGTTGATTTTTGGGGAAATGAGTTAACCCTTCATGCAAGTGAGCATAAATTAGATAACGAAAGACATGATGTCGACATGGGTAATGTGTCTGTTCCACATTTTGGTGTTCATTTATCAAGAAAAGATTTTGATGCTCTTAAGCAAAGATTAAAAGATAATGGTACTAAATATTACGATGAACCTTATTTAAGATTTAAAGGAACTAAGTACGAGCAGGAAACTTTTTTTGTAAAAGATCCTAACGAAAATATTTTAGAAATTAAAACTCTTACTAGTAATCCCGAATAACTATTAAATGACAAAAAAAGTAGCTGCATACAGTGAAATTTTATATCATTTGATAAATTTTCGAACTGAACAATTCCAACAATTAAAAAAAATGGTAGGAATTGATTACGATTCCTTCATGATACTATCTGTTATGGGGTCTCATTATTTAAAACATAATAGTAAATTAGGAGCAGATTGGGACACTGTATGGGAAGATGTAAGATCATCAAAAATAGATGAGTTTTATAGTGCACAAAAATTAACAATTTATGCTGTAGCAAACATTTTAAATTTACCAAGAGAGACTGTTAGAAGAAAAATTGAGCTTTTAAAAAAAAAAAAATTAATAAATCATTCAACTAAACTAGGTCTGTTGCCAACAAATAAAACTGAAGAACTAATGAAACCTTTTGCTGGAATTGAATTGAAAACTCTTTCAAAATTTCTAAAAAGTCTAAAAAAAAATGGAACATTAGACGCAGTTCTAAATTTTAAACATTAATAATAATTTTAAAACCTATTTTGGGTTTATATGACCTAAATTGGGTTTTATTTTAATAGCATTCTTTTTTTATTTCTATATTTTTGTGTGAAATGAAATCTATAAAAATATTTTTAACATCACTCTGTTTAATAATCACAACTGTAGCTAATGCAGATGTAGCCTCTCAAGCTTTAAATAAAATATCTGAAAAAATTTCAGAATATACAATTGGTCTTATTCCTGGAGAGGGAACTACAGAATTCGATATTCAATTGTCAGATAAAGATAATAATGAACCAAGAATTAATCTCTTGTTATTAAGAGATTTAAATAAAACAGAGAGCTCAAATTTTTTTACTCAAATAAGTTTACATACCCAAGACATTGGAGTAAGTGACAACAGATACATTGGTAATTTTGGTCTTGGATACAGAAGATTAAGCAATGATAATTCATTTATGTTTGGTGCAAATCTTTTTTATGATCAAGACCTTCAGGAAAATCATTCAAGAGCGAGTATTGGGTTTGAGGCAAAAGCTGGAATACTAGATTTTCATTTTAATCATTATGAGGCAGCTTCTTTACAAAAAGTAATTGATGGTACCAAAGAACAAGCTCTAGGTGGAATGGATTATACTCTAGCAACTCAAGTACCTTACATGCCTTGGATGAAGTTTAATTTTGTAGGTTATAGATATGAAGCTGACTTGGCGTCTGCAGATACAAAAGGTGAAAAATACATTTCAGAAATGAATTTAACTCCCTCACTTATATTTGAAGCAGAATATGACAAAAGTGGAAATAATGCTGATGATTTTACTTCAGCACGTTTAACTTTTGTACATCCTCCAAGAAATATTGATCCATCTTTAGCAGATGGGTTTATTAGTGATGAAGCATTTTATAAAGTTGATATGAGCAAAACATTATCAACTAAAGTTAAAAGAAATAATAATATAGCAATTGAAACTCAAGGAGCTGTAATAGTAACAGTAAAATAAATCATGAATAAAATATTTTTAATATTAATTATATTCTTATCTTTAGTAAGCTTTAACAAAGTTTATTCAGAGGCTGTAACACCAACTAGTTATATCAATACTGTTCATTCTGTTATGTTGTGTGAGACTGGAAGTTCAGAGACTACGTGTTTGAATCCTGTAATTCTTGGTAGTGAAGGAACTACTGGAAAATCTTTTGATCTTAGCTCTACAACTGCTGGAGAATCAGCAGGAGGAATTGGAAATCTAAGCAGTGTTCCATACGGAAAAACTTTCACTTGGTTTCAAGTTATTTTAAATAGAAATTTTACAGTAACTGCTGCAGGAAGTGATGATACAGCAGCTTGTGTTACTGGAGGAACAGATGCCTCAGCAGCAAGTGGAGCAACTCCTGCTGATGGAACAAGAGATGCAACGGCTTCGAATGCAGTAGCACAAATCATAAGAATTCCAGATAATACAACTTTAGCCAATCATATGAATGGTGCAGATGCGATTGATGGAACTGTCACTGCTAACGAAGAGCCAGCAGGTGATCCAGTTGATGGAGATACACCCTATATCAAATTTAGAGTTGAATTAGATACTCCATTTACTTTAAAGCCTGGAAAGATGCCAAACGTTCAGGTTGCATTTGACTTAGCGAATGCAGTACAATTTGATGATGCGGCTGCTTGTCTAGTTTGGCCTAACGCTCCATCTGTGTCTATAACTTTTATAGAGTAGAGTTTAATTTGATCAAATTTAAAAAGATATTTATAATTTTATTCTCAATTATTTATCTCTCAATTTTACCTTCTTATTCTGCAAGTGGTATTGAGAATTTCGAAGAAATAGATTTATCTAAAGATCAAAAGTCTGGAAGATATTTTCAAGATCAACCTGATATAACTGACGAACATCAAATACACTTTATTTATTTACTGCCATCTGATGCTGAGGATAGAGAGCTAGATATCAATGGTAAAATGCAGGATATTTTAGAAAAAGCTAATGATGCAATGTTTGAGGCTACTAAAGCAAACAAAGGCTCAGGTGGTGAAGGTAAAAAATTTAGATATGATTATAGAGAAGATGGAAAACTAGATATCACTTTTATTAGAACGAGTAAGAGCTGGAAAGAATTAAAAGATAACAGCGTTAATACTCAAATGGGTCATTATTTTCACCAATTTGGTGGTTTCACAAACAAGAAGAAAACATATTTTTTATGGACCGACGTTAATGCTGGAAATCATGGCGGAGATGCTGGAGTTGGTATAGGTGGTATTTTTGTCAGAAGCAATGGTCATAACAATGAAGAAAGATTAACACAGATAAATATACATGAATTGTTTCATACTCAGCTAATGGGAATAAGATGCATTAAAGGTATTAAAAAGATTCACTATTCAGATCATGGTAGTGGTGGTCCAGGTGAAAGTCACATGTTAAGTGTTGGCTTTAAATTAAATAAAAATTTGTACACACATAACATTGAAGGTTGTCCTCAGTTAATTGATAGTGTTTATTTATCACCTACATCAAACGATCCGTATAACCCTTATGAGATTATGTGTGAGAGAAATCTTGGAAAATATACTCATCCAAAATTAGTAAAAATAATGGCAAAAGCAGAGAAAAAAAATAAATGGTACAAGCACAGAATTGGACCAACTTGTAATTGGAGAAACTGGACTAATAAGTTTGACTGGTTTGGGCCAATGAATTAATTATTGATAATTAATCTTTTAAGTAATAGCCTACAAAAATCATGGCTGTTAACTATAAATCGATCGCTAAAAAAATAAAATTTGAAGGAAGAGCTTTCATTAATGGTAAATATGTTAATGCCATTGATGGAAAAAAGTTTGATACAATAAATCCTGCAACAGGTGAAAAGCTTTGTGCTGTTGCAAAATGCAATCAAAAAGATGTTGATCTTGCAGTTAAAGTTTCAAGAAAAGCTTTTAATAGTGGTGTTTGGTCAAGATGTTCTCCAGAACATAGAAAAGAAGTTTTATTAAAATTTGCAGAGTTACTTCGAAAACATGGAGATGAAAATTCAGTATTAGAATGTGTTGATACAGGAAAATTAGTTGCAGATTGTGTTAATGAAGTTGCTAATGATGCACCAATGCATTTTCAGTGGTATGGAGAATTAATTGATAAAGTATTTGGTAAAGTTGGTCCTACAGAACCATCAATTACAAGTTTAATTGTAAAAGAACCAATTGGTGTTGTTGCTGGAATTGTTCCGTGGAACTTTCCTTTAATGATGGCTGTTTGGAAAATGGCACCAGCTCTTGCTGCGGGCTGTTCAGTAATAATTAAACCAGCAGAAGATACCCCATTAACAGCAATTAGAGTTGCTAAAATTGCACAAGAGGCAGGGATACCGGATGGAGTTTTAAATGTGCTTCCAGGTTATGGGGATGTTGGTGAAGCGCTTGGTCGTCATAAAGATGTAGATGCCGTTTCATTCACTGGCTCAACAGAAGTAGGTGGATATTTTTTAAAGTATTCAAGTGAAAGTAATCTAAAACCAGTTGCACTTGAAATGGGAGGAAAAAGTCCATTTATAGTTTTAGAAGATGCAAAAATTGATGATGATTTAATTGATAATGCAATCAATTCTGCATTTTGGAATGGAGGTCAAAACTGTTCTGCAAACATGAGACAGATCGTTCATTCAAAAGTTAAGGATGAGTTTTTAGATAAAGTTACTAAAAAAGTTAAAAAATTAAAAGTGGGTGATCCTTTAGATTTAAAATCTAATATGGGATCCATGATTTCAAAAGGACATTTGCAGACAGTTGATGGGTATATTCAAAAAGGAATTGATGAGGGTGCAAAACTTTTATCTGGCGGTGTGTCAAACCATAAACAAAAAGGCTTTTTCGCAAAACCTACTTTGTTTGATGGATTAAAAGAGAAGATGACGATTGCCCAAGAAGAAATTTTTGGTCCTGTTCTGGGAATTTTAACTGTTAAAAGCGATGAAGAAGCTTTAAAAGTTGCTAGTAATTCAAAATATGGATTACATGCCAGTGTTTTTACTCAAGATATAAATAGAGCATTTCATTTAGCCAAAAGCTTACCTTGTGGAACTGTTTCAGTTAATACTTTTTCTGAAGGAGATATTAAAACTCCATTTGGAGGTTACAAACAATCTGGTTCTTTATCTAGAGACCAAGGAACAGAGGCATTAAACTCTTTTCTTCAAACAAAAACTATTTGGATTAGTCATAATTAATTGTGACAATTTAGTAAAATACAATAGAGTTATATATACTTTTTATATCTTTATTTCCTTTGACACACTTTATTCATTCGCGTTAGACTAAATTTTTAAATTAATAGGAGAGAGAAAATGAGAATAATTAAAACTACGCTTGTAGCTGGATTAATTTCACTTTTTGCTACTTTTTCAACATTTGCTGAAAAAGTTAAAATTGGAGATCCAGGTTGGACAGGTGCAACAGCGATTGCTAATTTATTAGCAGCAGTTGTTATTGATAAAATGGGTGGAGAAGCAGAACTTGTTCCAGGAAACAACACTGCAATCTATGGTGCAATTGACAGAAGCAAAGGTGAAATAGAAGTTCACCCTGATATCTGGTTACCTAACCAACAAGCTTACACAAATGATTTAGTTCCAAAAGGAACTTTAAAATTAAGTAGCAAACCGTATGAAGGAAACCAAGGTTATTGTGTTTCTCAAAAATTTGCTAAAAAATTTAATATTACTGCAATAGAAGATCTAGGAAGACCAGAAGTTGTTAAAGCTATGGATAGTGATGGCAATGGTAAAGGCGAGTTTTGGATTGGTGCAGATGGTTGGGCTTCAGCTAATGTGAACCAAGTTAAATTAAGAGATTATGGTTTGTATGATGCAGGCATTGAGCCAATCAGAGCAGCTGAAGCAGTAAAAAATGCAAGAGTATTAGATTCTATTAAAAAAGATGAAGGTTATGCATTTTATTGTTACAAACCACATGCAATTTGGGGAATGGCTGATGTAGTTATGTTGGAAGAGCCAAAATTCGATCCAGCTAAATACAAAATGGTACAACCAAAAGAAGACGCTGACTGGTATAAAAAATCATATGTTGCTTCGAAAGATGCGCTTAAAAAAATTCAAATTGGATGGGGTACTTCTCTAGAAAATAAATCTCCAGCTATTGTTGAATTCTTTAAGAACTTTCAATTAACAGCAGACGATGTATCAGCTATGGCTTATGCAATTTCAGTTGAGAAAAAACAACCAGCTGATGTAGCAAGAGCATGGATGGATGCTAACAAATCAACAGTTGATGGTTGGTTAGGTCTTTAATCTAAAAAAATAAATTATTTATACTCGGCAATTTAATATTGCCGGGTATAATTTCCTTAAGTAAAAGAAAGTTTAATGGACTCATCTGAATCAGCTATTAAAATTGAAAATGTGTGGAAAGTATTTGGTAATACCTCTACTGAGGCATTAGATGCAATCCAAAATCAAAGAATTTCAAAAAACGAAGCATTAGAGAAATACAATTCAGTTATAGGAGTGTCAGATGTTTCATTTGATGTGAAACAAGGGGAGATATTCTGTGTAATGGGGCTTTCAGGTAGTGGTAAATCTACGTTAGTAAGACACATTAATAGGCTATTAGAGCCAACATCAGGAAAAATTTTAATCAATGGTCAAGATGTTATGACCCTTGATAGAGATAATTTGCAAGAATTAAGAAATAAAAAAATAGGTATGGTATTTCAAAATTTTGCATTAATGCCTCACAGATCAGTAGTTGATAATATTGCAATGCCACTTGAAATTAGAGGTATTAGTAAAAATGACAGACTAGATGCTGCCAATAAAATTTTAGAAATTGTAGAATTACAAGGTTGGGGTAATAAATTTGCACATGAATTATCAGGTGGAATGCAACAAAGAGTAGGACTTGCAAGAGCTTTAGCTGCAGACCCTGATTTTTTATTAATGGATGAACCATTTAGTGCATTAGACCCGCTAATTAGAAGACAGCTTCAATCAGAATTTATTAAACTTTCAAAACAAATGAAAAAAACGACAGTTTTTATTACTCATGATTTAGATGAGGCTGTGAGAGTTGGTCATCGAATTGCAATTATGAGAGATGGAAAAGTAATTCAAGTAGGAACTCCTGAAGAAATCGTAGTGAGCCCAGCTGATGATTATGTTGCTGATTTTGTAAAAGGAATTTCTAGACTTAAAGTAGTTCAAGCAAAATCAATCATGAAATCAGTTCAAGAATATGAAAATAAAAATGGAAAATTGTCTAATGATTTAGAAGCTGTCAATGAAAGCGACTTATTAAGTAAGTTAATTGAAACTTCAGCTTCAAGAGACAAGCCGGTAATTGTTCACAATTCTCAAAATCAAGTAGTTGGTGTTATTTCACAAGCAGATCTTTTAAAAGCAGTCATCGAAGGAGGTGAAGGTGAGTAAAGAGATTAACAACCCATCTAGATCAGAATTAATAACTGATTTTGTTAAAACGAACCCAAATTACTATATAGATCAGTTTCAAAAAATAGGTAGCAAACCCGCTTTTTCTTTTTCATTTAATATATACGCCGCAATTTTAGGACCAATTTGGTTTGGAATGAGAAATATTTGGAATTGGGCTTTAACTTTTTTAATTATTGAAACCTTTTCAGTTGTTCAGATTGTACGAGGTTTGTTTGGAAATATTACAAAAGAAGCTGTTCAAAAAATTGAACAAGTTCAATCTACCATTGCTTTTAGAAACAAACAATTAGAAGCAGCGATTACAAATAATCCCGACAAAGTTGAAGTTTATAAACGAAATATCAAATCATTAGAAGATGCTATGCAAGGATACATCGACGAGGTTAATAGAATTGAAGCCTCAGCTATATGGATAACAATTTTTGGAATAGCTTTATTAATTATAATTAAAGTCGTCCAAGGAGTACTTGCAAATTCAAAATTAGAAAAAAGATATTCAGAATGGTTGTCTGACAAAACGATAAGCCCTGGCATGCAAACTAAAAACTATATCTTAAGTACTGTTTTTTCATCTGTAATAATGTTCTTTTCAGTGGTTCATTATAGTTTTCCTGGTCTAATAAATGTAATGAATGAATTTCCAACCCACCCAGATATTCGACTTACTTCAATTGCATGGGTTGAAACAGTTTTTAATTATGCTGTTTTAAAAGGTGATGCTTTATTTACAGCAATTACAATAGGAATAAGATCGGTATTAGATTTCTTAGAGTTATTGTTTGTTAAAACACCGTGGATAGTAATTATTACAACAATTGTAACCTTAACAGGACTGTCAGCTGGTCCTAGAGCTGCGATTTATTCAGCTGGATTTTTAAGTTATATGGGTTTTTTAGGTTTTTGGGTTAAAGCAATGACTACTCTTGCTTTACTTGGAACAGCTGCAATTTTAAGTATTGCAATCGGAATACCCCTTGGAATTTTTTGTGCAAGACGTCAAAGATTTTATTCAATGATAAGACCTATTATGGATTTCATGCAAACTATGCCAGCTTTCGTATTTATGATTCCAGTCATTGCCTTTTTTGGAACTGGAAAGGTTGCAGCAGTTATTATTACCATGATCTTTGGTGGAACACCTGTTGTAAGATTAACTGTGCTTGGATTAAGAGGTGTTCCAGAAACTATACGAGAAGCTGCAATAGCTTATGGTGCAAGTAAATGGTATTTACTTAGAAAAGTAGATCTGCCTTTGGCTACCCCATCAATATTGGCAGGAGTTAATCAAACAGTAATGTTAAGTCTAGCGATGGTAGTTGTTGCATCTTTAATTGGCGCAAAAGGATTAGGACAAGATGTGCTTGAAGCACTACAATATGCAAATGTTGGCCAAGGTATTTTAGCAGGTGTTGCAATTTTATTTGTAGCATTAATTCTCGATAGAGTTGTTCAAGGTAAAAAAAGAGTTTAATAAACCCTGATGGAATTTCTGTTACTAGGTTTTTTCACTGGTTTGAGTCTTATTTTAGCAATAGGAGCTCAAAATATATTTGTAATTGAACAAGGATTAAAAAAACAACATATATTTCTTGTTTGTTTAGTTTGTTCTATTTCAGACTTTATTTTAATTTTTCTAGGAATATTTATTTTTGAATTTTTTAGTAAATATTTTAATTCAACTGTTGAATTGATATTTAATATAGCTTTAGTTATTTTTCTAATTCATTTCATTTATTCAAAAATAAAGAATTACAACATTGCAGTTAATTTTGATACAGATGTGACTAGTATTACTGGATTCAATATCCTGTTAAAAACTTTAGGATTTACATATCTAAATCCTCATGTCTATTCCGATACTGTATTTTTTTTAGGAAATTTTTCAAAAAATTTCGTAATTAGTCAAAAAATATTTTTTGGAATTGGAGCGTCAATTGCATCTTTTTTATTTTTTTTCTTAATTGGATATCTTTCAAAATATTTATCTAAATATGCAACAAAGCAAAAAGTTTGGAATATAATTAATATCTTAATAATTATATTTATGAGTTTTTTAATATTGTTTATTATAACGAAAATGATTAATTAAATATTATGAATAAGATTTATATAGACGATGTAGGTGAGGGAAATCCTTTAGTATTGGTTCATGGCTATTTAGGTTCATCAGAAATGTGGTGCAACCAAAAAGATTTTTTTTCAGGTTTTTGTAGAGTAATTTCACCAGCTTTACCTGGATTTGGAGAAAGCAGTGACGTTCAATCATTAGACTCAATTAATAAAATGGCTAAATTTATAATTAATGAGATTGATGCAAAAAGAATAGATAAATTTAATTTACTTGGTCATTCTATGGGTGGAATGATAGTGCAAGAAATAACTAAAATAGCTGGTGATAGAGTTAATAAGTTAATTTGTTTTGCAACTGGGTCTATTGGTGAAATACCTGGAAGGTTTGAAACCATTGATGAAACAAGAAAAAAACTTAGAAAAGATGGTGTAAAAATTTCATTTTCTAGAGTACCACAAAAATGGTTTGTGAAAGGTGATCGGGATAAAAATTATTACCTTTGTGAAAATGCAGTTAAAAATGTTTCTTTAGAGACGGCTGACAATGCTCTTATAGCAATGAAAAATTGGTCAGGTATTGATTATTTAAAAGATATTAAAAATCAAACATTGATAGTTTGGGGTGATAAAGACACTTCATATAATTTTGATCAAGTAGATACACTTAACAAAGGAATTGCAAATAGTAGATTGGAGATTTTTAAAGGTTGCAGTCACAACGTGCATCTTGAAGAGCCAGATAAATTTAATGATTTAATTAAAAGTTTTATAATTTAACCCTTAACTGCACCTGCTGTTAATCCGCTTATAATTTGTCTTTGAAAAAACATTACCAATAAGAATAGAGGAGCAGTTGCTGACACTACTGATGAAACTGCCCACATTAAATTACCTTCGTGTTGATTTGTTCCTAAGTAGCTTTGAATTTTAGGGACCATAGTATGATTTTCTTGATTTAATAATAAAGCTGTCACTGTAAAATCATTATAAGCTAACATTAAACTAAATAATCCTGCAGTTATCACTCCAGGCCACATGACAGGCATTATGATATGTCTAAACGTTTGAAAGTATGAACATCCATCAATAAGAGCACTTTCATCTAGTTCCTTAGGTACAGTTTTAAAAAATGAATATAAAAGCCATAATGTAAACGGTTGATTAATTGCTACTAAAACTACAATTGTAGTTGGTAAAATTCCCCAAATTTGTAATTGAAAAAATGGAAATAAGTAACCTGAAACTAGAGTTATATGTGGCATTGCTCTAAAAATTAAAGCTATAATTAATATCCAAAACGCGTAATTTTTAGTAGATCTGGATAAAGCATATGCGCCAAGTGTTCCAAGAAACAAAGATATGGAGACCACACTAATAGTAACAATAATTGTATTTCTAGAAGCCTTCCAAAATTCACCTTCAAACCAAGCACCACTATAAGCCTCAGTTGTAAACCTTACACCAGTTTCAATTAAAGTATTAAAGGCAGTAATTGCATACCACCAGTCAGCTCTAGAAAAAAAGTCTGCTCTTACTTTAAAAGATCCCCAAAAAGTCCAAATAAATGGAAAGCATGCAAGTAGCAACCAAACAACTATAAATATAGTATTGAATGTTTTTAAACTATTTGATTTTTTATCTAATCCGTAATCCATATTTATCTATTCGTTCTAAATTCTCTCCAAGTTCTAATTAAAACTGGAGCAAGTATTATTGAAATACCAATAATAGTCATTATTGATGTAGCGGCAGCTGAACCAAAAAGAATAACTTCTTCATTAACTAAATTATCATAAATTAACCATGATAAAGACTGAGCACTACCTTCAGCGCTAAATCCAATTATTGGTTCAAACACCCTAAAGTTATCCATCAAAGAAATTAAGGCTACAAAAGTAACAACAGGATATATATGTGGTAATACAATATGTTTTACTCTTTGAAATCTAGAAGCTCCATCAATAATTGAGTCTTCTAAGGGTTCTTGTGGAACTGTTTGTAGTGCAGCATAAAATACAACAAAAGCAAAAGGGGAGTGGTGCCAAACTCCATAAATTATTATTGTAATCCAAGTAAGTGTTTTAGAAGATTTTACAGACAGATAAGGGTCATTCATTAATATCTGTAAATTTGCGCCAATTATTCCCTCAGCATCAATCATCCAAAATAAAACTAAAGATCCAACTAAAGGTGTAACAATCATTGGCAAAATAGTACCAAAAATAAGAGGACCTCTAATTTTTCTAGAAATTGCATTTAAACTTAGTGCAATAATAAATCCTAACAAGAGTACACAGGGAGTTACGATTAGACAGTAGGTTAAGGTAAAGACTAATGCTTTGTAAAAGGGTAGATTTCCAACTTTACTAATAAATTCGCCAGTTGATTTACTTTCATCCCAGAATTCTGAAATTTGTTCCACAGCCAAATGGTTTCTGTCAATATAAGTTCCAAATCCATTAAATTTTCCTAAAGGCTTTTCGTCTCTAATTTTTGATGTTGCTTCTTGATCAACAACTACTGACTCTTTACATCCAAAAGGATCACATTTTTTTACTTTAACCAATATTTGATCATGTTGAGCGTAAAAAGACTGAACACCTGTAGATATAATTGGTAATCCAATGAATAAGATCATTGCTAATCCTGCAGGTAAAAAAAACCAAAAAAAACTTCTATTAGGCATGAAATATTATGAAGTGGGGATATTTAAATCCCCACTTATTTAATCTAGATTTTATAGAAAACCTTGTTCTTTTGCTTTAGTCATGTATGCAGCTTCGACATCTTTTAAAGCTTGCTCAGCAGTCTCGTTTCCTTGTAAAAATTCAACGATTTCACTTCCAAGTGCACCATGCATTAAACCCATTTGTGGTAACATTGGATATGGTTTAGCTCCCATTTTAACTGCTTCAATAACACCAACTGATTTTGGACCTGGTACAAAACCTTCAACTAACCAAACAGCTTGGTCTGAAGCTTTAGCAACCATCTCTTTTGATGAAGCGGCGTGAGCCATTGCTCTAAATGAAGCTTCTGCGTCAGCATCAGGTCTATTTTTAGCAAGGGTAAAACCATCCCACCATAATGTTGCAGCAGGTATATTTCCACCACCAACTGTTGCCGGTGCAACTAATTTAGTAGCAGCAGTAATTTTCGCATCACCTTCATCATCTAATAAAGTACCAGATCTTGACGCCCATAAAGTCATGATAGCTACATTACCAGCTTCCCATTCAACCTTAATAGCTTCACTATCATGTGTTAAATAATCAGGATTACTTAAATCAGCTAATTTTTTTAACATGTTCAGTGTTGCAACACCTTTAGCGTTGTTAACATTTGGTTTAGCAGTTCCTGCTTTAAAGAATTCACCACCGTGTCCAATGTACATATTTACAAATTCTTCAGCTAAGTTCCATCCTGCTTTATAAGCAGCAGCATAAGGATATTTCATTTTTCCAGCAGCTCTAATTTTTTCAGCAGCCGCAACTACTTCTTCATAAGTTTTTGGAATCGCAATACCATTTTCTTTTAAAACATCAGTTCTTACGTATAAATGTTGAGTATTAGCCATAAATGCTACAGCCATTACTTTTCCATCGATGGTAATTAATTGAGAGTCTTGAATTCCTTTACCATACTTTTTAACCAAATCATTCATAGGTCTGATTAAGTCAGCATTCATTAATGGAACAATAGAACTGTTAGCAGCAACCCTGACAGAAAATTCTGATGGATTTGCTGTTAATGCAGGCACAGCAATTTTATTATGCTCAGCCGAATGTGTAACTTTGAAGTCAGCACTTCCTTTACATTCTTTTGCAGTTTCAACTAAAGTTCTTAATGCTGGAAAATCATTTGCTAAAATGTTTATAGAACCAGATTTAATATTACAATCTGCATTAGCATAAGTACCAAATAGTAGAAATGATAATGCTATTAATATTTTTTTCATATTTATTACCTTTCATTAAATTAAGAATTAAACCCTATCAAATACCCGTAAGTATTTTATTAGGACATTTTGTCGTTATTTTTGTCTATTGAAAAGAAAAAAATTAGATTGATTGAGATGCTAAATTTGTGCCAATTACTAGAGACTCTAATTTTTTATAAGCTATGTTTTCATCAACATTTCCAAATCCAGCAAAAGTACTAAAGCCACAATCTGTTCCAGCCATTAACTGTTCTTTATCAACAACTTTTGAAAACTGAACCAATCTATTTTTTACAACTTCAGGATGTTCAACAAAATTTGTAGTAGAGTCTATTACTCCTGGAGCAATAATTTTGTCTTGGGGTAATTTTATATTTTCAAATGCTTGCCATTCATGTGAATGCCTTGGGTTTGACGACTCGAGCAAATAAGTGCCAACATTTGCCTTTAGAATTAAAGGTAGAATTTTTGCTAAAGAAATATCGTGTAAATGTGGACCCTCATAATTTCCCCAACAAATATGCATTCTAATCTTAGATTGAGGAATATTTTCTAAAGATTGGTTAAGAAACTCGATTTGTTTTTCTGCTCTTTTTAAAAAATCTCCTTCTGATAAATCTTTAAAAGTCATGTGTCTTGCTAAGGCTAAATCTGGACAATCCAATTGTAAATAAATGTCATTAGAGACGATTTCTTCATACTCTTGCTTCATAATTTTTGATAGTGAGCTTAAATACTCATCATCATTTTTATAAAACTTATTTGGCAAGAAAGCAGAAATTACACCTGGAGAAGCTGCATTCATAAATGCGTGGATATGATTATTTTCTTTTAGGGCTTCTTTAAAATTATTAATGTCTTTTGTTAAAGATAGAGTATCCTTAATTTTTAACTCGTTAGTACAGCATGGTCTTGTATAACTCGGAGTTCCACCGCTCCTTGCAATTCGTTCTTTAAATGTTGGAAAATCATCAAGGTCTTTCGGAGCTTTTCTTTCACTCTCACCAGAAAAACCATCAATTCTATCTTTAACATAGGTTGCATAACTGATTTTAGACATCTCGCCGTCGCTAATAAAATCTATACCCAAGTCTACTTGTTTCTTAACAATTTTTTTAACATCATTTTTTACTACTGCATCAAAATTATCGAGATCTATTTTTTCTTTTTTATCTTTTTTGAATAAAAGTTCAGAAAGCTCATTCGATCTTGGCAAACTTCCAACATGTGTTGTTTTAATCTTAGTCATAATATTTATTATTAATTCATTAGAATTTGTTTCCAAATAGCAACTTCATCAAACAAAACCCACTCTCTTATAATTCCATCTTTATTTAACTCTACATGATTTATTCCCATGATAAATAATTTAGAATTTGTTTTTTTACCATAATCATCACTATCATTAGAATGTTTACCTTCTAGAAACCATCTAATTGATGCTCTGGGGTTCTTGTTTGGCTCATCTAAATATCCTACATGTTCAATATTAAATTTTATTTCTGTAAAAATATTTTTTAATGAATTCCAAAACTTTGCAATATCCTCTCGTCCATGACCCAATCTGTTTCCAGGCCAGTAAATACTTGAAGCCCTATTATAGTCACTGAAATCATAATTCTCTTCAAAAACACTATTTAATATTTTTGAATATTTTTCACCTGCTGAATTTATTCTTACATCTTCAGGACGATAATCTGATGGTTTTACCTCACTTTTATCAAAAAGTTTGTTTGCTTTATCGACTCCACCTTCTTTATCAATCATTATTTGTGCGAACTCTTTGGGCGAATAACCAATTTGTCTTACCATTGCTCCTTGATCTCTTACAATCCATTCATCGTAGACCTGATTATCTTTACAAGCACAATCTGCTATTACTCTATAATAAATATCCTTACCAGTGGGTTTACCATAAAAACCATCACCTAAATGTGTTCCCTTACTTAATATTCTGTGAGAGGAATGATAGCCCACATCATCATTACCATTCCAGATAACATCTTCACCTAGTAACTGCCTATTTGGAAATTCTTTTAAAGTATTGTGAGTAGCATCAATTACAGGTTTGTTGCCATAAGTTATTCCAAAAGGTGATCTTACAGGAATATTATCTGTATAAAATTCACCAATAGACTCTACGTCTTTACCTTCCCAAATTTGTTTTGTAATTTTTAAGATATAATCTGGAAAGTCTACATATTTTTTATCAAAGCCCTTCATTAGGCTTTACTAACACAATTTAAAAAACAGTCTTCATTATTATCAATTGAAACACTAACTTTAGTATTTAAAGGAAGAGAAAAAGTATCTTTTGAATTTATATTAAATTCGTTTTCTTCAATCTTAACTTTCCAATTTCCCTTTTGTGCAAATAAAATTGTTGGTTTATCAAAGACTAAATCCTCAATTAGACCATGTTTGCCTTTTAAAATACTTAAATTAAAACCAGTATCATGATCAATTATTGCATTATAGTTTTTGTTAGAAAAACTACTTCCAATAATCTGAATTAATTTAATTCCATTATTTAAGTTTATTTCATGATTAGTTTGATTTTTAAACCTACAAATAAATTTTTCAATTTCATCTATTCGGTAATTATCAAACTTTTGAAGCGTTTCATTTGTAATAGGCTCTAATAGTTTTCTATTTGGAGGTATTTCATTTTCTTTTAGATCAATTAATGAGTTATCATCTAATAAAGCTAACCCAGTCTCTTTTGCTTTAATCAAAACATTTGGAACCCATGTTATTATTCCAGGATCATCGTTACCAAGTACAACAAAAATTAAACCTTCTTCATCACCTGCATTTTCAAAACCTCTAAACATGTTTGTTGGCATTGAAATAATATCGCCTTTACTTAAAATTATTTCATTTCTACCATCTGCTCCCCAATAAAATCTCCAACTACCAGAATAAATTAAAAAAACTTCAGCTGTTGTGTGGCTGTGTAATCCAGAGCCGTTTTTTGGATTTGCACTAACTGCACCAAGATTATAACCATGAGGTTTAGAAATCTTGACTGACTGCTGACTATCCTCTGCGACACCAGGACCGACAATTGAATAATTTTTTCTTTCTTTATGACCATCAATTCTTCCTTCCACAAAAGGTAAGGTGCTAGGTGTTAGCTCATTAAATCTTGCAATTCTTTCAGTCATAATATTTATTGATCTTTTTATTAAATATAAGTGTTTTATATATGAAAATTGAAAATTTTGACACAGGACTTAAAGGACAAGAAGACGTAAAAAATATTATTATTACTCCTGAAGAGAATTATAGAAACAAACAAAAAGTAAAAAATTATTTAACAGACATAGTCCATTCTGGTAAATCTACTCTAGATGTTAATTTAAACAAATATTTTGATAGAAATGTTAAAGTAAATTGTTTTCACCCAATTAATGAATTTGTAGGTATTGATCAATTTAAGAACGATTATTGGTTACCTTTATTTGAGTCTTTCCCAGATCTAGAAAGAAGATCACAACTTATTATCGGAGGAACTTTTAGAGATAAAATACAAGTTGCTTCTATATCTACACTTTCTGGAATTTTTAAAAAAACTTGGCTTGGAATAAAGCCAAACAATAAGATGGTAAATCTCAGATGTTGTGAAATACACGAATTGAAAAATGATAAAATAGTTGAAAGCCATATTTTAATTGATGTAATAGACTTAATTTTTCAAACAGGAGTTCTTCCAATAAATAAATCAAGAGGTGCTGAAGGTAATTGGTTAAATCCAATAAATGCTGATGGAGTAAATCATTCTGAAAAAGATCTTAATATTTCTAAATTGAATTTAGAACAGGCACTAACCATGCAAAGAAGCCTAAACATTAAACCTGAATTAGATAGTAATTCAGATGAAGAATTAAAATCAAAACTAATTAATCATCCTCAAGCAGAATTTTGGCATGATAAAATGATTTGGTATGGGCCAAGTGGAATAGGTACAGCAAGATCTTTAGAGGGTTTTGTTGACAATCATCAATTACCTTTTAGAAAAACTTTTAAAGAAAGAAATTACTGGAAACTAGGTCATTATTCTGAATTAGGAGATGGAAAATTTTCCCTAACTGCAGGATGGCATAGTATTCAAGCCACATATGGTTCTAATGACTGGTTAGGATATCCCCCAAATAATAAGAATGTTACAATGAGAGTAATGGATTTTTATCATCATGATGAAGGCAAAATAAGAGAGAATTGGGTTCCGATTGACATAGCTCATATTTTAAATCAAATTGGTATTGATATTTTTGAACTGATAAAAGAATAACAATGTCTAATATAAAATTTACCAATATTCATAAATCTTTTGGATCAAATAAAATTATAAATAATTTTAATCTTGAAGGTAAAGAAGATGAATTTTTAGTATTAGTTGGACCTTCAGGTTGTGGAAAATCTACCTTATTAAGAATGATTGCAGGATTGGAGCAAATTGACGAAGGAGAGATTTTTATTAATGATCAATTGGTTAACGAACTACATCCATCAAAAAGAGAAACAGCAATGGTTTTTCAATCATATGCTTTGTATCCACATATGAATGTTTATGAAAATATGTCTTTTGGTTTAAAAATTGAAAAAAGACCTAAAGAAGAAATTGAGCAAAAAGTCATGCAAGCTGCTAAAATTTTAAAAATTGAGGAATTGTTAGAGAGAAAACCCAAACAACTTTCAGGAGGTCAAAGACAAAGAGTTGCTATTGGTAGAGCTATTACAAGAAATCCCAAAATTTTTTTATTTGATGAGCCTCTATCAAATCTTGATGCAGCATTAAGAGCTGAAATGAGGGTTGAAATTTCAAAATTACACAATCAAATAAAAACTAATATGATTTATGTTACCCATGATCAGGTAGAAGCTATGACTTTAGCTGACCGAATAGTTATTTTAAATCATGGAAACATAGAACAAGTCGGTACACCAGATGAAATATATAGTGATCCTTCAAATATATTCGTAGCTCAATTTATTGGAACTCCAAAAATGAATATATTAAAAATTACCAGTGAAAACATTGTTTCAAATAATCAAATAAATTTCCTTGGCAATAACATTAAGATTGATGGAATAAATTTTTCTAAAAAAGATTATTATCTTGGTATAAGACCAGAGCATTTTAATGTTTCTGAAAATAGTGAGTATAAATTTAGTCCAAAAGTAGATTTAGTTGAAAATCTAGGTAATGAAAAAATTGTATATATTAAAATGGATCAATACGAAATAAGTGCAAAAATTCCAAGTAATCACACCATAGAAAATACAGTAGGATTTAATTCAAAAGATATTTTTGTTTTTGATGAAAATGGAAAAAGGATTAAGTCTTAATTTTGAAATCCATATTTTCTTAATCTAGCATCACCTGTTCTTGCGTGCGCTTCCATTCCTTCATATCTTGAAATTCTTGCACAAGCAGCCCCGACCGTTTTAGTCGACTCTTTAGTCATTCTTTGAAAACTCAAAGTTTTGATAAATTTTCCAACAAATAATCCTCCAGTGTATCTTCCAGCACCTTTTGTTGGTAATATATGGTTTGTTCCAGAACATTTATCACCATAAGCAACGGTAGTTTCTTCCCCTATAAATAAAGATCCATAATTTTTTAATCTTTTATGAAACCATTCTAAGTTTTGAGTTTGTACTTCTAAGTGTTCAGGAGCATATTCATCGCTAATAGTTGCCATTTCTTCGTCAGTATCACAAAGTATTACTTCTCCGTAATCTCTCCATGCCGCGCCTGCATTTTCTCTTGGTAGTTCTGGAAGTTCAGCAATTAGTTCTGGTACTCTTTTGATCACATAATCAGCAACTCTTTTACTTGTGGTATATAACCATGCTGGTGAATTGTAACCGTGTTCAGCTTGACCAACTAGGTCAACTGAAACTAACTCTTCGTCAGCTTTGTCATCAGCAATTACTGCTATTTCCGTTGGACCTGCAAATAAATCAATTCCAACTTTACCAAATAACATTCTTTTTGCTTCAGCAACAAATTGGTTACCTGGACCAACCAATATATCAGCTGGTGCGTTACCAAATAATCCATTAGTCATTGCAGCTATACCTTGAACGCCACCTAAGTTTAAAATTGAGTCTGCACCACAAAGATCAGCAGTATAAACAATTGATGGATGAACACCCACACCTGGTTTTGGCGAACTTGCTACAATAATATTTTTTACACCAGCTACTTTAGCGGTGGTTACACTCATTACAGCTGAAGCTATATGAGCATATCTACCTGCTGGCACATAACAACCCGCTGTATTAACAGGAATTAATTTTTGTCCTGCAAATAATCCGTCAGATAATTCAACTTCAAAATCCTGACCATAATTTTTTAATTGTGCTTCAGCAAATTTTCTAACTCTTTCATGAGAAAATTGGATGTCATCTTTTGTTTTTTGATCTAAATCTTTTTTAATTTCTTCAATTCTTTCTTTTGAAACGACTACATCACCCTCATATTTATCAAATTTTTTTGAATATTCTTTACATCCTTCTTCTTTAGATTGCTCTATATCTCTAAGAATATTTTCAACAATTTCTCTGGTTTTAGTATCATCTGTTGAAGATGTTTTAGGTGATTTTTTTAAGTATTGTATAGCCATTGATTATTTCCTTTTGATTTAAGATAATCTTAATAGAGTAAAATTGGATTTTGTTCAATAATTTAAAAGTAATACCTGTATGCGATATTTACGCTAGCGATACATAAAATAATTACTAAGAGATATAAACTAATATAATCGAATGGTTTCATAAATTTAATTTAGAATTAATCTAAAGCAACTACAGCTGCTGCAATTGAGGCTAATCTAGCTTGGGCCTCATCTGATCTACTAGTAATTACAACAGGAACCTTACCACCAACCACAACTCCTGCAGCACACGCTCCCATAAAATAAATCATCATTTTAACCAATCCATTTCCAGTTTCTACACTTGGAACCAATAATATGTCTGCTTCTCCAGCTACAGAATTTTTAATTCCTTTAATTCCAGCTGATTTTTTTGAAATACTATTATCAAATGCAAGTGGTCCAAAAACATCAGCTTCTAAATTCTCATCTTTTGCCAATTTTGTAATTTCAGCAGCATCTAAAGAGCTTGGAACACTTTCTAGAACCTCCTCAGTTGCTGATAAAACAGCTACTTTTGGTTTAGATATTCCTATTCTGTTTGAAAAATTGATTGCATTTTTAAGTATATGCATTTTAGTTTTAACATTTGGTAAAACATTTAAAGCCCCATCGGTGATAATTAATGGTTTATCATCTTTTTCTACAGTCATATGCCATATATGACTTAATCTAGTTTTACCTAGTAAATTGTATTCTCTTTTTAAAACTTCTTTCATTAGGACATCTGTATGAATATGCCCTTTGACAATTATTTTTACTTTACCTTTGCTTGCAAGTTGTGCTGCTATTTTGGCTGTATTATTTTCAATAGGCTCATCAATAATTTCAAATTTTGAAATATCCCATTTTAAATCTCTAGCACATTTTAAAATTTCTTTTTTGTCACCAATAAAAATTGGTTCAATTAAGTTTTCTGTTACCGCATCTTGAACTGAAAGCATAGGCAAGGGTTTTCCAGCATTCACTACTGCAACTTTAACACCTTT